>DATHOA010000041.1:0-25009 GCA_035485475.1 Steroidobacteraceae bacterium | reverse complement strand
TCGTGAGGCGGGTAATGAAGATGCCATCGCCATCGCTGAACCCCGCGTTGGTGGTGAGCTGGTTGTTCCAGTTGAGAAAGAAGTATTCCGTCACCATGAACAGGAAGTACGCGAGCCCCATCAGCAAGGTACGCGCCAGGATGGGTCGACGCAGCAGATCCAGCAAACTGCCCTGCTCCGCCTTGACGACCGCCACGGGAAGTTCTGCCATCGCCGGCAGTTGCAGACGCGCCAGGACCTTGTTCAGCGCCGCCAGTGCGTTGGGCCCTTTGCGGGCGGCCAGGATGTCCAGGGATTCGGGCAGCAGCAGATACACCAAAGCCAACAATACGAGGGAGCACAGGCCGCCAAAGGCGAGAACTCCTTGCCAGCTGAAATCCGCGAGTAGCGGCGGGGCCACGTAGCCGCCCAGCAGCGTACCCACCGTATAGCCGATTACGACCAGTCCCAGACCCAGGGTGCGGGTCTTTATCGAACAATATTCGAATGTCAGCGTGCCCACGCAGCCGGCATTGGCCCCGACACCGAGGCCCGTGCAGAAGCGCAGGGCCGCGAGCATGCCGACCGAGCCGGCCGTGGCCG
This sequence comes from Steroidobacteraceae bacterium, assembly GCA_035485475.1. Taxonomy (GTDB): domain Bacteria; phylum Pseudomonadota; class Gammaproteobacteria; order Steroidobacterales; family Steroidobacteraceae; genus DAIDKA01. Next base: position 24,427 of record DATHOA010000041.1, on the reverse strand, counting down.
ATAGGGTCATACCGATGCTCATGAGAACGAGGTTGATCACAATCGCATTGCGGCGCCCCAGGATATCGGCGAGCGGCGACAGCGCGAATCCGCCGACCGCGGTTCCCAGCAATCCCGCGCTGAACAACATGCCGAGCGTTTGTGGGACCAGGTGCCATTCGCGCGACAGGGTCGGTGAAATCAGCGAAAGCGCGAGAATATCGAAGCCATCGAGCAGGTTGACCGCAACGCAAAGCGCAATGACCAGGATCTGGCAGGCCCGCAGCGGCGAGCTTTCAATGTGCTGACGGACTGCCTGCAAGTTCATGCGGCCCCCTCTGTTATCATTCGTCCTCGGTTCGCGCAAAGAGAACAGTCTTCATGGTGGCAGTCAAGGCCCCGCAACAGATCAGAGCCACGATTCGCTACGTGGTCAAAGGCGAACGGGCCATCTTCTACGCGTCCGAACGCGACAAATCGTATTGGCCCGGCGACGATCATGAAGTAATGATCACGGATCTGCGCTCGTTGGCCGACGTCCCCAGCATCGAACGCAATGGCTTCACGATGCTGCGCGAACCTACCGCCGTGCGGGATTATCACGACCCCGGGCAAATCGAACAGGCGCTGTATCCGGAAGCGGTCGCGTTGGCAAAGCGACTCAACAGTGCAGCTCACGCTGTTGCCTTTGGTCCGGTGGCGCGCAGCGACAGTCCCGACAACAGCCACAGTCGCTTGCCGGCCTTCGGCGCCCATGTGGATTATGGCCGGCGCACCATCGAAGATGTGGCGCGCCCCCTGCTCGGAGCCCAGGCCGACTACTGGCTCAGCAAACGGGTGGTGCTGATGAATCTGTGGCGCCCCATCCGCACCGTATACCGCACGCCGCTGGCTTTGTGCGATGCCTCAACCGTACAAGCTGGCGATCTGCATGACAGTGAAATCCGCGGGGGCCTGGACGACCCGAATCGGGCGCCGCTCTACGGCTACAATCTCAGCTACAACCCCCAGCACCGCTGGTACTACACTTCCCGGATGCAGCCGGAGGAGCTCTTTGCATTCAAGCTTTACGACTCGGATTCAGCGCATCCGCAGTGGACCGGGCACACCGCCATCAACGATCCCGAATCACCCGCCGATTCTGCGCCGCGTCAGAGCATGGAAATCCGCACGATCTCCTTCATATAGCAGGCGGCACCGGCTACGGCGCCGGCAGATTCGCTTTCAGGTAGTTGGCCAATCCACCGAGCTCGAGGATTTTGCGTACCGAGGGTGGAATCTGCGGGAACGGATAGCCGCGATCGCCGTGCGTGACCAGGCCTTTGACCAGATCGATGCTGAGGGTGTCTCCCTCGCTGGCCGCCGCAACCACTTCCGGGCATTCGACAATCGTCAAACCATCATTGATGGCATTGCGATAGAACGTGCGGGCAAACGATGCGGCCACGACTGCGCGAATTCCCAGGCCTTTGATCGCCGTTGACGCCTGCTCGCGCGCGCTGCCGCAGCCGAAATTTCGCCCGGCGACGATGATGTCGTAGCCACGCAGCTTATCCGGAAACTGCGGTCCCAGCATTTCAAAGGCATGTTTGGCGAGCTCGGCCGGCTCTATATAGATCAGATAGCGTCCCGCAATGATGATATCGGAATTGACGTTGTCGCCAAACTTGAATACCCGCCCAACTATCTGCGTTTCCACATTTTCCCCTCAGGTGAATTCACGCGGATCCGCCAGCGCACCCTTGATCGCGGAAGCTGCCAAAGTGGCCGGGCTCGACAGATAGATGCTGGACTTGCTGCTGCCCATCCGGCCAACGAAATTGCGATTTGCCGTCGACAGCGACACTTCGCCGTCTGCCATCATGCCGCCATCGCCGGCACACGCCCCACAGCCGGGGTTTGTGACGAGCGCGCCGCTTTCGATGAGCGACTGCAGCACGCCGGACTTCATCGCCTGCAGCATGATCTGCTTCGATCCGGGAGTAACGATGAGTCTCACCCGTGGATCGACGTGCCGGCCGCCGAGGATCCTGGCAGCCACGACCAGATCCTCGTACTTGCCGTTGGCGCAGGATCCGAGAAAGGCCTGATCAATCCTGGTTCCGACCACCGCGGAGATCGGCTTGGTATTCTCCACCTGGTGAGGGCACGCGACCATGGGTTCGAGGTCGGACAGTTCGACCCGCAGCTCGCGCTCATAGATCGCATCCGCATCCGCGAACACCGGTTCGTACGCCGTCGGCTCCAGGCCGTGGCTGCGCAGGTATTCGACGGTCGCGGCGTCCGGTGGAATGAACACGCACTTCGACCCCATTTCCATGGCCAGATTCGCCACCGTCATGCGCTCCGAGACACTCATCTGCGGTATCGCATCGCCGTAGAACTCCGCCGACTTGTAGCCGCAACCGTCAGCACCCAGCTTCCCGATCAGGTACAACATCAGATCCTTGGCACTGACTGCGGGCGCAAACCGGCCGTTCAGAACGAAGCGGATGCTGCTGGGCACCTTCATCCATAGCTTGCCGGTCACCCACACGGAGGTGACTTCCGTGTAACCGATGCCCGAGCCCAATGCACCCAGGGCGCCGTATATCGTGCAGTGCGAATCGGTACCCACAATCAGATCGCCGGGCTTGACGTGCCCATTCTCCATCAGGACCAGATGGGCAATGCCGGCATCGACGTCGTAGAATTTCGTAATGCCGAATTCACGCGCGAAATTGCGCGAGGTCTGCTGGTCCTGGGCATACTTCTCGGTTTTGGCCGGGGCCACGTGATCGAGCACGATCGCAAGCCGTTGCGGGTCATAGAGTTTCGTCGCGCCGATTTTGCGCATGACGCTCACCGAGCGCCACGTAGCCGTATGACTCATGACCAGGTCCGGGTATGCATCCACGATCTCACCGGCGGCCACGGTGCGCGCGCCCGACTTGGTGGCCAGGATCTTCTCGGCGATGGTCATTCCCATGGTGAACTGCCTTATATCGGATCGGTCTGCGCGAGCGGCAGCGCGCCCAGATCATCCGGGCGCTTGTGGTAGTGCGCCTGGTACAGGATCGTGACGGCTACCGATGCCACGGTGCCGATGGCCAGTGGAATTGCGGCGAGATCAAACAAGGTGCTCATGCTGTAATGCCGGCCGACCAGGATCCCCACGATCGACGGTCCGATCGCACCACCGGCACGTGCGAACAGCATGAACCACCCGACTCCGAGTCCGCGCACGGCAGTTGGATAGACGCTGCTCACACAGGACACCTGCGCGAAGTGCAGGCCCAGGATGCAAAAGCCCGCGATCGGAATCAGATACAGCACGACGGTTTGGCTGTTGCCGGGCAGTCCCAGAGCCAGGACCAGGGGTATGGACAGCACGTAGAGCAGCGTGCACGGAATCATCCCGTAGCGGTCCAATGGCCGCATGATGGACCAGCCGCCGATCGTTCCCACGAATTGAAAGAGAGCCACGGTGAGGGAGGCGCGACTGAAGGGAATTCCCGCATCCGTCAGCAGCGTGGGCAGCCAGGTATTGAATGAATGGAACACCACCATGGCGAGGAACGACCCCAACCACAGCAATGGCGTCAACACCACCAGCTTGCCCGCAAACAGCCGCAGTGGCGAGGCCGAGCGAACCCCCGGGCTTTGCGCCTCCTCGCCCAGCAGGTACTGCACAGCGGCGGGCGCATTCAGCTTCGGATCCAGCCGGTGCAGCACCGAGCCAAGCTCGGCGTACCGCCGCGGCTTCAGGCACAGGAATTTCGGTGACTCGGGCAGGAACAGCGCGACACCGGCGACCAGTACCAGCGGCAGCGCGCCGCCGAGCAGGAACAGGAATTGCCAGCCATAGTGTTGCAGCAGTGGTGGCGCAATGATCCCGGGCAGTCCCGAACCAATCGTAGTTCCGGAGAACACGATGGTGACAAAGGTGGCCCGCAGCCTGCGCGGCGCAAATTCGCTCACCGTGGCCACCGTCACCGCCAGCGCACCTGACATGCCGATTCCAGCCAGGAAGCGGATGACAATGAGCGGAATCAGCGACGTACAATAGCCGGAGGCAATCCCAAAAACGCCGATGACGATGGTGCTGAGAATCATGGCCGTGCGGCGACCGGCGCGGTCACCCAGCGCGCCGAACAGGAATGGTCCGATCAGACCCGCGACCAGACTGGAACTGAACAGCGGCCCGAGCGCCGCGCGATTCAGATGCCAGGCCTTGACGATCGCTGGGGCGGCAAACGAGACCACCGTGATGTTGTAGCCGTCAACGACGGTCACCAACAGACACAGCGCCAGGACACCGAACAAAAAGCGGCTGACGGGCTGCTGGTTAATGACCTGCGTGACGTCGAGCGTTTCAGTCATGTCATCTCTCCATTCTTGGCGGCCGCGCAGGCTACGGCGACAGTGAGCGCGGATCGGTGATTCGTCCCGTTATCGCAGAAGTGGCAACGGTCAGCGCCGAGGCGAGAAAGTGCCGGGACTTCGGGTGGCCATTGCGGCCCGGGAAGTTGCGTGCCTGAGTGGAAATCAGCACCTCGTCTTCCGCCAGCGCGCCCATGTTGAAGGCCTGATTGGAGCCGGCGCTGGGCGGGAAGATATTGGCGCCCGCGACGTGCAGCGTCTCGAACAATCCTTCGCGCAGCGCCGCCAGATAGATCTGGCGTGAGGCCGCAACAATCTGCAGGCGTACCGCCGGGTGAACCCGGTTTTGCGAAAACAGGCGCGCCACCGCACGAATATCTTCCAGTCGACCGCCGGTGCTGCCACCAATTTCGGCTACGTTGATCGTCGTGCCGGCCACTGCCGCGACCGGTTTGACGTTTCCGACGGTCGGCGGACAGGCGATCTGCGGCTCAAGGCGGGACACATCGACGTCAATGACTTCGGCGTACTTGCCGTGCGCATCATTGTGGAACATCTCGAAGCGGTCGTGGCCCAGGAGCGCGCGCGCATATTCCATCGTCTTGTCGTCAGGATTGACGAATCCGCACTTGCCGCCCACATCGATGGCCTGCAGCGGAAACAACAGGCGATCGACCACATCCAGGCCCTCGATGTACGGACCCGCGTACTCGATCGCCTTATAAATGGCGCCGTCCTCGCCGATATGGCCCACGAGGAATTGCGAGACATCCCGAGGCATCACTGCAGGCCCGGTGTTGCCGTGCAGGTGGACCTTGATGGTTTCGGGCACCTTGAACCAGCCGCAGCCGCGCGCAAATCCCAGACCCGCCATGGAATCATTGCCAACCCCGGTGCCGAAGGCGCCCACAGCGCCGTAGATCGGGGTATGGGAATCGCAACCCACTACGATCATTCCCGGCGTCACCAGTCCGGACTCCAGAATCGCGTGGTGGATGCTGCCGCAGCCGCTGTCGAAGACATGGCGGATGTTGTGTTTCGCGGCAAACTTACGCACATCGGCCAGCGCCTGCGCCGCTTCACGCGTCGCCGGTGAGAAGTTGTGATCGAACGCAAAAACGATCTTGTCAGGTTCCGCAATGGCGGTTCCCGCCATGGCCGTCTCGAATACCTTCATGACGAAATTCGCGCTCAGGTCATGCATGACCATGAGATCGAGCTTGCACACGACCACATCGTCGGCCGCCACCGCGGCCTTTCCCGATTTGCGCGCCAGAATTTTTTCGACGACATTCATAGCAGTTCGGTGCGCCCGGCGTGCCGCAGGCAGGTGTCGCCATAGAATAAGCGCACGCCCGCGCCGCCATCGAGTTCCACCTGAAGCGCGACAACCGCCGCATCCGGCAGTGCCTGCCGCTGAACGGGCTGCCAGGGATAACACCCGGACAGCGTCTCCATGTAGCCGGTCCGCTCCAATGACGACGGCGGACTGATGACACCTGCGACGTTGCGCGAAACCTTGGCCCAGTGCCCGCTGTACTCGACCGCAGCCATGATCGAGGTGTTGCGACCCACACTCTCCCCGGTGGCGGACCGCAAGCCCCTTCGTCCGTCGGACACCATCGCGACCAGGTCTTCTGCCCCGGCGCGACGTACCACCCGTTCGATGCGCCCGATCAGGCTGAATTCACTCATGCCGATGGCGGCTTCGATCAATTCCCCGCTGAGCGCCTCGCGTGCGATGGCTGCCGCGTGGCGATGCATGGCGATTTCGGCCGCATCCGGCGCGGCACGCGCCAGCTCGCGCGGAATGTCGACGATCTCCAGCCGCTCGGCGCGGATCTGCGTGTGCAGGTCATAGGGCAAACCATCGAAATCGAGAATCCCCAGGCGCGACCAGCCGCGATCGGTCGCAAGCTTCAGCAACTGTATGGGCAGACTTGGGCTGGGAACCACGGTCTCGTGGATGGTGACGGTCTTGATCCACGGATATACGCGCGGCGACAGCGAGCACAGCAGCACCGGCTTCTCGGCGCGCGCAACGACCGCGAAGGCGCGATTCCAGTACGGCATGTAATTGGAGACGTACCGAACATCGTTGGAGCGCCACACGTCGGTGTAGACGGCAAGCGCGGGCACCGCATGGCGCTCCATGAGCTGATTGAGCGCATCCAGGCGTGTCGCGAACGCACTCGGCGGCACGCGTGCCTGGTCCCAGGTGATGAGTCCGCGCTTCATGTCTGGAACAGCTTCTTGGGTGTATTGCTCAAAGATACACAGCCGTCCTCGGTCACCAGCAGCGTGTCGCCGAAGACCATGTACCCGGACAGCGGCAGGTAGGTGTTGGGATGGGCAATGACGATCATGTTCGGCTTGCAGATGTAGTGCACGTTCTCGAGCACATGCGGCAACTCATCGGGGTAGAGCCCGAGATTGTGCCCGCGTACCCGGGTGTACTGCGGGCCGGTATATTCGCCGAAACCGTGCGCCCGGAAGACATCGTTCTGGACGCGTGCCACATCGGAAATATCCACACCGGGACGCAATAGATCCTGCGCTGCCTGCTGCGCTTCGGCGAAAATCGCGTAGGCCTGTCGCTGCTGGGCATTCGGTTCGCCCATGACCAGGGTGCGGCAGATCTGCGCATAGTAGCCGTTGATCTGCGGGGTCAACTCCGTGGTGATCGAATCCCCCCGCTCAAACCTGCGCTGCGTCGGCGGCTTCATGCCGGTGACCTCGGTGCCGCCCGAGGCAACCAGCATGAAGTTGTCCTCGGCGCCGTTGGCCTTGACGAACGACTCGACCTCGGCCACCAGCTCGAACTCGCTCATGCCGATTTGCGCGACCTCGACGAAATACTCATAGCCACGGTCCGCCAACCGTGCCGCCTGCCTGATCCAGGCGATCTCCTGCGGTGTCTTGATGCGACGCAGTTCTTCAATTTCCAGCGTGGCGGATAGCGGCACCGAACCGCAGGCCTCGGCCACCTGCCGCACCAGACCTGCGGGCATGTGCTCCATGCCGTTGATGGCGATCGATCGAACCTGCGACTGCCCCAGGAGCTGCTCGAGCCCGAGAGTCGGCTGCAGCGACAGCTCGATCCTGCCATTGACGGATGGCCCGAGATACTCGAGGTCCGAGGGGTCCGTGACCACCACATCCACTTGCCCACTGCGATGCAGACTGCCGAGGATCTGCGCTCCACAGAAATTCCGGTTCAGCAGGCAGCGAAAGTTCTCCTTGCGCCAGCCGTCCCCGTAGAACAGCAAACGCTCCCAGCCGCGCTCGTGCATCAGGTCCAGGTACTGCCGGTGGCGGGGTTCGTTGAGCATCATTCAATCACGCGTCATGCGCTAAGGTGAGACCGATTCCAGAAACCACTCGGTCGGCAATTCGCGCCCCAAGCCCAGTGCACGTGCCCGCTGGAGCACGGCGGCGCCGACCGCCGCGAACTGGATCCCGGAGCCCGTATTGTTGTTATACAAGGTGATCTGCTGCGGGGAACTGCGTCCCGGCACGGTGCCAGCCACCAGCTCCTGTACCTCGTGGATCGCATCCCAGGAAATGAGCCCCTTCTCGGCCGCCTCCCAGATGTCCGGCGACTTGTCCTGTTGCGCCACATCCTTGGCATGCACGACATAGATGTCGGCACGACGGATCATTTCATCATCGATCTCGCGGCGCTTGTTGCTACCGTCCGAGCCGCCGATCGAGGCCACGTACACGCCCTTCTCGATCCAGTGGCCGTCGAAGACCGGGTCCCAGGCCGCGGTCGCGGCCTGGATGAAATCGCTGCCGTCCACCGCAGCGCGTGCCGAGTCGACCGGCTCAATCAGGCGCTCGAGCTTGCGGCTCATGCGCTCACAGAAATCACGGCAGTGCTGCTGGTTCGGGCTGAACACTTTCACGCGCTGAAACGCAAACACACTGCACAGCGCCTCCACGTGCGCACCGGCCTGCCAACCACTGCCGAACAGGCCGAGCACCTGCGGGGTCTGCGGTGCCAGATACTTTGCGCCCACGGCGCTCATGGCCGCCACGCGCACCTTCTGGATCACACCGTCCGGCATGATCGCAACCGGTTCGAGCTTTTCGAGATCGAACAGCAGCACCAGGCCGCACCAGCGCTGACCGGTGGCGGCGGGCAGGATGCGGCGCCGCTTCACCCCTGCGGTATAGGAAAACCCCGCCATGTCGGAGGTAATGCGCAGTGCCCATACCCCGCTCGCGATGCCACCCCCCTCCTGGGATTTGAACCGGTAGCGAAACCCCGGGTGCTCACGCGACTCGACGGGCATGTAGGTCTGACTGCGCGGCCGGTTGATGGCCTGCCCCCGCGCCAGTTCACCCAGTATCTGCTCCGTGGCCGAAATGGCGGTTTCATGCGTCAGCGCCTGTTCGACCTCTTCGTTGCTGAGCAGCAGGGTCATTGGGGCAGGTCCATGAAGGCCGCGCCCGACTGCAGCAGGGCGATGAGTCCGCCTGACTTCAGCATGTCCAGCAGAAAGTCGGGAGGCACCTTGCCGCGCAGCGATCCGCCGGTGGTGAGGTTCTCCACGGTGCCTGCTTCGATGTCCACCCGCAGCTGGTCCCCGTCATTGACGAGTGCGTGAATGCCCGGCGCCTCGAGCAAGGGCATGCCGATCTCATGGCCGTTGCGATAAAAGGTGCGGGCGAACAGTTCCGCCACGACCGCGCCGACCCCCGTGGCCTGAAGTGCCTTGGCAGCCAGCGCGCGCCCCGACGAGCAGCCAAAGTTGCGTCCCGCCACGAGAATGTCCCCGCGGGCTACCTGCTTTGGGAATTCGGGATTGAGACCCTCCAGGACGAAGGCGGCCATTTCCTTGGCCGTCTTGAACATAATGTGGGATGGTGTAATGAGGTCCGTGGGGACGTTGTGGCCGAATTTCCAGCATCGTCCCTCAAAACTCAGGGTCTTCCTCACCTTGCCCCCTACCCGCGCAGCTTGGTGGCCGCGTCAGCCTTCATCAGCTCATTGTTCGCCTGCACGTCCTAAGTGTCTAATAGCGCCCTTGGCCCCACCCATAACAGCTGGCTATGCCTATGGAACTCAGTAGTCTGAAACGGTTCGTGGCCGCTGCGGAAGGCGGTAGCTTGGGCAAGGCAGCTGCAGCGCTCAGCATTTCACAGCCCGGGTTGAGCAAGAGCATCCACCAGCTCGAACTGGACTTCGGGGGGAAGCTCCTCGAGCGCAGCGCCAAGGGCGTGACGCTGACGGCGTTTGGCAAGACGGTGTACGTGCGTGCCAAAAGGATCCTGGCCGAATGGCGTCATCTGGACAATGAGCGCGTGGCCCTGTTCAACGGCCTGGTAGGACACATCACCGTTGGCATCGCCCGCGGCACCGGCTTTCTCGGGCGGGTGATTCCCGCGGTCAGCGCGCGACTGTCCAGTGAGCGCTATGCGGTGCATCTGACCGTAATGAGTGGAGTGGCCAGTGAGCTGACCCAGGCGCTGCGCCTCGGGGATCTGGACTTCGCGGTGGCGGTGCTGGATGGGGTCAAGACCGATCCGGACCTGGTGCAGGAAGTCTTGTTCTACGACCGTTGCGGACTGTTTGCCGACGCCCGTCATCCCCTGGCCGGTCGTGCCACCCGCAGCATCCGCGACCTCGCGGCGTATTGCTGGTTGTGTTCGAGCGATGCCGAACCGCTGCGCGAAGCCCTGGCCGCGCTGGCGCACAGCACGGGAGTCGCGCCGCGCAAGACGCTGATCGACAGCAACTCCGTCGTTTACCTGATCAGCACGCTGATTGGCAGCGACTTCATCGGCCTGTTGCCCATGGACGCCGTGGAAGATGCCATCGATGACGGGCGCCTCATTGAGCTGGTTCTAGACCCGGAGCAGCGCTCGCAAGTCACCGCGGCAGCCGTCGAGCGTCCGGTCGGCTTCTTGCGCAGAGCCGATTCCGCGCTGTCACCGGTTGCACAGGCTTTCCAGGACGAGATCCGCAGCCACTGTCTCAAACTCGGCTATCCACTCGCCTCGGTGAACACGCCGCGCGCAGCACCACCGGTATTGACGCAGATCGCCGACCGGTAGAGCGTCTCGGTGCGGCCAGCACCCGGGCGCGCTTCAAACAATTGCCCGCGATCCACAGCACTGTCGACGATTTGCGACAGCGGAGAATGTTGATGTTTTGCGACGTTTGCACTGCTGACGATAGCCTGCGTATGGTGAGCTGATGCCGTATTTCCACGGCGATTGAACGCGAGATCATGGAACTTTTCGCCCGGGACGAATGCATTTTCTATGTGAAGGAACTGATCTCTCAGGACCTGTGCCGCGCGTTCATCGAACTTTACGAGGATGATCCGGGCAAACACCCGGGCTATACGGCCAGTCCCGTCGGGGATAAGCAGTTGGAAGCAAACGTGAAGGTCAGTACGGACCTGGATGTCGAAACCGACGGTATTTGGACCGCGGCGTTCACCGGGCTGCACTCGGCCGTAACCACTGTCATCCTGAGCATCGCCGCGCAGTTTCCATCACTGCAGGTCGCGCCGCTGCGATGTACGGGTTACAAGATCCAGCACTACAAGAGGAACGAAGGGCATTTCAAGTGGCACTTTGATGCGCTCGGGCCTGGTGGTTGGGACCGGCAGCTGGCCGTGATCGTTTATCTCAACTCCGTCGCGGAAGGCGGGGAGACCAGCTTCCATCGGCAGGGTCTGAAAATAAAACCTGTGGCCGGCGATGCATTGTTCTTCCCGACGTTCTGGACACATCTGCACTGCGGGGAGATTCCCCGGTCTGACGACAAATATGTCATTTCATCGTTCATCAGGTTCGCGATCCCGGGGACCGACAATCAGGCCGCGTAACTTCAGCTGTCGCCGATTCATGTGGAATCCCCGGCTGAGTTGTACTGGAACACTTGTTCCAGCGGTACGCCAAATACTTCGGCTATCCGGAACGCCGCTTCGAGCGATGGGGAGTACTTGCCGAGTTCAATCGCGTTGAGTGTCTGGCGCGTGACGCCGATGCGCTGTCCGAGCTGCTGTTGCGTCATCTCGCCGTTCTCGAAGCGCAATTGGCGGATGCGGTTGCTGATCATCGTGCCGCCCAACTCAGACACCACGGCGGTAATAGATGATGCGGGCGCCGTACTTGACGATCTCGGCAATGACGAAGGCGAGCACGACAAAGTATCCGATCATCACCGCACTGGCGCCGAGATGAAGAGTTACGACCGCCAGGAAGGAGCCGATGACGTAACAGCGTGAAGCCAGGTACGTGGCCTTCAGGTTGATGAGTTGCTCGCGTTCGTCAATCGGGGTGCGCGCATCCTCCGGATAGCGCAGGCGCAGTACCAGAAACGCGGCAATTTCGATCACCACGAAAGCGACGATACAGGCCAGCAGCGCGTGAAAATCCCCGGGTCGCGGATGGGACAGACGGGGTGCATGAAGCACAAACAGGACGGACACCAGCAGGATTGCCGCCAACGTGACCCAGGCGCTCTTCTCGCGAAACGGCATGGTGCTTCTCATACCGAAGGGTTAGGTCGCAAGAATGTAAAGATACCTATACTCAACGTCAAGTTTTCTATACATCGTTTCGCCAGCCGGCGGCTTCCGCTCGTTCATGTACCCTATTTTTGGTTGACACTATTTTTGTAGTCACTATACTTTTCTCATGACCAGTTCCGACGCCGAACATCTCGACGCTTCGTTGCGGAGCCGAAAGAAACAACGCACGCGTCAGGAGATCGCCGATGCAGCACTGCTGCTATTCGCAACCCACGGCTTTGACGCCGTCACCATTGCCGAAATTGCACGCGCCGCCGAGGTTTCTGATCAGACCGTCTACAACTACTTCAAGACCAAGGAGTCCCTGGTCTTCGATGAAGACGAAGCCTTCGAGGCCCGCTTCGTTGCAATGGTGCGCGACCGGCCCGAAACACAGTCGCTTCTAGAGGCGGTGCGCGCGCAGGTGCACGCTTTCCTGGATGGATTGAGCCACAGGCCAACCGGAGTGCAGCACCGCGGCAGCATGCCCTATCTGGTCGCAACCAGTGCGCCGCTGCGGCGGCATTGGCTGGCGGTGGCTGAACGACACGGTCGCGCCGTCGCTGAGGCGTTAGTCGCGGATAGCAAAGGCGCACTGTCACTGACAGAGGCCAAAGTTCTCGCAACCTCATTGGTTGGCGTGTTCGCGGTAATCATCGATGAGATTGGCCAGACGATGACGAGCGACGGCGATGTCGTGGCCCGCATCAAAACCCTGCGGCACGAGATCGACAGCGCACTTGAGCGGATGGCCCACGATTTCAATGTCTCAGGCGGGGGGCAAGCATGAGCACGCCGCGCAAGCTGCAAGTTATGATCATTGGCGCCGGCACCGGCGGTCTGTGCCTCGCGCATGGACTTCATGCTGCGGGCATCGAGGTCAGGGTATTCGAACGCGACCGTACGCCGGTTGATCGCCTTCAGGGTTATCGACTGACGATCAGCGCCACCGGCAATCGCGCACTGCGCTCCTGTCTTCCGGAGGCGAATTTTGCACGATTCGTAGCCGCGTCGGCCAAGCCTAATACCGCCGTGAACTTCATGGATCACCGCTTACATCGGCTGCTCAGCATTCCCATTCCCCCCGCCGATCCGGCCGCACCGGACAGCGTGCGGCCCGTGAGCCGTATCGCGCTTCGCCAGATCCTGCTGGACGGTCTTGCAGAGGTCGTGTCGTTCGATCAGGCCTTTGTCTGCTTCGAGGGCGCACCGGATGGCCGCATTACGGCCCATTTCGCCAACGGCTCGAAGGCCAGCGCAGACCTGCTGGTTGGAGCGGATGGCGCCGGATCGCACGTGCGCGGGCAGCTATTGCCGCAAGCGCAACGTCTTGACACGGGAATTGTCTGTGTTGCCGGGCGATTCGCACTGGATGCGGCGGCCAGGCGCGAGACACCGCCGAAGGTCTTTGATGGTCCGACGCTGTTTATGGGACCGCCCGGACGCTTCATGTTCGCCAGCGCCGTCGAATACCCGCAGGGAACAGCCTCACCGTATGATCGCGACGAGTACGTGATGTGGGGCTTCTCGGCGCGCAGGGACCGCCTGGTCCTGCCGGGCCCGATTGAAGGCCTACCCCACCAGACCGCCAGGAATCTCGTGTTGACTCAAATGACCGATTGGCATGCGTCGCTGCGACGGCTGGTCGAACGTGCCGACGCATCGAGTATGAGTTCCTTTGCGGTCAAGTCCGCACAGGTCGTCGAACCATGGTTGACACGCAACGTCACCTTGCTGGGTGACTCGCTGCACAACATGACTCCGTATCGCGGCATGGGCGCCAACACGGCGCTGCGGGACGCCGCGGCTCTGCGACAGGCGCTGGTTGCCGTCAGCCGCGGTGAGCAGGAACTGCTTCCGGCCCTGGCCGCCTACGAGCGCGACATGATCGACTACGGCTTCGCGGCGGTGCGCAGCTCCCTCGCCAACATGAAGAGGCTGCACGCCGAATCAGCGCTTTCACGCGTCGCGACCAAGACCGTGTTCCGTATCGCCAACGTGTTGCCGCCCCTGCAACGTATCTTCGCCAGCGAGAGATGAATCACCCCATTCGCAGCACGGCTGAGATAGGTTTCGCCTATTGGAGCTGAATTGCCGGCTCAAACGAGCCAACACAATCTGTGAGCTGTGTCACGAGTCGCTGGTGGTTATGGTTCGACGTCGGTGTCGCGTCGCGGGCCTGGTCGCGGCTGGCCTTGTGCAGTGCGCTGCTACTGCTGCTGTGCGTAGCCCGCGGGGCCACTGCGCAGCAATTCACCTTCCGCCAGTACGTCCAACAGGATGGTCTGACCAATCTATCAGTGACCTGGCTGCTGCAGGATCGGGCAGGCTATGTGTGGATCGGCACCGAAAACGGATTGTTTCGCCATGAGAGCGCCGACTTCGAGCGCTTCGCTGAAGCCCAGGGCCTTGAGGACACCAACGTCCATAGCGCGGTCGAGGACCTCTCCGGCCGGCTGTGGGTAGGCACTTCGCACGATCTGTACCTGCGTGTCGGGCGCCAATTCCATCCGATCCGACCCGAGGGCCGCTCCCTCACCGTTGAGTCAGGATCACGCCTCGCCGCACCCGCACCGGACCGCCTGTTGGTGATCGACAAGGACGAACTGCTGGAACTGTCGGCCTCCCCGGGCGGCGAGGTATGGCACAGCCGCCGCTACATTACGGACGAGCAGCTGCGAGCGCTGCCGGCGCTCGCCCATTTGAGTAGCCTGTTTGTGGACCATGACGGTCGCATCTGGCTCGGATGCGGGGCTGGAATCTGCAGCATCAACAACGGCAAGGTCGATGCCTGGAATGTGCAATCCGGCGTTCCGCCCGATGCCTGGCGCACATTTGTTATGGATGGTGAGGGCCGCGTGTGGGCGCGGGGACTGGAGCATGTGGTGGTGTTGCGCCCCGGTGCACGCGCATTCGATAACCGTGATGCACCGCATGGGAGGCTTACCGCCGGCATACTGAGCGTCCCCATGATCGTGGATCAGCAGGGCCACGTCCTGACGCGCAGCGATTTTGGGCTCGTCCGCTGGCAACATGACCACTGGGAGGAGCTCAACGCCGAGAATGGCATCACCACGCCCGAAATTACTGCTCTCTTGTCCAGCCGTGACGGTGCAGTGTGGCTGGGTATGTCGGGTCACGGCCTGTGGCGCTGGCTCGGATATGGCGCCTTTGAATCCTGGACCGTGCGCCAAGGCCAAAGCACCAACCCGGTCTGGGTTGTGCTTCGCGGGCCCGACCACGCGATCACCATGGGGAGCCGGGCCGGCTGCCTGCAAATCGCCGAGACGACCCGTCAAGCGGTGCCCTGTCGCCTGGATGGACTGCCGGCGGGCGAGGTGCAGGTCATGGCCAAACGCGCTGACAACAGCCTCTGGCTTGGCCTGCCGACCGGTCAGCTGTTCACGGTGGCCAGTGGCACGCACCGCGCGGTGTTGATTGCGAACATCCCGCAGACTCGCAAGCTGTTCGTCGATTCGACCGACCGGCTGTGGATCTGCAGCAATCACGGCATCAGCACAATTGCTGCCGGATCGACGCGCGTGGAATCCGTGGCGGCACCGGGTGGCCTGGGCGAAGTCACCGATGCCGCCGAGGATGCGGCAGGCAGCCTCTGGTTCGCCACGCAGGGCGGCCTATTACACTGGTCCCACCACGTCTGGTCCATGCTGAAAGTCGCGGATCCCACCGGCGCCGGCTTCGCAGCGGTCAGTGCGGGGCACGACGGATGGCTTTGGGCGGGCGGCGCCTCTCATGGACTGTTGCATCTGCATGTTCGCGGATCCCTTGCCGATCAATCACAGTGGATCGACGACCCCAATATCGCCAAGGCGGTGATTTATTTTACGCAGGTCGACTCGCGCGGCTGGCTGTGGGCCGGCACAGACGACGGTTTCGCCCTATTCGACGGCAAGTCCTGGCGCAAGTTCGGTCAAGCAGACGGACTGATCTGGAATGACACGGATCAGAATGCCGTGCTTGCCGACGCGGACGGATCGATTTGGATCGGCACCAGCGGTGGCTTGACGCACGTCATCCGGCCCGAGCGGCTGATTCAGACCACGCCGTTGGAGCTGCGCATCTCCGAGGCGACATTGGGCACGACACAACTCGATCCACGCACCCCGTCACGCTTGAAGTGGAGTCCGTTCCCGGCACTGGATGTGCATCTGGAGGATCTGGACTTTGGCGACCCCAAGGCGACGCTTCTCAAGGTGCGGTTGCGGGGGCTCAGTGATGACTGGTTCGAGACGCATGACTTCCATGCGCACTACCCGGGACTGACGCCCGGGCGGTACGTCTTTGAAGCGATGGCGGTCGATGCCGACCATCAGCGCGCTTCGCCGCGGGTACAGCTGGCTTACCAGATTCTGCCGCCATGGTGGCAAACGGCGTGGTTCAGATTACTGATCGGTGCGCTACTGGCTGCGCTGCTCGCAGCGGCGTGGAAGTGGAGCGTGTCCAGGCTCGAAGCTCGTCGCCGTGTTCTGGAGCGCGAGCTCAAGGAGCGTGAGGCCCTGCTGGAGCGTGCGACTCGCGATGCCTTGACGCGACTATGGAATCGGCAGGCAATCCTGGAGATCCTGGCGCGTGAGATCGCTACGGCCCGGCTGTCCGGCACGCCGCTGGCAGTTGCCCTCATTGACATCGATCATTTCAAGCGCATCAACGACACCATGGGTCATCTGACCGGCGACGCGGTGCTGCGCACCCTGGGTGCAAAATTACCCGCAGGTTTGAGGTCCGGTGACGCCCTCGGCCGCTATGGCGGCGAAGAATTGCTCCTGGTCCTGCCTCAGGCCGCACCGCTGTCGCCCTCCCCGCTAGTGGAAAGATTGCGCCAGATCATTGGCGAAATCCCATTCTGCTACGAGGGATCCGAGTTCCGTGTCACCGCGAGCCTCGGTGTCGCGTGGCTGGCAGCCGCATCGGACAGTGCCGAGGATCTCATCGGCCGCGCCGATGAGGCGCTGTATGCGGCCAAGGGCTCGGGACGCAATCGCGTCGAATATGCCGCGCGCGCGGCCTAGCTCCGGCGCTGCCGTTCCGTGAAGGCCCACTGCGTGGGCTAACGCCTACGTCGCTTTCGCATGCTGGCCGGTTACGGCCATGCGATGGATCGAGGAGCATTCCCATCATCGGACGTTGGCCTCGAACCTTTTGGGCAGGCAGCAATGCATAGCACCACCACTATTATCCTCGTGGCCATCCTGGTCCTGGCGGCGACGGCGGCGGTCATGGTCGCAACCCTTCACCGCAAGCGGCAGTCGCTGCGATTAAGGAAGCAGTTCGGTCCGGAATATGATCGAGCAGTTGAGCGGCTCGGCGGCCAATCGAAGGCCGAAACCGAGCTTCGTCAGCGCGAGGCCCGGATGGCCAAACTGAACATCGAGCCGTTGACGGCGGAACAAGCTGCAAAATTCAGCCAGGCCTGGAAGCGCGTCCAGGGTGTTTTTGTCGATAATCCGAGCGGTGCAGTGGCGCAGGCGGAAAAGCTGGTTCAAGAGGTCATGACGGCACGGGGCTACCCGATGGGAGACTTCGAACGGCGCGCCGCAGATATTTCTGTCGATCATCCGACTGTCGTCGAAGCGTACCGCGCCGCACAAGTCATTGCAGCACGGGACACGCGCGGCGAAGCCGATACCGAGGAACTGCGCAAGGCGTTCGTGCACTACCGCACCCTCTTTTCGGACCTTCTTGAAATCCAAGCAATTCCAGTGGCCGATGGGCCTCGACATAGCGTGGCGGTGCACCCATGAACATCACGATGAACGGCGAGTCACGGCCAAAGACTCTGACCACTGCGGATCTGGCCGCATCGGCAAATAGCGATGCATTGCCAGAGCTTGCGGATACCAACGTCGGCGGGCCGAAGCGCCGCGAGGAGCTCGCACCCCTTTTCTCCGAGGCAGCGGCCGGGGACTTTCGCGCTCGTTGGAGCGTTGTTCAACAGGGTTTTGTTGATGACCCCAAAAGCGCAGTCCGGCAGGGAGATGAGCTGGTAGCGCAAGTCATCAAGAGTTTGGCGGAGACATTTGCGAGTCAACGAGCTGCACTCGAGGGCGAGCAAGGCTCCACGGAGGAGCTCAGACTGGCTTTGCGTCGCTACCGGTCATTTTTTGATCGCTTGCTGTCCATCTAGTTAGAACCGCATGCTCGCGGTCAGGCCAACCGTAAGTGGCCGGAACGTCACGGCCTG
Source organism: Steroidobacteraceae bacterium (assembly GCA_035485475.1). Lineage (GTDB taxonomy): Bacteria > Pseudomonadota > Gammaproteobacteria > Steroidobacterales > Steroidobacteraceae > DAIDKA01. The sequence continues at coordinate 6,352 of DATHOA010000041.1, read as the reverse complement.
GTAACGGGGGTCGCCGGGATTTGTATGTTCCAGCGACAGCTGCGGGTGGGCGTCGAGCGCGTTATTCAGGAACAACGAAAGATCCAGGTGCGTGAATCGCACGCCAGCACGGAAATTGAGCATGTTGGTGGCCGGATCCGGGACCAGGTCCGGGTCATAGACGATGATGTTGGCCGGGTTGTGGGTGCTGAACGGGCCCGTGTTGGCGCTGTGATAAGCGTCCTCCAGCCACAAGTACCCCTGTTTGTCGAACAGCGGGAAGGTGTACTCGCCACTCACCGTCACGGTCAACGGCGGTACGGCTGTACCGGTGGAAATAGCCGGACCGCCGATGACATCGCCCGCCGTTACGATCTTGCCTTCCGAGGTGTTGTAATGGGCGTCCGTGTAGGCGATCTGCAGGTTCAGATGTAGATCATCGGTGGCCGCCGCGCGCAGCGACAGGTCGGCTCCGTTACTGGTTGCAGTGCCGAGATTGAAGACCGCGGCGAATCCGCAACCCGTGATCTGGGCCGCCTGCTGGATATCATTCCAGCGTATGTGATAGACGCTCGTCTGGACCTCCAGGCGGTTGTCCGCGAATGTCCCTTTGGCGCCCAGCTCGTAGCTCCACAGGGTATCCGGATTGTAGGTCCGCGACAGCTTGCCGGTGAGATCGTCGGTAGCGAGCGCGGTCTGGCAGGCAGGCTGCGTGTTGTTGATTTGCGGATTCACGCCGCCGACACGGTAGCCCTTGGCGGCCGACAGATAGTAGGTCGTGTTCGACGTCGGCTGCCAGGTCAGGTCCGCCTTTGGCGTCACGGGCTTGTCTATCTCATTGCCCGAGAAGAATCCGGGACCCCCATTGAAGGAGCCGTCGTAGTGCAGGAAGGTATGTGATGTCGCGTAGGCTACGCGCACGCCGGCCGAAGCCTTCAAGGTCGGGGTGAACTTGAAGTCGACATTGCCGAACAGTGCCGTCTGGTCATCCGTCGTGAAGACATCGTCGTAAGCCACGAACTGTCCCAGGTATGGCGGGGCACCGAGAACGGCCGTGATCGACTGTCCGAAGAAATCCTGCACCAGGTCAGGCAGGTCCGGATGCACCACGTACACCGAGTCCTCCTGCCGCGCATGCTCCCAATACACACCACCCACCCAGGTCAGGCGGGAGTCGGCATTCACCGACGAGAAGCGAAGTTCCTCGGAGGTCGCGTTCTGGTACGTTTCATAGAATCCGGTGCCGTAATCATTGGCCGCGCCGGTGAGGGGCCATGGATTGCCAAAAAATGCATAGTCCTGGTACTGCGTGTAGTCGGTCTCCCAGGTGACACGCCGCGTGTAATTGGACGTCACGGACGAGATCGCGATGTCGCCTCGCACGGCATCGAGCTTGATCGCGGCTACGACGTTCGGATCATCGGACGGCAGGCGCTGGGAATGCGCGATGTTGAACTGGCCATTGTCCGGATCCGAGAAGGTAAGATCATAGCTTCCGGAATCCTGTGTATGGACATTCTGGTAGTACACCGAGGGAGTAATTCGCAACCAGTCGGAAGGCGCCCAGGTCAGCGCCACCTTGGCCACCTTGGTGCTGCTCGCGTTCGCGTCGGACTCGAGAAGCGCTCCGCCCGGGGAAGCCGGGTTGATGGCCGTCGTGAACGGACCGGCCCCCACCGGCGGTTCAACGCGGTTCAGCCAGCCGCCGTCGCGCCGGTAATCGGCGCTGGCGCGAAACGCCAGCGTCCCATCGATAATCGGCGCACCCCCGGCGATACCCGTTTCCACGCTGGGCGCCCCGTCCTCGGTGTAGGCCACTTCGCTGCGCGCATACAGGCTGCTTTGATTCAGGTCGGGCTGTTTGGTGATGAAGCGCACCGCTCCGCCCTCGGAGCTGGCACCAAACAAGGTGCCCTGCGGTCCACGCAGAACTTCGACACGGTCCAAATCGAATACGACCGGGAAACCCCCGTTCATGCCGGTGTTGACGTTGTTGGCCCGGCCCACCAGGGGTGTGTCGTCCAGGTAGATGCCTGTGGTCGGGGCGCTGGTGCGCGACTGGATACCGCGAATCTCGATATTCGTCTGCGGCGTCCCGAAATTGTTCTGCTGGGAGAAGGTCAAGCCTGGCGTGATGGCCGCGATGTCCGCAATATCGCGGATCCCGCGCTGATCCATCTCCAGCGCACCATAGGCGCTGATGCTGATTGGCACCTTGTTTACATCAACCGCCGACTGCTTGGTCGCGGTGACGATCACTTCCTGAAGACCACCCTCGTTGGTATCCGGTACCGCGGCAGTTTGCGCTGCAGCAAACTTGCTCAACAGCAACAGGGCTCCACCGGACATGGCCATACGGCACAAAGTGCGCATCATTACCCCCCTCAACAGACTATCGACCTCACCTGGGCCCATCGGGGCCCCGGCTCGGCAGCGCTGTGTGTTCCCCACAGCTGACGAATTGTTCAAACCAGACGCAACATCCGTGCGCGTGCCGGCAATTTCCCGGCAGACGAGGGCACGCGCCTTTCATTCGCTCTGGCCGCGTGTCTAAACTACCGCCGCAAGCATCCCTGCGCTTGTCCAGGATGGACGCAAACCATGTCTCCAGCGGATCTGTTGCCGCAAGGCAACGAAAGACTGGCCGAACAATGCTCGTTGACTAGTCAATTGAATGCGGTTCATCGCAGCGAAAGAACGGGCGGACCATGAGCAAGGGACTGGTTCGGGCCGCAGAGGTGTCAACGAACCAGGTATCGCCCGAGCGGCGGGTCGCGTACTGGGAGTCCTACAATGCATCCGTGCTGGTCGGCCTGCGGTGCGCGTCGTTTGCCCCAGAAGGACTTAGGGCCCGCGGGCGCATCTTCAATCTCGAGACGGTGCGGATCGCGGATCTGCGTGGCAACGAACATGTCGTCGAACGCTCCACCCCGATGGTTCGCAGCCATCCGAAGAATTCAGTATTCGCGTGTCTGCTGCTTGAAGGCGAAGGTTTTGTATTTCAGTCGGGACAATGCATTCCGATCCATCCGGGAGACCTGGTGGCCTACGCCTCGGACATCCCATACCTTCATGGGCTCACTCGCGACAGTCGTCACATTGTGATTGACGTCCAGACCAGCCACTTGCTGGAGTCGGCCGCGGCCGACTGCTTCCGGTCTCCGGTAAAGGTGGACGCGCGACTTCCTTCCGGACGCCTTCTCGCCAGCACCCTGCGTGCTACGGCCGTCGATTTCGTCGACAACCCGTATGTCGCACAGGCGGAATGTGTGGCGGCGAAGTGTCGTCTGCTCGTACGAGCGCTGCTTGCGCCTTCTGACCGGAGATTTACCGGCGATCACCCGGATGCGGTGTTGTGGAAGCTGCTGCGTGCCGAGACATTTATCGCCGAGCATCTCTCCGATCCGAATCTGTCGGCATCGATGCTTGCGCGCCACTTGAATATCTCCGTGCGGCATCTGAGCCGACTCTTTTCGACCCGACAAACCAGCGTTACCGAGTGGATCTGGAATCAAAGGCTGGAAAGGGCGCAGCAGAACCTGATCTCAGGCCGCGGCCACTCCATATCAATCGGTGAAGTCGCGTTCCGATGGGCGTTTGCCAACCAGGCACATTTCTCGCGGCGCTTCAAAGGGCGCTACGGACTGACTCCCACCGAGTATCGCCGGCGCCACATGCAAAATGCGCAAGCAGATGCGGACCAGGGTCAACCTGACGACTTCCAAGCAGACTTCGCGCCCATGGAGGCGCTTTAGCCGCCTGTCGGCCTAGTCAGCGTTTCCCGCTTGATTTCCTGCGCCCGAAAGAGTTGGTCCTGGCGCGCATGCGCTGGAATGCGGGGCGGCGTATCATTGCACTCGATTCACGGTTCAAGAGACGAATGATGGCTTACATCAACCGGCGCGAGTTCGTGGGCGGCGCGGTGGCCCTTTCCGGGCTGGCGCTGAGCCTGGAGTTGCCCGCCCAGGAGACCGCCCGACAGGCGGCGCCTGGAGCGGCGCGTCCGCCCAGAACGCCGTCAGCCTTTCTGCAGATCGGCGAAGACGATGGCATTACCATCATCACCCCGGCGGTGGAGATGGGACAGGGCGGGCATACCGCCCTGCCGATGATCATCATGGAGGAGCTGGGCGGGGCCTGGGGGCGATTGCGAGTGGCCGACGCTCCAGCGGCGGCGATCTACAACAACCCACTGTTCGGGTTGCAGGCGACGGTCGGGAGTTTCTCGGTCCGTGGCTGGTACCTGGAGCTGCGGCGGATTGGCGCGGCCGCGAGAATCATGCTGCTGCAGGCGGCTGCGCAGAACTGGAAAGTGTCCCCCATGCACTGCACGGCGGATGGCAGCGAGGTCATTCACGGGCCCAGCGGCCGCCGGTGCTCGTTCGGCAGCGTGGCTCGGCTCGCAGCCAACATGCCTATTCCGCAGGACCCGCCGCTCAAGACGGTCTCACAGTACACCGTAATCGGCACCTCTCCGCCCCGTGTCGATGTTCCGGACAAGGTGGACGGCAGCGCACGATACGGTATCGACGTTACGCTTCCCGACATGTTGTACGCAGCCGTCAGGACCTGTCCCACCTTCGGTGGCAAGCTCAAATCCTTCGATGACAGCGCGTGCAAGAACATGCCCGCGTATCGTGCCTGCGTGCCTCTCGAGGATGGCGTGGTTGTCGTCGCGCAGTCCTACTGGCAGGCGCGCAAGGCCCTTGAGCGCGTCCATGTCGAGTACGACCTGGGCCATCTTGCCGGACTCGACAGTGAGGAAGTGTCTAAACACCTGCGCGCCGGCTTCGACGAGCCGGGCATCGTGGCTCGCCACGACGGGAACGTTGAGGCGGCGCTGGCGGGCGCTGCGAAACGCGTGGACTCAAGCTACGAGGTCCCGTATCTGGCACATGCCTGCATGGAGCCCATGAACTGCACGGCGCGGGTCACGGATGCGGGCTGCGAGGTCTGGTGTGGCACCCAGAATCCGCAGGCGGCCCAGACGGCTGCCGCCGCGGCGCTCGGCATTGCGCCGGCTCGCGTGAAGGTGCATGTGCAGTATCTCGGCGGGGGCTTCGGCCGACGCGGTGAGGCGGATTTTGTGACGCAGGCGGTGACCGCTGCGAAGGCCACCCAAGGCAAACCCGTGAAGCTGATCTGGAGCCGCGAGGAAGACATCCAGCACGACTTCTACCGACCGGCCGCTGCGATCCGATTCCGCGGCGGGCTGGACGCGGCCGGCAAGCTCGTGGCACTCGAAGCTAAGGTGATCAGCGCCTCGGCACCTGCCATTGGCCGTCCGGGTGGCCCGCCCTTCTTCGTCGAGGCGGTGGCGGACGCGCACTATCAGATTCCCAATTTTTACGTGACGGGCCTGAACAAGGACCTGGGCGTGCGCTTTGGATTCTGGCGCTCGGTCAACCACTCGCACAATCCGTTCATGATGGAAGGCTTCATCGATGAGCTCGCGCGCGCCGCCGGAAAGGATCCGTACCAGTTCCGGCGCGCGATGTTGCAGCACGACAGCGAAGGCGCCCGACGCCAGCTGGCGGTTCTGGATCTGATGGCCGAAAAGGCCGACTGGCAGCATCCGCCCGCCGGGCATTCTTTCGGCATCGCGGCGTTCGAGGCCTTCGGGAGCTTCATCGGGACCATCGTTGAGGTAGCGGTCAAGGACCGCTTCGTCACGGTGCATCGTGTGGTGCAGGCCATCGATTGTGGCGTGGCCGTTCACCCGGACAACATCAGGGCGCAGCTCGAAGGGGGTATGGCGTTTGGCCTGACGGCGGCGGTGCGCGGCGAGATCACGCTCAAGAACGGCGCGGTCATGCAGGCGAATTTCAACGACTATCCGGCGCTGACGCTAGCCGAAATGCCGACGGTCGAGACCTACATTGTGCCGAGCACAGCTGCGCCCGGGGGTGTGGGTGAGCCGGGCACGGGACCCATTGCTCCAGCACTGGGCAATGCCATTTATGCTGCGACGGGACAGCGGTTGCGATCACTGCCGCTCTCCAGGAATCAGCTCTCACTCAAGAGCGCGAGAACTTGAACATGGTCACTCTCAATATCAACGGCACAGACCACAGCGTCGACATCGAGGCAGATACCCCACTGCTGTGGGTATTGCGGGATGAAATCGCGCTGACCGGGACGAAGTTCGGTTGCGGCCTGGGACTGTGTGGCGCCTGCACTGTGTTGCTGGACGGTCGGCCCACGCGCAGCTGCGTCGTGCCGGTGAGCGCGGTGAGCGGCCAATCCATCGTGACCATTGAAGGGCTGTCGAAGGACAAGAGTCATCCCGTCCAGCGCGCGTGGATCGCGGAAAACGTTCCTCAGTGCGGCTACTGCCAGTCAGGCATGATCCTCGCGGCAGTAGCGTTGCTGA
>DATHOA010000040.1:0-7011 GCA_035485475.1 Steroidobacteraceae bacterium | reverse complement strand
ACGGCGTGCCGCGAAATACGGCGCGCCGAGGCGGGCGGGCGGCGCGTACCCATCATCGCCCTCACCGCCAGCGCCATGACCGACGAACTGGACCGCTGCCGCGCCGCCGGGATGGATGGCCTGCTGACCAAACCGCTGCAGCCGCAACGGCTGCGCGACATTCTCGATCGTCACGGACTCGGCGATCCGCGTGCCGCGGCCCGCGATGCCACCGGCTCGCAGCCGCTGCGGGTGCTGGCGCCGGCACTGGACATCGAACGCCTGCAGGTACTGGTCGGCGATGATCCGCAGTTCATGGCCGAGCTGTGCCGGACCTTCCTGGCCAGCAGCGCCCGACTGCTCGTGGAGTTGCGGCAGGCCATTGCCGCCCAGGACCGCACGCAGCTGAAGGCCCTGGCGCACAAACTCAAGGGTGGCGCCGGGAGCGTGTGCGCCCGACGTATCACCGATCTGTCGCTGGCGCTGGAGCACACGGCCATGGTCGAACCCTTCGCGGAGCTGGGCGGGGTGATCGAGCAGATTCAGGCGACGCTGGATGAATGCGCCAGCGTCATCGAAGTGCATTTCCCGGGAATGGGGGCGTGAGCAACCCGACGCCGTTGCGTTTGCTGCTGGTGGAAGATGAGCCCACGCAGTTGCTGCTGACCCAGCGCATGCTGCGGCGGGGGGGCTACGAAGTCGAAACGGCGAGTGACGGCGCGACGGCACTCGGGAAACTTGCCACCGGGCGCTTCCAATTGCTGGTCACGGATTGGGAAATGCCCGGCATGGACGGACCCACGCTGTGCCGCAAGGTGCGCGCGACCCGCCTGCCCGGCTATCTGTACATCCTGCTGCTGACGGGCCAGATATCCACGCGCAGCGTCGTGATCGGGCTCGATGCCGGTGCCGATGACTATGTGCGCAAGCCCGCCGATGAGGCGGAGCTGCTGGCCCGCCTGGCGGCGGGTCGACGCATCGTGCAGCTCGAACAGTCGCTGCGCGACGCCAACGCACAGATCCAGCGCCTCTCCATCACCGACCCATTGGTCAACACCTACAACCGCCGCTACCTCAATGAACAGCTCATGCACGAGGTCGAGCAGGCGCGACGGCTACCCCACGCGCTCTCGGCCATCCTGGCGGATCTGGACTTCTTCAAATCGATAAACGATCTGCATGGTCACCTGGTGGGCGATCAGGTACTGCAGCGGTTTGTCGCCCTGGCGTGCGGGGCGATCCGCGCGAACGTGGACTGGGTGGCCCGCTATGGCGGGGAGGAGTTCGTGGTGGTGCTGCCCGACACGGATCTGGCCGCGGCCGTGAAGGTCGCGGAGGAAATCCGCGGCCTGTGCGAGGGCGGTGCGCTCGCAACCGACACCGGTGAGTTGAAGTTCACCGCCAGTTTCGGCGTCGCGGCATTGGATGGCCGTGCCGGCGCGCCGAGCGGGGCGGCGGCCGAGGCGCTGCTGCGCCAGGCGGATGCCGCGCTCTATCGCAGCAAGCGCGAAGGTCGCAATCGCGTGACGGTGGCGGATCCGATCTAAGGCGGAGCCGCGCCCGGCGCGCTGACCATACGGTCATTGATGAGCGCCCACACCATCGGCACCAGCGACACGCCGATGATTCCCACGGTCACCAGCCCGAAATTATTCTTCACCAGCGGGATGTTGCCGAACAGGTACCCGCCCCAGATGAACAGCGTGGCCCAGGCGATGCCGCCGAGGATGTTGTAGCCCTGGAAAATCACGTAGCGCATGCGGCCGACGCCGGCCACAAAGGGCACGAAAGTGCGCAACAGCGGCAGGAAGCGCGACAGCAGGATGGTCAGCGCGCCGTGACGCGCAAAGAAAGCTTCGGTACGGCGCAGATGTTCCGGCTTCAACAGGCGGATCCGGCCCGAGAATGCACGTGGGCCGATGGCCCGGCCGATCGCATAGTTGCTGGTATTGCCAAGGATTGCGGCCACGCACACCAGTACCCACATCAGCGGTGCGCGCAAGGTGCCGGTGGTATCCACCGCGGCCAGCGCACCGATGGCGAACAGCAGGGAATCACCCGGCAGGAACGGAGTCACCACCAGTCCGGTTTCGGCAAAGATGAGCGCGAACACGATGCCGTAGATCCAGGTGTGATACAGCGCAATCACCGCGCCCAGATGCCGGTCGAGGTGCAGAAAGGTATCGATCAGGAAATGCAGTACGCTCAAGGCTCAACCTTCGAAGATCATCGAAACGCGGATCAATGCGCTCGCGGCGCTTCAGCCGCGACCGAGCGCGAGCGCCGCAGACACCGCCGCGGTGGACGTGCACAAAGCCGCTGCCCCGCCATTGAGCTGGGGCAGATGCTTGAGGAGTTCCTCGAAGGATTCCGCCCGCCCGATGGCATAGCCTTGCGCGTAGTCGACGCCGTGCTGCGCGATCCGCTCGCGGATCTCATCAGTTTCCACATACTCTGCGACGGTGTCCAGTGACATGGTACGCGCCAGCTGGGCAATCACCTGGACCATGCTGTCGGCGCGCGGGTCGCGCAGGACATCGCGCACGAAGCTGCCATCAATCTTCAGCATCGTAACGGGCAGCTGCCGCAGGTAGGACAGGGAACACAGACCCGTGCCGAAGTCATCCAGCGCCACCTCGCAGCCCATCCGCCGCAGACGGCGCATCACCACTTCGGCGCGCGACAGGTTGAGGATGGTCGCGTTTTCGGTGAGCTCAAAACAGAAGACCTTCGGATTGATGCCGCTCCTCTGCACACTGTCGAAGAGGAAATCCGGGAACTCGTCATCCCCGAGCGACTGGCCCGAGAAGTTGATGGAGAAGACGCACGGCCGCGACTGCAGTGCGTCCGCATAGGGCTTGAGCAGCGCGATCGCGCGCTTGACGACCCAGCGGTCGATGTCGGCCATCATCTGGTAGCGCACCGCGGCCGAGAGGAAAGTGTCCGGGCCCAGCGTTGCGCCATCATTGCCGATCATGCGCAGCAGCAACTCAAAATGTGGTGGTTTTTGCGCCGACTCGTTGAACGGGGTAACGGCCTGCGCGACCAGGTGCAGGCGGTTGTGCGTGAGCGCCTCGCGCACCCGCGTCACCACGTCGATGTCGGAGAACCTGCGGATGATGCTCTGGTCGGCCACCTGGTAGGTCGCCACGCGGTTGCGGCCGCGGTCCTTGGCGGCCTTGCAGGCGGTTTCCGCGGCCGCAAGGGAATGCGCAAGTTCGCCACCGCGACCGTTTTCCAGCGGCGCGACGCCGATGCTGATCGTAATGCTGATGTCCTGCCCCGGATGCAGCGCGCTGAGCATCTCCGCGCCCACGCGCAGCGACTCGGCGAAGCGGCCGGCGTCATCGACTTCCGTGGGCAGCAGCACCGTGAAGCGGTCACCCGAAATGCGCGCCGCGAGCGCACCCGGCGGCAGGCGGCCGCGGATCAGTTCGCCCAGCTGCCCGATGACGGTATCGCCGACATGCATGCCGTGGTTGTCATTGATGACATGCAGCCGATCGCAGTTCACATACAACGCGCTCCACGGCGTGCTGTGAATGGTGCGCTCGGCCACGATCGAGCGGACGCGCTGTTCGAACGCGCTGCGCGTATACAGCCCGCTCAGTGCATCGTAGTGGCCCGCCACCACCACCGCGGCGCGGCGCGCGAGGATCTCGGCCACCCGGCCGTCACGCAGGCTGAACTCCGGGGCCAGCGGATCGCGCAGCAAGGCCAGCAGGCCCATGCCGCGGCCGCCGCCGCTGCGTACCGGACATACCAGCGCGCGGCACGAAATCACATTGGCCAGCGGGCCACCGTGCGTGTCATTGAGAATCACCGGATGCGAATTGGCATTGGCGATCTGCAGCAGCTGTCGATGCGCGCGCGCGATGAGCTGTCCGTCGGCCTTCGATTCGCTGGCGCCGCGCACCAGCGCGATGCCCTTCTCCGGAACGATCAGCGCCGCCACCGTGCATTTGAGATGCCCGACCATTCGCTGCAGCAGGTTCTTCAGTTCATCGGCGCCATCCGGAGCCATGTTGGCATCCGCCGCATCCGCCAGCAGCAGGTCCAGATCCTCATCGAGTTCGCCGATCGACGCCTTGAGTTCTTCAATGGTGTGCATCGCCAGCAGTTCGCGCCGCAGGCACTCCAGGGCCGGGCGCAGCAGGGAATGGGTGAAGGAGAAGCCGCGCGGTTCGGCCTCGTTCGGGGCCGCGCGGGTCAGCACGGCGACTACGGCCAGCAACGCGCCGCTGTCGGCGCGGATCCAGAACAGGTACGCCGGCTGCTCGCCGAGCAGTTCGAGCGTGCCGTCACCGGAACTGCGGTCGTGCGCGACCGGCAGCATCGCATCCACGCGACTCGTCAGATCCGGGCCCATGGTCGAGTCGTTCGACCAACGCATGCGCCCGGCGGCGTTGTACACCGCGATGGTCGCCGCGCGCGGCATCATGACGCGGAACAACTGTGAGAACGGCTCGAGCCACCCCCACACTTCGTTACTTGCGCCCTTGAACACCGGTCCGGTCATAGTCGCCAACATCGCAAATGCGCTGTCCGGGAACCTTGCGCCAGTTGGCGAATTGCACAATGTCCTGCGCTACACATATGCTGCATTGCAGCATTCACTAATTGTTAACCGGGGCGGGCTGGCGAAACCATGGGCCCGGGTCGACCGGACGGCTGCCTTTACGAATTTCGAAATACAGCTGCGGGCGGCTGCTGCCGCCACTGTCGCCGCTGGCCGCGAGCACCTCACCCGCCGCCACCGTGTCGCCCACGGCCTTGTACAGCCGGTCATTGTGACCGTAGAGACTGAGGTAGCCATCGCCATGATCGACGATGGTGAGCAGTCCCAGGCCCGGCAGCCAGTCGGCATAAATCACGCGCCCCCGGTATACGGCGCGCACATCCGCGCCGCGTTCCGTATCAATCAGCATGCCGTCCCACTTCAGGCCGCCGGCGCGCACCTGCCCGAAGCGGGCCGCAAGATGTCCACCGACCGGCCAGGCCAGATGGCCGCGCAGGGACCCGAAGGCACCGTTCGTATCGTCGGGAAACGGCTGCAGCGCGCGCTTCAGGTCGGCCAACAGCGCGCTCAGCGCCGCCTGCTGACCCTGCAGTCGCTGCAGCATCCGGGCGCTATTGCGCGAATCGGCCTTGATGGCGACCAGGGCCGCATCGCGCTGGGCGCGCGCCGCCTCCAGTTGGGCGAGTTCATCGGTGGTGGCGCTCTGCAGGGCGTCCAACCGTTGTTCGTCCGCGGCCAGCTGCGCGTCGAGATCGGCCAGCTGGTGAATGTCCGTGTCGATGGCCGCAATCACGCCGGCGCGCGCGCGACCGAAGTAGCTGTAGTACACGAACATCCGGCTCACCCGGGCCGGGTCCTGCTGATTGAGCAGCAGTTTCAACGGCTCCTCGCGGCCGATCATGTAGGCCGCGCGCATCTGCTGGGCCAGCCCCGCACGCATATCGGCCACGGCGGCCTCGCGGCTGCGCTGCTCGGCGGCCAGACTGGCGCGGTGGGCGCTGCGCTCGGCGCGCTCGTGGTGCAGGTCCGCCAACTTCGCACGCCCCGCGGCCACGGACTCCTCGGCAGCCTGCAGGGCCTGGGCACCGCGATCCGACGCCGCCGCATCCTGGCTGACCTGGTCGCGAATGGCCGCGATCCGGGCCTTCAATGCCTCAAGCTGCGCTTGTGTCTGTGCCTGGCGATTGGGGCTGGGGCTGGCCGCCAGGAGGCCCGCCGCGGCCGCCGCGAGGCAGGCCCGCAGCACAATGCGACGCGATTGACCCATGCTCGTTATACTACGCGCCCTTTTTTGCAGGTGTGCCTCTGGGACGTGATGGATGGATAGGCTGATTGAATACGTTGGACATCATCCCTTGCTGGCCGCCGCCGCGGGGGTCGCCGCGCTGATGGTCTTTGCCTATGAGTTCTACCTGCGCAAGCAGGGCATGAGCGCCATTTCTCCGCAGGAACTGATCCGGCTGATGAACCAGGGGGCCCTGGTCCTGGACATCCGCAGCCTCGATGAGTTCGCCGCCGGCCATATCAACGGCGCCCGCCAACTGCCCTTTGACCAGCTGCCCAAGGCCGGCGACACCCTCAAGAAACATCGCGAAAAGCCGGTCATCGTCTATGGCGCCGATGAGACCCAGGGGCCACTGGTCGCGCGCAAGCTCGCCTCCCAGGGGTTTACTCAGGCCTTCTGTCTGCGCGGGGGACTGGCCACCTGGCGCGCCGAAAATCTCCCCCTGGCCAAGGGCTGATGGCGCCAAAGGTCCAGTTCTACGCGACCAGCTGGTGCCCCTACTGCACACGGGCGCGCCAGCTGCTTGCCGCCAAGGGTGTCGAGATCGAGGAAATCGATGTCGACGCCCGGCCGGGAGCCCGCGCGGAGATGGTCGCGCGCAGCGGGCGCAGCTCGGTGCCACAGATTTTCATCAACCAGACCCATATCGGCGGCTGCGACGATCTGATCGCGCTCGATATCGCCGGTGGGCTGGACCCGCTATTACAGGAGATGCATGAATGACCGACAACAATGACGGCGCCGCGCCCGCCGGCCCGATGCTGGGTGATCCGAATGCCACGGGCAGCCAGCTGGCCCTGCAGGCCGTATACCTGAAGGACTGTTCGTACGAGGCGCCGAACGGCCCACGCGTCGACGGCCAGTGGAACCCGCAGATCAATCTCGATCTGCATACCGGCGTCAGCATCATCACGCCGGAGCTGCGCGAGATCGTGCTGACCGTAACCGTCTCCGCAAAACAGGGTGAATCGACCATGTTCCTGGTCGAGGTCAAGCAGGCCGGCGCCTTCCTGATGCGCAATCTGTCGGATGATGACGCGCGCCGCGCCATCGGCACGATCTGTCCGAGCGTGCTGTTCCCGTTTGCGCGCGCCGCGGTTTCAAACCTGGTGACCCAGGGCGGATTCCCCCAGTTCCTGCTGCCGCCGGTGAATTTCGAGGCGCTGTATGAGCGCGCGCTCGCGGACGCCAGCAACCAGACGTCCGCGACGAAGAACTAGCCCGATGG
>DATHOA010000039.1:0-2689 GCA_035485475.1 Steroidobacteraceae bacterium | reverse complement strand
AACGAGCTCGGATCGGTGGTCCGCCTATGGCGGTAGAAACGGGTCGCGCTATCCTGACCCGGAGGGGAGCGGCCGAAGGATTTTTGGTGGATTTGACCCCGTAAAAAAACGTGGCCCATGGGCTGTTGCGGACTTGCGAGTGGTGACGCCTGTGGGCGATCCCGATTAGGAAATTGATCTTTCTCCGTGGCCCAGCCCCTGCTTTTTTTCAGGAGGGCATCTGACATGAGCCAAACGAAGCGATCCCGCAAATCGCGGGATTTCTCCACCGTCAATCCAGCTGCGGCGGCGATCGATATCGGCGCCACGATCCATGTCGCGGCCGTCGATCCCAACCGGGACAAGGAGCCGGTTCACACGTTCCGCACGTTTACCGATGATCTTTACCGGCTGGCCGATTGGTTCGCGGGGTGTGGGATCAGGACCGTGGTCATGGAGTCAACCGGCGTTTACTGGATTCCGGTGTTCGAGATCCTGGAACAGCGCGGCTTCGAGGTGATGGTGGTCAACGCTCGAGACGCCAAGCACGTGCCTGGGCGGAAGACCGATGTGAGCGACGCGCAATGGCTGCAACGCCTGCACGAATACGGCTTGTTGCGTGCCAGCTTCCGGCCTCAGGCCGAAATAGCCGGGCTGCGTGCCTATCTGCGGCAGCGGGAGCGGCTGCTGGACTATGCGGCGGCGCACATCCAGCACATGCAAAAGGCGATGATGCAGATGAACCTGCAACTGCATCATGTCGTCACCGACGTCACTGGCCTGACCGGCATGGCCATCATTCGCGCGATCGTGGCGGGCGAGCGAGACCCGAACGTCCTGGCTACCCACCGTGACCGGCGGTGCCATGCCTCCGTCGAGACGGTGTGTCAGGCGCTGGTTGGCAACTACCGCGAGGAGCACGTCTTCGCTTTGACCCAGGCGCTCGAACTGTACGATGTCTATCAGACCAAGGTGACCGCCTGCGACAAACAGATCGAGGCAATCCTGAAGCGGCTGAAGAAGAACGCCGCGCCGCCCGCCGCCAAGTTGCTTCCCGTCAGGCGGCGGACACGCCAGCCCAATGCCCCCGCGTTCGATGCCCGTGCCGCCCTGCACGCCATTCTCGGGGTGGACCTGACCCAGATTGCCGGTATCGGGCCGTCCGTCGCGCTGAAGCTGGTAGGGGAGTGCGGGACCAATCTGGCGGCTTGGCCCAGCGCAAAGCACTTCACGTCATGGCTGGCGCTTGCGCCGCACAACAAAATTTCCGGCGGGAAGGTGCTGTCGTCGAAGACGCGGCGCACCAGCAACCGCGCCGCGTCCTTGTTACGGCTCGCCGCCGGCACGGTCGGCCGAACCGACACCGCCCTGGGTGCGTTCTACCGCCGCCTGTCGGCGCGCGTCGGGAAAGCGAAGGCAATCACCGCCACTGCACGCAAAATCGCCGTCCTGTTCTACAACACGCTTCGGCACGGGATGTCCTATGCCGATCCCGGGGCAACATACTACGAAGACCGCTACCGGCAGCGGGTGCTGCACAATCTGCAACGACGGGCAAAGTCGCTCGGGTTCGCCCTGACCGCAGTGCCGCCTGACCCCATCCAAGCGGTTGTTTCTTAGGAAATCGCTCCACGCAGCTGAGCAGGCGCGCAAGGACGTTGCCAAGGCGCGCCTCGAATGGCGTGAGCAGCAGCCCAAGCTGACCCCATCAAGGCTCGTCTTCATTGATGAAAGCTCAGTCAAGACCAACATGATCCGGCGCTATGGCCGGGCAAAACGTGGCCATCGCCTGGTCGCTGCCGTGCCGCATGGGCACTGGAAAACGACAACCTTTGTCGGCGCGCTGCGCTGCGACGGCTTGACTGCCCCGCTCACCATCGATGGCGCGATCAACGGCGAGTTGTTCCTGGCCTACGTCGAGCAAGTCCTGGTGCCGACGCTGAAGCGGGGCGATATCGTCATCATGGACAACCTGCCAGCCCACAAAATTGCCGCCGTTCGCGAAGCAATCGAGGCGGCCGGTGCAAAGCTGCTGTTCATTCCGCCCTACAGCCCCGATCTGAACCCAATCGAGTTGGCGTTCTCCAAGCTCAAATCATTACTGCGAGCCAAAGCAATCCGGACCGTGGATGCGTTGTGGAAGGCTCTGGGGGACCTATGCGACAGCTTCAGTCCCAGAGAGTGCGCCAACTACTTCCACCACGACGGCTATTTCCAGTCAGTCCCCCCGGCCCGTGCCGGGCACCACGATGGAAGAAAATGCTGGTGCGGCGAGCCGGTCGGTCCGACCTCGATCGCGATCGTGTCAGGCCGAACACTCTGTGGTGGCTCCAGACCCCGTCAGTCAGTCCGGCTCGCGCCGCGTAAAGGTACCACATTTTGTCGCTCCCGCCTACGGGAAGCACTGTAGCAGTGGAGCGCCTCGGCTACGTCGTCTCGATCCAGCCCAAGGAAGCCGCTCCGAGCCCGATCGAGGCAGCTGGATAGACCCGCGAGGCCGGGGGACCTATTTTCGTAGCAGCGTGAAAACGCTCTAAACAAACTCGACCCGCTGGCCTGGCTGACCGATGTCCTCGAACGCATCGTGTCGGGACGAACCAAACGAAACGAATTGCACACGCTACTGCCGTGGAACTGGAACCCGGCGTGCATGCCGGCGACGATCAGCTCGGCGTAATCGTCAAGCGCCCGTGGCGGTGCCGCGACGCAT
>DATHOA010000038.1:0-2798 GCA_035485475.1 Steroidobacteraceae bacterium | reverse complement strand
CCGGCTATGCGAGCCATAAGTTCAACCCTGTCTCTGCTTGTGGCGCTGGTCGCTGCAAATTACGTAGACCACGCGCCGACGGCGCACGATCTTGCAGTTCTTGCAGATCTTTTTGACGGATGGACGTACTTTCATGAGGATGTTCCGTAAATGTCGGCGTGCGCGGGCTCAGCCGCCCGCCCCGGTGCGGCCATAGCCGAGCAGGTTCGCCTTCTTGAGCAGGCCCGGATACTGATGGGACATCATGTGAGCCTGCAGCTGCGACATGAAATCCATCACTACCACCACCACAATCATCAGCGAGGTGCCGCCGAACTGGAACGGAACACCCTGGGATGACACGAGGAATTCCGGCAGCAGGCACACCAGCGCCACATACAGCGCGCCCCACAGGGTCAGGCGTGACAGCACCTTGTCGATGTAATCACCGGTCTGCTGGCCCGGGCGGATGCCCGGGATGAACGCTCCGGACTTCTGCAGGTTCTGCGCGGTGTCACGCGAGTTGAACACCAGCGCCGTGTAGAAGAAGCAGAAGAACAGGATCAGCAGGGCATACACCACCAGATGCGCCGGCTGGCCGTAGCCGAGCGAATTGGCGATCTTCTGCAGGATCTCCCCGGTGCGGCCGTTGGCGGCGCTGCCGAAGAAGCTCGCGATGGTCTGCGGGAACAGCAGGATGCTCGAGGCGAAGATCGGTGGGATCACGCCCGACATGTTGATCTTGAACGGCAGGTGGCTGCTCTGGCCGGCGAACATGCGCCGACCGACCTGGCGCTTCGCGTAATTGACCGGGATGCGGCGCTGCGCGCGCTCCACGAACACCACGAAGTAAGTCACACCCAGCACGATGATCAGCAGCAGCAGGAAGAACGGCCCGGACATTTCACCGGTGCTGACCGCCTGGAAGGTGTTGCCCACGGCGCCCGGCAGTCCGGCCACGATGCCGGAGAGAATCAGCATCGAGATGCCGTTGCCGATGCCACGCTCGGTGATCTGCTCACCCAGCCACATCAGGAACAGCGTGCCGGTGGTCATCGTCATGGTGGCGGTCAGGAGCCACATCGGCCCGCTCGCCAGCACCATGTGATTCGCCTGCAGGGCGATCGCGGCCGCGAACGACTGGAATGCCGCCAGGATCACGGTGCCGTAGCGGGTGTACTCGGTGAGCTTGCGCCGGCCGGACTCGCCTTCCTTGCGCAGTTCCATCAGCGTCGGCACGACCATGCCCATCATCTGGATGATGATCGAGGCGGAGATGTAGGGCATCACGCCCATGGCGAAAATCGACAGCCGCTGCAGGGCGCCGCCGGAGAACATATTGGCGATCTGCAGGATGCCGGTCTGGTCGGCGAAGAAGCGCGCCACGGCATCCGGGTTGATGCCCGGTACCGGAATGAAGGTGCCGATGCGATACACGACCAGGCCGGCAATCATGAACGCCAGACGGCCGCGTATCTCGGAGAAGCGTGAAGCATCCCCGGGCGCGTTTGCCGGACTGGTGAGCGAGCTGTTGGCCACGGTACCGTTCGTTCCTTGCGATTTAAGCGGGAGCCTTGTCGACGGCCTTGTCGGCCGCCTCGACCTTGCCACCGGCCGCGACAATCGCCGCCAGGGCACCCTTGGTCACGGCGATGCCCTTGAGGGTGACCGCGCGGGCGATTGCACCGGAGAGCACCACCTTGGCGACATCGGCATGCAGACCCACGACACCGGCCGCCTTCAGGGCTGCCAGGTCGATGACCGTGCCTTCGACCTTGGCCAGCTCCGACAGGCGCACTTCGGCGCGCGTGGCCTTCATGGCCGAGCGGAAGCCGACCTTCGGCAAACGGCGCTGCAGCGGCATCTGGCCGCCTTCGAAACCGACCTTGTGGTAGCCACCCTTGCGGGCGCGCTGACCCTTTACACCGCGGCCACAGGTCTTGCCCTGGCCGGCCGAGGCGCCACGTCCGACCCGCAGGCGGTTCTTGCGGGAGCCGTCCGCCGGCGCTAATTGATTCAGTCGCATCGCCATCTTCAGGCCTCTTCAACTTTCAGCAGATGCACTGCCGCGTTGATCATGCCGCGGTTCTGCGGCGTACCGACCACGGTCACGCTCTGGTGCGGCTTGCGCAGCCCCAGGCCTCGAACCGAAGCCGCAATGCTCGCCAGTTGCCCGTTCAGGCTCTTGACGAGCGTCACTTTCACGGAACCCGGACCAGCGATCGTCATGCCGTCAACTCCGAAAGCGTCTTGCCACGCTTGGCGGCAATCTCCTCGGGCGAGCGCACCTTGGACAGCGCCCCGATGGTCGCACGCACCACGTTGATCGGGTTGCGTGAGCCATAACTCTTGGCCAGCACGTTACGGACACCGGCGCATTCGAGCACCGCGCGCATGCCGCCGCCGGCGATGACGCCCGTACCATCCGAGGCCGGCTGCATCAGCACGCGGGTCGCGCCATGGGTGCCGCGGATCGCGTAGTGCAGCGTGTCGTTGCGCAACGCCACACTGATCATATTCTTGCGCGCCTGGGCCATAGCCTTGGAAATGGCCACGGGCACTTCACGCGCCTTGCCAAAGCCGAAGCCTACCCGGCCGGCGCCATCGCCGACGACCGTCAGGGCCGTAAAGCCGAATTGACGGCCACCCTTGACGACCTTGGCGGTGCGGTTGACGGCTACGAGTTTCTCGACGAACTCGTCAGCCGATTGTCCTCTTTCTGGTCTTGCCATGATTGGGATACCTGCTTAGAACTCAAGGCCCGCTTCGCGAGCGGCGTCGGCCAATGCTTTGACACGACCGTGATACTGGAAACCGGA
>DATHOA010000037.1:0-4645 GCA_035485475.1 Steroidobacteraceae bacterium | reverse complement strand
TCACGGTCTGCACAGCTATCGGGAGCTGCCGATCCGCTACGGGGAGTTCGGCGCCTGTCACCGCAACGAGCCCTCCGGTGGCCTGCACGGAATCCTGCGGGTGCGCGGCTTCACGCAGGATGACGGCCATATCTTCTGCACCGAGGAGCAGATCGAGGCCGAGGTGACCGCATTTCACCGCCAGGCACTCGCGGTGTACGAGGATTTCGGCTTCACGGACCTGCAGATCAAGATTGCCCTGCGGCCGGATAAACGCATCGGTTCGGATGAGTTCTGGGATTGGACCGAAGGCCTGCTGCGCAAGGCGCTCACGGCCGCCCGGGTCAGTTGGCAGGAATTACCGGGCGAGGGCGCCTTCTACGCCCCGAAGATCGAATACCACCTGAAGGATGCGATCGGCCGCACCTGGCAGTTGGGCACGATTCAGATCGACTGCATGATGCCGCAGCGGCTCGGGGCCGAATATGTCGGGGCCGATTCGGCGCGCCACGTGCCGGTGATGCTGCACCGGGCGATCGTCGGGTCGATGGAGCGTTTTATCGGCATCCTGCTCGAACACCACGCCGGTAAGCTCCCGACCTGGCTGGCCCCGGAGCAGGTGGCGGTGCTGAATATCACCGAGCGGCAGGCGGATTATGCCACCCAGGTCGTGGAAA
Organism: Steroidobacteraceae bacterium; assembly: GCA_035485475.1. Classification (GTDB taxonomy): domain Bacteria; phylum Pseudomonadota; class Gammaproteobacteria; order Steroidobacterales; family Steroidobacteraceae; genus DAIDKA01. The sequence continues at coordinate 3,989 of DATHOA010000037.1, read as the reverse complement.
ACCTTAAGAAACAGGGGCTTCGGGCCATAACCGACTTGCGGAACGAGAAGATCGGCCTTAAGATCCGCGAGCACACGCTCCAGCGTGTCCCATACTTGATTGTTGTAGGCGATAAAGAAGTCGCCGCAAACCAGCTTGCAGTGCGTACACGTGGCGGCAAGGATCTGGGTGCGATGTCTGTGGAGACGTTCGTTGAACGCCTGCAGGTCGAACTCAGCAGCCACGGTCGCAAAACTTTGGAGGATTGACGCATCGCTATTGCATCCAAGCGCGTCCGGCGCAACGACGAGATCACTTCGCCCAGTTTGCGGGTGATCGCAGCGGACGGTTCCCAGGCCGGCGTAATGACCCGATTTGAGGCCCTGGCGATGGCCACGGCCGCTGAACTGGACCTCGTCGAGGTGTCCCCGACGGCCGAACCGCCGGTTGTGCGCATCATGGACTACGGGAAATTCCTGTTCGAACAGAACAAGAAGACCCATGCGGCGAAGCGCAAGCAGAAGCAGATTCAGGTCAAGGAAGTAAAATTCCGACCGGGGACGGAGGAGGGCGATTACCAGGTCAAACTGCGTAATCTCACCCGCTTCCTGACCGAAGGTGATAAGGCCAAGGTGACCTTGAGGTTCCGCGGCCGTGAAATGGTGCATCAGGATATCGGACGCAGGCTCCTGGCACGGGTTTCAGCAGATCTTGCTGCATTGAGCACGATCGAGCAGAACCCGATGATGGAGGGCAAGCAGATGATCATGGTGTTTGCACCAAAAAAGAAGTAACGCCACGCGTGGCGGGCTCGCAAGAGCCCAAAGCCTGTGTCGTTCGCCCGCCAGTGGGTGCCGCAAGGTGCCTTACGAACGGGGCTATACAAATAGGAGTTCGAGATCATGCCCAAGTTGAAGACCAACCGGGCTGCGGCCAAGCGTATTCGCAAAACAGCGAATGGCTACAAGGCGTATTCCGCCGGCCGCCGCCATAACCTCGGTCACAAGGACCGTAAGCGCAAGCGTCATCTGCGATCAGGCGGCAGCAGTCTGGTGGACAAGGCCGATGCCGGCCGTCTGCCGGCGCTGCTTCCGAATCACTAGTCGTCCTTTCGCTTACGGAGAAATTCCATGGCACGAGTCAAGCGTGGTGTGACGGCGCGAGCCCGCCACAATAAAGTTCTGGGAAAGGCGAAGGGCTACTACAACGCCCGTCGCAAGGTTTACCGCGCCGCCAAGCAGGCGGTCATCAAGGCCGGTCAGTACGCGTACCGCGATCGGCGCACCAAGAAGCGCGAGTTCCGCGCCCTGTGGATCGCGCGCATCAATGCCGCGGCCCGCATCTACGGCCTCAACTACAGCCGCATGATCGACGGCCTTAACCGCGCCGGTATCGAAATCGACCGCAAAATGCTGGCGGACATCGCCGTGCACGACACGGACGCTTTCAGCGCGATCGCCAATCAGGCCAAGACGGCACTCGGAATCGCGGCCTGATCCTCAGGACGTGAGCGAACTGGCCTCCGTCGTGGAACAGGCGCTGCGCGAAGTCGCTTCGTGCAGCGCCCTCGCGGCCCTCGAGGACTGCCGCGTGCGCTGGCTGGGCAAGAAGGGCGGTCTTACCGAGCAGCTGAAGGCGTTGGGTGCACTGCCCGCCTCCGAGCGCCCCGCGGCGGGCGCGCGTATCAATGAAGCCAAAGTGCGCGTGCAGGAGGCCCTCGAGGCCCGGCGCGCGCAACTGGAGCGCAGTGAAGATGAGGCGCGCCTGGCTTCCGGGCGCATCGATGTCACCCTGCCGGGCCGTGGCGAGCAGCGCGGCGCGCTGCACCCGGTGACGCGTGCGCGCTTGCGCATCGAGGCTTTTTTCCGCAGCGCCGGTTTTGATGTGGCGGAAGGCCCTGAGATCGAGGATGACTTCCACAATTTCGAAGCGCTGAACATCCCGGCCGACCATCCGGCGCGCGCGATGCACGACACGTTTTATTTTGCCGATGGCCGCTTGCTGCGCACGCACACCTCGCCGGTGCAGATCCGTGCACTGCTGGCGCGCGGCGCGCCGTTGGCCGTGATTGCCCCGGGTCGTGTCTACCGCAGCGACGCGGATGTCACGCATTCGCCGATGTTTCACCAGCTCGAAGGCCTGGTCGTGGATGAGAACATCAGTTTCGCGAACCTGAAGGCCATCCTGCATGGCTTTGTCGAGGCGTTCTTTGAGCGCGATCTGGCAATGCGGCTGCGGCCCTCGTACTTTCCATTCACGGAGCCTTCCGCGGAAGTCGACATGTCCTGTGTGTTCTGTGACGGGGCGGGGTGCCGGATCTGCAAGCACACCGGCTGGCTTGAAATCTGCGGCTGCGGCATGGTGCACCCGAATGTTCTCAAAGCGAGCGGCGTGGATCCGGAGCGCTACAGCGGCTACGCCTTCGGCGCCGGCATCGATCGGCTGGCGATGCTGCGCTATGGCGTGAATGACATGCGGTTGTTCTTCGAGAATGACCTGCGTTTCCTTGAGCAATTCCCGGCGTTCTGACGCAATCCTTCATGAAAGTCCCGATTTCATGGCTGAGTGAGTGGGTCGACGTCCCCTGGACGGCGTCCGAACTGGGCGCGCGTCTGACGATGGCGGGCCTGGAGCTTGAGTCCTTGACGGCTGCGGCCCCAGCGTTCACGGGCGTCGTCGTGGCGCAGATCGTGAGCGCAGTGCCCCATCCCCAGGCGGACAAGCTGCGGGTGTGCCAGGTGACGACCGGGGCGGGTGCCACGGTCCAGATCGTGTGCGGCGCCAGCAATGCGCGCGCGGGTCTGCGCAGTGCGCTCGCCATGGTCGATGCACAGCTTCCGGGTGGCGTGACCATTGGCACGGCGAAGCTGCGCGGGGTGGAGTCCTTCGGCATGCTGTGCTCGGCCAAGGAGCTCGGACTCGCCGACAACAGCAGCGGCATCCTCGAACTGCCTGAGGATGCGCCGCTGGGTGCGTTGCTGCGCGATTACCTCGAGCTTGATGACACCACGCTGGAATTGAATGTAACGCCGAACCGCGGCGATGCCATGTCGATCATCGGCGTGGCGCGCGAAGTGGCCGCATTGCTCGATGCGCCGCTGCGCACCCCGGCGGGTGCGCCGGCGGGCAATGTGCTCAGCGACAGTCAAGCCGTACGGCTCGAGGCCGCGGCCGCGTGCCCGAAGTTTGTCGGCCGGGTGATCCGCGGCATCGACAACACGAGACCGACGCCGATCGGGCTGCGGGAACGCCTGCGACGGGCCGGGGTGCGCTCCATCAGCCCGGCGGTGGATGTGACCAACTATGTGCTGCTCGAACTGGGCCAGCCCATGCATGCCTACGATCTGGCGAAGGTCTCGGGCGAGATCAGCGCGCGCCTGGCGCGCCAGTCCGAGTCGCTCGCGCTGCTCGATGGTCGTGAGGTAAAGCTCGAAGCCGACATGCTCGTGATCGCCGATGAGGCCGGCGCGCTCGGGGCGGCCGGCATCATGGGCGGTGAGCGCACCGCGGTCAGCGCGGCGACGCGCGATGTGTTCTTGGAAGTGGCTTGGTTCGCGCCCGAGGCGATCCGTGGTCGTGCCCGGCGGCTGGGCCTGCACACCGATGCCAGCCAGCGTTTCGAGCGCGGCGTCGATCCGTCGGGTCAGGCCCGTGCCATGGAGCGCGCCACGGCATTGCTGCTGGAAATCGCCGGCGGCCAGGCAGGTCCGCTGGTGATCACCGAGCAGCCGGCGCGCTTGCCGGTGCGCGCCCCGGTGCGACTGCGCCGTGAGCGGCTGACGCGTCTGCTGGGCGTCGCGGTGCCGGATGGGAAAGTGCGCTCGATCCTGTTGAACCTGCAGATGCAGGTGACGGTACTCAGTGAGGGCTGGAGCGTGGTACCGCCGCCGCATCGATTCGATATCGCGATCGAAGAAGACCTGATCGAGGAGGTCGCGCGCATCATGGGCTTCGCGGCGATACCCGAGCGGCCGGCGCTGCGTCCGCAGACCTTCCGATCAATGCCGGAA
>DATHOA010000036.1:0-34649 GCA_035485475.1 Steroidobacteraceae bacterium | reverse complement strand
CAGCTCATACGAGCTCACTCCGACACTGGCGCTGAAACTGTTGGCGGTGTAGCCGATGCTGGACGCCGAACCCACGCCCGGGAGCACCCCGGCAGGTGCGCCCGGCACAACCGTGCCGGTACTGAAGGAACTGTGCGAGCGGGTTGCCCCCGCACTGCCCTGAACCGTCGGGAACAGTGCCGAGCGCGAAATGCGGTATTGCGCCTCGGTCTGCTGCACATTCAGCACTGCCGTGCGCAAATCCCGGTTGTTGAGCAGGGCCAGATCGACCAGGCGGTTGAGGCGCGGGTCGCGGAACACCTCGTGCGCTGCGATGTCGGCGGCCGCCTGCGCCGCCGTGTTCGCGACCGGGCCGGGGTATTCGGCCGGCACCGGCAGCGCGGGCGGCCGGTAGGGCGGAATCATGGTGCAGCCAACCAGCGCTGCCGCCACGGCCGCGAGGCTCGCCCCTGTCAACGTTCGTATCATGCCGTCCTCTTGAGATGTGCCGGCGGCTTCAACCGCGCCAGTTCGGCGCCGACCGTGGCAGGCGCACTGGCCAGACCGCTGGCCGTAAACCGCACCAGTTCCTTGAGGAAAGCCGCCTCGCGCCGCGGGTCGCGTTTGACCTTCAGGGCGCTCATCTGCACGCCGAACATCAGGACGGCGCCCAACGCCAAAGCCAGGCGCAGGTTCAGCAGATCGGTCGGCACCTGCGGCAGTGCGCGCTCGAACGCCCCGATAAACAGCTTCAGATTCGGCTCAAGTTCCGCCTGCAATTGCTGATGCAGGAATTTCGGCGGGGCGAGCAGCGTGCGCGCCACCAACTTGTTGAACGCGGGATGCTCGATTCCGGCCTCCATGGACGGGCGCATCATGCACTCCACGATCAGCTCCACCGGCAGCGGCTGGCCGTGGGCCGCGCGGTCCGCTGCCGCCAGCAGCTCACTGCGGCGCAGGTTGACTGCGCGAAATCGGCGCAGGAAGGTCTCCACATACAAGATCTTCTTGGAGCCGAAATGATAGGTCGTCGCCGCAAGATTCACCCTGGCGGCGTGCGCCAGCGCCCGCATTCCCACCCCGTTGTAGCCGTGCTCACCAAAAAGGCGTTCGGCCGTATCGAGCAGCCTTTGGGCCGTGACCGCCGATTGGTGCTTTTTACCCGCTGCTGCCATGGCAGGATTTAAAACATACGTATGAATTTATTGCAAGGAGGAACCGGTCAGTTGCCCGGCGGATGTCACCAATTGCGGCCCCTCGGCCTTGAATTGTCCGTAGGCTTTGGTGGATAACTGTCATATCCCCTCACCCGCAGTGGAAAGCGCGCATGCCACAGAACACACCGCCCGAGACCGTCGCCGGACACCTGGAGGAGCGGCTGCTGATCCGCGAGCTGGTCGAGAACTGGGTGCTGTACCGCGATGCCGGCGACTGGGAGCGCTTCCGCACGGTCTGGCACGATGACGGTCGGATGATGGCGACCTGGTGTCAGGCCGATGCTTCAGGATTCATCACGGCCAGTCAGCAAGGCTGGGCCAAGGGCGTCAGCATTCTGCATTTTCTGGGCGGCTCCACCATCGACCTGCGGGGCGAGCGCGCCATTGCGCAAACCAAGATGACCATCAGCCAACGCGCCACCGTTGAGGGTGTGGCGGTGGATGTCGTATGCACCGGCCGCTTCTACGACTTCATCGAGCGCCGCCAGGGCAGATGGGGCATGGTGCTGCGCCAGCCCATCTATGAGAAGGACCGCATGGATCCGGTGGATCCGGCGGCGCGACTGTCGTTGGATTCCGCGCTGCTCGCCCAGTTCCCGGAGGGCTATCGGCACCTCGCCTACCTGCAGACGCGCATCGGCTATGAGGTCAAGAAAGACATGCCCGGCCTCAAGGGTCCGGAAGTCGCAGCGCTTTATGGGCGCGGCCAGGCATGGCTGAACCGCACCGGGGCGGCATACTGAAGCCAGGCCCGGAGGTCCCCATGTACATCCCGAAGCTTCACGAAGAGTCCGACCTGGGCGTCCTGCATGCGTTGATGCGCGCCCATCCATTGGGGACCTGGGCTACCCAGGGTGACGGCGAACTCATCGTCAATCACGTGCCCTTTGTTCTGGATCCCTCGAGCGGCCCCTACGGGCTGCTGCGATGCCATGTGGCGCGTGCCAACAGAGTGTGGCAGTTGTTTTCCAAGACCGTGCCGTCGGTAGTCGTCTTCCACGGACCCAACGCCTATGTGAGTCCCTCGTGGTATCCGAGCAAGCAGGCCCATGGCAAGGTGGTGCCGACCTGGAACTACGCGGTGGTTCACGCCCACGGCATCCCAGCCGTGGTCGAAGACCCGGCGCGGCTGCTCGAGCATCTGACCCAACTTACGGCCAGCCAGGAAGGCAGCCGGTCGGTGCCATGGAAGCCCTCCGACGCGCCGGCCGCATTCCTCGAGCAGATGTGCAGGCAGGTTGTCGGCATTGAGATTCCAATAGCAACAATTCTCGGGAAATGGAAAGTCAGCCAGAACCGCTCATCGCTCGACCGGGCTGGCGTCGTGGCCGGACTGCGCGCCAACATTGACCAGTCATCGCAGGAAATGGCGGAGCTGGTCGCGCAGGTGCGCGATGGACCGATTCAGTCATGAGGCACCTGCTGACGTTGTTGGTGGTGGCACTCCTGTTCGGCCTGGAATTCACCCTATGGCTCACCAATCCCATGCATATTCCCACTGCGTTCCTGCCGGCGCGCGCATTCGGTCTGCAACTGTTCCGCGAGCCGGGGCCTGCAATGGAACCGACGCTGCCGGCGGACCAACACGTGCTGATGTCATCGTGGGCGTACTGGCGGGAGCCGCCGCGCGTCGGCGACGTCGTGGCATTCGCTTATCCTGCCGATCCTTCGGTCGCGGACGTGAAGCGTATCGTGGCCACCGCCGGGTCAACTGTTGAGATCCGCAATGGAGCCCTGCTCGTCGACGGCAAGCAACGGCAAGAGCCGTATCTGAAGGCATCAGACGGGCGAATTCACCGTGACATGCACAGCATATCGGTACCGCCGGACAGTTACTTCGTGATGGGCGACAACCGTGACCTGAGTGAGGACAGTCGCAATTACGGCGTTATCGCGCGCGATCGCATTATTGGCAAACAGCTGTTCTAGTCGCGGGCCGTACGCGCCTGCAGATAGTCCTTCAGGCTGTTCGACAGGGACACGAAGTCCGCCGGTATCATCAGCACCGTGGTGCTGTTGTTCTCGGCGCCCACCTCGGAAACCATCTGCATCCGGCGCAATTCCAATGCGACCGGATTGGCGGCAATCTGTGCCGCGGCTGCCGACAGCTTTACCGACGCTTCCAACTCCGCTTCGGCCTTGATGATGCGGGCACGCTTCTCGCGAATTGCTTCGGCCTGCATCGCCATGACCTGTTGCATGGCGCCCGGAAGTTCCACATCCTTCATCTCAAAGCGCTCGACTTCCAGTCCCCAGCGGGTCGAGGAACCGACGATGCTCTCCTTCAGCAGATCATTTATCTTGTTGCGCTCCTGAAGTACCTCGTCCAGGTCGTGCTGTCCGATGATGTTGCGTAGGCCCGTCAGCGCCAGCTGATAGACGGCGGCGGGTGCATCCGCCACGGAGATCACAGCCTTTGCGGCATCCTCGATCCGGTACCACAACACTCCATTGACCTTGATGGTCACGCTATCGCGAGTAATGGTTTCCTGCTGTTCGGCGGACACGGTGCGGGTTCGAATGTCGATGGTGACCGAACGCTCGACCCCGAGCGGAATGATCCAATACAGACCGGGGCCACGCAGTCCCTTGTACCGTCCGAGTCGAAACACGACGCCGCGCTGATACTCCTGTGCAATCCGCACTCCGGAGAGCGCGATGACACCAACGATGATGAGCACCAGAAGCGCAGACATGGTGATCTCCGGGCTTGGCAGCAGTGCCTGAGTCTACGCGGATCGGGGCTGGTTGCCGTGGCTCAGGCTGGACCCTGTCAGTTAACAATAGGGGGCCGATTTTGTGCGTTGCGGCGTAATTTTCCCGGCCCCAGTGTGAACTGGCGCACGTCCGTGATCATTGTCGGGGCAGGCCGTATAAGCAACTGTGCCGACCGTGAACACAAACGCAGTTTTACAGTGCCCAACTCTGGGAGAAAGGATGGCCGATTCCGCTGCTCACCGCGAGTGGGCGTCGTTCCGTTCAGCCAGGGTGCATTTCATGACAGCCAGCAACAAGCCAAGTGCGCGCGAGTCCGGAGTTACCGCCGCGGAACAGCCTGCAACAGGCGCGCGGCGCACCGAGGTCGTCATCGTAGGTGCAGGCGATGAACTTCTCATTGAGGTCGGTCCCGCGCTCGGTGACCAGTACCGCTCCTACAGCGTCGACACGGCCGCCGAGATTGCCGAGCTGTCGGCAAGTTCCTGGATCGGCGTATACGACGCCAGCAATCACACCGCCGGCCGCAGCGCCTTCGCGCAGCTCGAATCGCAGTACCACCAGCAGCCCTGGATCGTGCTCTGTGCCGATGACGATCGGCCCAACTGGCGCGACGTCCTGTCGCGCGGCGGCGCCTGTGCCGTCATTGCGCGCGGTGAGCTCAGCGTCCCCACCTTTACCGCCGCGCTCGAAAAGGCAACGCAGCGGCTGACGGTCGTTCCCCGCGGCGCTGCGAGCGTAGTCCGGACCCTGCCCAAGGTCCCGTTGATGTGGATCGTGGGCGCCGCGGTCATCGCCGTGGCAGCAGGGGCGGCTTTGTGGCTGGGCCACTCGCACCCGCGTGCATCCGTCGCGGCGGGGCCTGCTGATCAAAGATTGACCGTGCCGGGCGGCACCTCGGCACCGCACGCGGCCGCTACGGGGCATGCCCCCCAGCAGGCCGCGCCCCAGAGCGTCGAGGATCTGCTGTCCATGGCGCGAATTGCCTTCCGCGACCCGGCGGCACAATTGCCCAAGGCGGACGCTCCGCTGCAGGGAACATCAGCCCTGGAACTGTACGGCGCCGTACTGCTGCAACAGCCCAAGAATGATGAAGCCCTTGATGGCGTGCGCCGGCTGCAAGCGGTGGCACGCTTGCGTGTGCAGAACGAACTTGCGGCCGGTGACGCGGACACGGCCGCGCGCCTGCTCGTCATCCTGCAGCATGCCGACTTCGCCCCGGAGGAGCTGCGCGCGCTGGAAGCGGCCGTCGCGGCCGCCCGGCCCAAACAGCTCGCGGCACAGGCCAGGAGCGCCATGGCTGCCGGCAACCTGCCGGTAGCGCGCCAGCTCATCGACCAGCTGCTGGCGCTCAATGGTGAACGCCCACCTGTTCCCGAACTTCGCAAGGAGCTCGATGCCCGCAAGCTTGAAGTCGAGCTGGCGACGGATGCTGAGCAGGTACGCGCCGCGCTGGCCGCAGGTTCGTTGCTCGAACCCGAGACCGACAATGCTCGCACCCGCTTCCTCGTGATGCGCGATCTGAATCGCACCAGCCCGCAGACCCTCGCCGTGCAGCACGAACTGCTGCTCGCGTTGCTGCGCCGCACCCAGGCGGCCATCGGCCGCCAGGATCTGGAGGGCGCCCAACAGACCCTGACGGTGGCGCAGGACTTTGGCAACAAGGCGGAACTGGCCGACACCCGTGGCAACCTGGATGCCGCGCTTGGCGCCAAACGCGCGGCGGAAGCGGCCGCCGCGGCGGCGAAGGCCGCTCGCACCAGCGCGCCGAACCCTGACACCAAGGCAGTCGCGGCCGCCGCGACCATCCTCTCGCCCAAGCCGACCCGCAATTTGCAGGTCGACTTCCCGCCATCGGCTCTGGCGGAGAACATCCAAGGCTACGCCGTCGTCGAGTTCACGCTGAACCCGAACGGTAACGCCTCGGCTGCCACCGTCATCGAGTCCGCGCCCCGCGGAGTGTTCGACGGCGCCGCGCTCGCCGCCGTCAGGCGCGCAACCTTTTCGACCAAGGACCTCGCAGATCCGAAGAAGGCACAGCGCGCGCGCTTCAAGATCAACTTCACCCTGGGCGATACCGCAACGCCGGGGTCTGCCGTCAGCAAGACCGCGCCGCCGGCCGTCAGCCCGGTCGCGCCGAGCGGTGCGGCACCGAACCCGCTGCAGATCCTGTCGCCAAGGCCGACTCAGGCGCTGCAGGTGGACTATCCGAAGGTTGCCCTGGCCCTCAACCGTACGGGCTATGTGGTCGTGGAGTTCATGCTCAATCCGGACGGCACGCCTGGCTCACCGACCGTCATCGAGTCAGTTCCGGCGAAATTATTCGACTATGAAGCCCTCATGGCCGTGAAGCGTGCAAAATTCGTCACCACGGATCTCGCCGATCCGGCGAAGGCGCAGCGGGCCCGCGTCAAGATCAGTTTCAAGGGCCAGTGAGCCCGCGGAGTAGTGAGTATGGCGAAGCAGTCTGTCTGGTCCCGGGTGTCCATCTGGCCCCTGGTCACGGCCTCGGCCTCGGCCGCAGCCCTGACCGCGCTGCTGCTTTACGGCATGCAGTCCGCACGGACGCTCCAGGCAACCTCCACAGCCCTGCAAAGGTCCTCTGAACTATCCGGTGAGCCTCAGGTCGTACACTCCCAGCTGTCCTTGCTGCAGCGAGGCCTCGAGAACCGAACCTACGTCGGGGAAAGTCTCAGATCGCTGGCGGCTGATCGCGATCGCGGCAACAGCACGCTCGCGGGACTGCGCACGACCATCGCGGCCGCCGGGTTGACCTATGACACCGGCATTGCACGCAAGATGGCCAGCGTGCACTCGCACTGGGGCACACTCGACCTGGCGCTACAGCACATCGGCGCATTCAGTGCCGATGAGCTGTATGTCGACACCGCCGCCGGCTCCGCCTACTCCGCCCAGGGAACTGCACTGAAGCGCATGGTCGATACCTTGCTGCGGGACCAGACCCAAAGCGCGCGGCAGCTCACCCAGGAACTGACGGATGTGTCGACCTTGCTGCGCGACTCGGTCACTGCGAACGGCGAGCAGCTGCGCGGGAACCTGATCGGCGGTACGGCGCTGGCGGCCGCACTGCTCGGATTGATGCTGTACTTCGCCTGGAGCGCCCGTCGTGGCGCGCTGCGCGCCCTGCAGGCCGAACAGCAAATCGCGAACATTCTGGGTACCGTGCGCGAGGGTCTGTTCCTGGTCGATCGCCAGGGCCGGATCGGCGGCACGTATTCGGCCTCACTCACCACCCTCCTGCATCTTGATTCCCCTGCCGGTGGCACCCTGGAGGAGCTGCTGCAGCCGATCGTGGACTCGAAGACGCTGCATGCGGCCACCAAGTACCTGGGACTGCTGTGGAAGGACAAGGTGCACGAGGATCTGATCGAATCGGTCAATCCGCTGAGCCAGATCGAAGTGGTGTTCTCCAAACCGCGCGGCAAAGAGGTCCGGTATCTGTCCTTCTCGTTCCGGCGCGCCCGCGACCCGGCGCAGTCACAGTCCTTCATCTTTGGTGTGGTCTCGGATGTGACCGATCGTGTCCTGCTGCAGCGCGAGGTGGCCCACGTCAAGGCCGACAGTGATGCCCAGGCCGCTGCGTTGCTCGACCTGCTGAAAGTTGATCCGACCCAGCTCGAAGGCTTCCTCGGTTCAGCCGACATCGGTGTGCGCAAGGCCAATGCGATGCTCGGCAGTCCCGGCAAGGATGCGCAGTCCCTGCGCGCCAAGGTCGACGGCGTGTTCCGGGAAATGCATGCGCTCAAGGGCGAGGCCATGGCGCTGGGGCTCAGTGCGTTCGGACGCCACATTCATGCCATCGAGGATCTGCTCGCGGCCTTGCGCGAACGCAATGATCTGACCGGAAATGAATTCCTGCCCGTCGTGGTCAAGCTCGGTGAGCTGATGGACTACCGGACACAGATCATCGAACTGAAGGAGCGGGTTTCCCAGTTCAGAACACCGCAGAACACGCCCACCCCCGAGAACGAAGGCTTTACCGGGTGTGATACCGATGTGATCTCCACCCTCGAGGCAGGGATCCGGCCGCCAAGCACGCTGCCTGCTCTGTTGAGCACCTTGACCCAGACTGTAGCCGCCGACTGTCATCGCACGGTTCAGCTGGTGACCTCGGGTCTCGATATGGTTCCAGTCGCCTATGCCGTGCGGGTCCGCGACATCTGCGTGCAGATGATCCGCAATGCGGTGGTCCATGGCATCGAAGAAAGCGCGGAGCGCTCCAGTGTTGCCAAACCGCCGACCGCAACGATCACCGTTGCCTTCGGGACCGACGAACCCGACCACTATGTACTGCGCGTCGAGGACGACGGGCGCGGTCTGAACTACGAGGAAATTCTCGACCGCGCACTCAGCTCCGGCCTGGTACGCCCCGATAAGGCCGCGACCATGAAGCCGGAGGCTGTGTTCAAGCTCATTTTGGAGCCGGGCTTCACCACGGCCGGAAAGGTCAGTGTCCATGCGGGACGCGGCGTCGGGCTGAATATGGTCAGCGAATCGCTGCGCGAGTGCGAAGGCCGGCTATCGATCGCAACCAAGCCTGGCTCCTATACCCGTTTCGTCATGCGCCTGCCGAAGCAGGCGGTTGATGAGATGCGCTCCTCGGTGGCATGAGGAACAGCGGATGCAAGTCACAGCCGTTCATCGCCTGATGGTCGTCGACGACTCGAATGTCATCCGACGGCGCATCGAACGCGCGCAGGACCTCGAGGTGGTCTTCGTCGGTGCCGCCCGCAACGGCCGCGAGGCGCTCGAGATGCACGCGGCGCTGCGGCCGACGCTGGTGACCATGGACCTGACGATGCCCGAGATGGACGGTGCCGAATGCGTTGCCAAGCTTATCGAACGTGATCCGGATCTGCGGATCCTGGTAGTCTCTGCATTGGCCGACAAACTGACGGCCATCGAAGCACTCGAGAAAGGAGCGCGTGGCTTTCTTTGCAAGCCGTTCACCGATCGGCAGCTGAATGAAGCACTGCAGAAGCTCATCAACACATAAGATCCACAATCATGAGCTCGGAAGCCGAAGTCACTGTTTTTCTGGAGAGCGTGCTGAACTATTTCAGCACCACGGTGCAGCAGGCTGCGGTCTGCGGCACCCCATTCCTGGCGATTGACAGGATCCCGGAGCTGTCTGATTTCACCGGCATGATCAAGATCAGTGGCAAGTACGAGGGACTGGTAGCCTTCACGGCACCGAAGAGCATGCTGTGCGTGATGCTGATGCGCATGCAGGAGACCGACATGTGCCAGGAGAACCTGTGCGATCTGGTCGGTGAGATCGCCAATACTTTCTCCGGCAACGCACGCCGGGACTTCGGTCATCAGTTCAATATCTCAGTACCCACGGTCAGCATTGGCCGCAAGAACACCCTTGAGCTTCCCGAAGGGGCACGCCCGATCGTCATTCCGATTGGCTGGCGCAACTATTCCAGCAGCCTCGTCGTCTATCTGCAGTAATCGCGCGCCTGAGCACGCACCCAGTCATTTGTTGGTCCGAGGACGCCACGGCGCGCAGCGCACGCTGGCGCTCGGAGAGCGGCGCACCCCCGCCGACTCGTGTCGTGGAGGCCGACGACCGCCTCACGGCCGATGAGGCGTACGGACTGGCCTGCCAGGGTACCGCGCTGCTGTGGCGCGGCGATTTCCAGAACGCGCGGCAAATGCTGGTTGCGTTGGGGAAGCGCGCCGATCGCAGCGCCTGGAAACCCCACAGGACGGCCACCGCATCCGCCCCAGGCAGTGCTGCCGAAACGTTTCACCGGTATCGCCAGTTTCGGTCGCAGCGCGCCCGCACACTCGGCGCACTGATCGTTGAACTCGATGCGAACTACGTTTCGGGGTTGCGGCGCGCCCCCGATGTGCGGCAGGCCTGCCTGGAAGTGTACGGGGCGGCAGATGGACCCTGCGTCCTGGCCTTGCGCACCCTTCAGGGCCTGATCGGGGCGCACGAATGGCGTACCAAGGGCATCGAGATCCCCGCCCTGGGTGCGCGCATCCATCCTCATTACGGCGTATTTGCGCCGATTCGCACTGAATACCTGGAGCTGGTCGCCACCACCGCGCTGCCTGCCCTTACATCAGCCGACAGCGTGGCTTTCGATATCGGAACCGGAACCGGCGTTCTCGCCGCGGTGCTTGCCCGGCGTGGCCTCACACACGTGGTCGGCACCGACATCGACCCGAAGGCGTTGACCTGCGCGCAGGAGAATATCGCGCGTCTGGGGCTGCAAGGCGCGGTGGACTTTCAGGAGGTCGATCTGTTTCCCGAAGGGCGCGCAGCGCTCGTGATATGCAATCCGCCCTGGCTTCCCGCACGACCCAGCTCGCCGCTCGAGCGCGCAATTTTCGACCCCGACAGCCGCATGCTCAAGGGATTCCTGGGCGGCCTGGCGCAGCATCTGGCCCCGGGCGGTGAAGGGTGGCTGATTCTCTCGGACCTGGCGGAGCATCTGGGCTTGAGGTCGCGCGATGAGCTGCTTTGCGAAATCGACCAGGCGCATTTGCAGGTTCGCGAGCGGCACGATGTGCGGCCGCGACATCCCAAGGCCAGCGACAAGGCTGACCCGCTATACCTGGCGCGCGCCGCCGAAGTCACCTCACTGTGGCGGCTGGCCGCGCAGTCACACCGATGAGGTCTGCGGCGGCGCCGGTTTGGGTGCCTGCGGGGGCTGCAGCTGCTGTTGACGTTGCTCTCGCTGCTGTTTTTTGGCGAGATGATGGCCCACGGCGCAACCGGCGACCGCCCCGACGACGGCGTGATGGCCTGCTACGTGACCCGCTACGGCACCCACCGCCGCACCCTTGATGCAACCGCGTGCCTGGATGTCGTGTGATCCGCACAGGAGCACAAGACTCGCCAATGGGACCACCACTACTACCGGCATCAACGACGCAGAGCGTGTCATGTGCTAACTCCTTGATTTTACGGTATCCACCCGACTAAGAACACCGCAGGTCGGTAGAAGTTGCAGCCGTTTGCTGCGCGGGTCAAGGGGCGGGCGACGCGGACATATCCGGGAACGCGGTGAACACGGCATCGATGGGTATCGCGAAACCGATGCCCTGCACCCCACGCATCACCAGGGAGTTGATGCCAATCACACGGCCCTGCTCGGTAATCAGCGGCCCGCCACTGTTGCCCGGGTTGATCGGTGCATCGGTCTGCACATAGGACCGCCCGTTGAGCTCGCGCATGCCGGAGACTACGCCGGCCGTTACGGTGTAGCCGAGTCCTGAAGGATTGCCAATCGTGTACACCCGCTGGCTGACCCTCAAGGCAGCATTGCGGTCGACCACTATGAAGGGGCAATTATTGGCGGGAAGCTGGAACACCGCCAGATCCGCGCCTTCGGACAATCGCGCATGCAGCCCCGCGTAGTGCGTGCCATCAAGCAGCACCACTGAGAAGCCGCTTTGATCGGCATCGTTCACCTGCCTGGTGACATCCGCATCGACCTGCTGCGGCAGATTCGTCAAAGCCTGCTGCATCTGGCGAATGCGCGCGTCGAGCTCAATGATTTCAAGATTGTTGCCCGGCTGACCCGTGAGCACCTGACGGTGAAGCTGCGCCGCACTGATGGCGTTGCGCAGGCGCTGCTGGGTGCTGGCTATTCCGGCCTGAATTTCCGGATTATGGTCAACATTGGCGGTCACCCGTGCGGCGTCGGTTTCGACCACGTGCCGGTTCGTGACCACATGGCAATCGGCATCAATGATGAAGCCTGAGCCAAGTCCCCAGGCGGTACGGATGAATACGGTGGCCCGCCGCGCGGCCTCCACGGCATCGACGGCAGCGTCGGCTCCGGCAGCTGGGGCCGCTGCGCCACGTGGCGCGGCAACGACTGCGGCTGCGGGGGCCGGTGCAGTGACCTCGGCAATGATTGCGGCTGGTTGGCGCTCAGAATGCGCACCGCGCATCAGGTAGTAGACGACACCCCCGGCGACCACGACGGCGAGCGCCAGGGTGGCGAAACTGAACCCACCTCGCTGTGGCACCGGCGCGGTCACCGGCCGCGCAGCGGGACCGGGCGGCGCGAGCTTGGCGAAATAAACCCCGCACGATCCGCATTTGACCGTGTCCGACTGGGTATGGCCGCACTTTGGGCACTCCATGGCGGCTCCTTATAGCACCCCAGGCGCTGCTCCGGAGCCGATGCAGATCACGGAAGTGTGATGAGTTACTCCCAGCCGGTGGGCGAGTTGTAGGGCAGACTGATGCCGATCGCCTCGATCTCGTGAATCTGCCCACCCCAGATCTTGAAGATATGCATCGCCGGCATATCGAAGGGCTTCTGGTTGCTCATGTCCGACTCCTGCCGGTCCGGGTTGCCGGTGATCGCGAACTTCTTCTGTGTCATCGGGTGATGGAAGTGCGAGAAGCCGATTGCCAGGCCCGTGACCGTGTCGGCGACCTCCACACGGCGATCTTCGATGGTGGTGATGTACTGGAAGGTGCCTGAGTCGATCTGCGACGTGCAGTCCTGCATGCCCATCAATCCCGGCGGCCGTGCGGGCCCACCACCGGGACTCGGGCCACCCAGCGAAGGACCGCCGAAGGGCGCCGTCCGAAAACCATTCTCATGACGCTCGCAATCCGGTGCAAAGGGCGCCAAGTGTCCGTTGTTGTTGTCCAAGGCGTCGTAGTACGACTTGGCGATGTGGATCATGCGACCGTGCGAATCCGCGTATTCATCGGGAATTGGCAGCGGGATGGCCGGACGCGGCTTCTGCAGAGTCGCACTGTTGGGATCGCGCATCGCGACGATGAGGTGTTCGGCCTCGACGATCTTGCCATTCACCACCTTGAGCCGGATGCCGACTTGCGATGCCTTACCGTCGTTCTGCATGACGACGAGGGCGCCGACCTCCTGCAGCACCGGGTCCGCCACCACGATCTTGAAATCAGTCGGCGCGGAGCCGGCATTCTTCCACAGACCTTCGCCCACCTTGATGCGACTGACATTCTCGACAATCTTCACGTCAGTGGCAAAGGGCACCTTTCCCGGGTCATGTGCGACCGCGGCGGCCAGATAGGTGTCGGCCAATTTGAGCAGCGCGGCGCGATCCAACGTGATGTTCGCGGCGTGGCCCGTGGCGGCCATGAGCGCCAAACTCATCAGGCCCAGCCCCACTTTGAGCGTCATCTTATGCACGTCTTATTACCCCCAGGAACTTGCAAACAGGATTTTTTATCGGAATTGATGTTAGTCCGGCTTGGGTGCAGGATCAAATCAGCCAGAGAACGGAGTATCGGCGTGAATGCATCGGCCCTGCTTGCATCCCTGCACCATCTGGCCGCTTTCACCGTGGTCGCCATGCTGGCGGTGGAGGTGGCATCCTTCAAACCACCATTTTCGGCCGCGCAGGCCCGGCGCCTGCAACGCGTCGACACGATCTTTGGCGCCGCTGCAACCCTGCTGTTGATCGTCGGACTGATGCGCGTGACGTGGTTCGAAAAGGGTCCTGCGTACTACTGGCACGACCTGTACTTCCTGATCAAATTTGGCGCATTCATCGCCGCCGCGCTGATCTCGATTTATCCGACGATCATCATTCTCTCCTGGCGCAAGGCCGTGAAAGCCGGCAACGCACCCGAAATTGCGGACGCCTGCGTCAGGCGAGTACGCATGTGCCTGATGCTCGAACTCACCGCCATTGTCGTGATCCTGCCGTGCGCAGCTTTGATGGCGCGCGGCTTTGGCTACCGCTAATACTGGAGCTTCGGATACCAATCAACCCCACGTCCGTCCGGGGTCAAGTCGAGTACGGACCAAAGCGATGCGATGTCCGGGGCGTCGCGGGGATCCTGACCGGGATCTGCCATCTCCTGCGTCATTTCACTCGCCCAAAACAGTCGAACCTTGTCCGCATCGCGCTTGAAAACGATCAGCGCCGGGTACTCACTTCCCTCGGGCGTCAGGATACCGAGGTCGTTCGCATAGTCATCGCCCAGCGTCTGGACGAAATTCAGGTCGCGCCAACCTCGCTGTTGGGCGAATGCATACTGTCGTTCAACACTGGAACGGCCCAGAATCTTCAGTGCCACGCGCTGCTTGATGTCCGCGGCATTACCGTTGACCGCTCCGAGCCAGTTGGTGCACATCGGGCATGGTCGATCACGCTGCGGTCCGTACATCCAGAAATAGGTGACAAGGGTGTCCTTGTCGCCGAAAAGATCGTGCAGTCCGACCTCAAACCCCTGCTCATCCTTGAAGCGATAGTTCTTGCTGATCAACGGACCCGCCGGCAGCGCGCGACGTTGCGCGGCCAATCGCGTCATGTGGCGACGAAAATCAATCTCCGCGACGAGCAATGCCTTGCGCGCCGCATCGTACTCGACTGACGCCCCCGGAAACGGCGTCTTGGCGTTGGCGACCAGTTCGGTCGCGGGCCTCAGCTGATCTGTCATGTCATGCTCCTGGATGTCCAGCTACTTCGGGAGTTCCCAATCATACAGGCGGCAGGGACCGCACCACGCTTGACGGAGAAGTCCGGGGTCGCCCCGTTCTCCGTTGTGACGTTTCCGCTCGCCGGTGCTATGAAAAATCACTGTGTGGCGGCGCACTAATCCTGGCTGATCGGAACACGATCCCTTACCCTACGGCTAAGACAATCACCTCGGGGACTTATGAAAGCATCACTTGGTCTTTGCTGCTCGCTGCTGCTCAGCACATCTGTCGTGGTCGCACCCGCGATTGCCCTGGGTGCACCGGCGCCGGATCCGAAGAGCCCGCAGTACCAGGCCAAGGGCGAGCAGGATCGCAGCTATGAGTTTCCGGGAACAGGCGAGACGATCGCCTACCACCTTTATGTGCCATCGAAATGGACCCCGTCCATGAAGCTGCCGCTCGTGATCGTCACGCACGGCGCCGCGCAGCCTGCGGCAGCGCCCTTCCAGCGGCCGATGACCAGTCCCACACTGGCGAAGACGGCTGAGGAGCGCGGCTACATAGTCGCAGCGGTCACGGGTTACCACGCCAATGCGACCGGAGTCGGTGGCTGGAACGTGCCATACAAGATGGTGCTGGTGCCCAGGCCGGCGCCGGCGGCCGGTGGTGGTGGAGCGGGTGCCCGACCGACCCAGGCGCCGCCGACCGCACAGGACTTCGAGCGCGCCGAGCAGGACGTACTGTTCGTCACGGACCTGGTGGCGAAGGAATACAACGCGGATCCGCAGCGCATTTACCTGATGGGTAATTCATCCGGCGGTGGCGCCGTGTGGACCTATGCGGCCAAGTTTCCGCGGCGCTGGACCGCGATCGCGCCGAGCGCTGCGCCCCTCGAGGATGCAGACTTCCCCTATGAGAAGCTGCGCAAGGTGCCCGTGCTGGTGATCCACGGCGATAAGGACACCGTCATGGTGTTCGATGCCAGCAAGGCCATGGTCGACCACGCCAAGGCGAAGGGCGTCGATGCGACCTGGCTACCGGTGGTCGGTGGCGCACACACGGACGCCTGGGCACAGCCCGAAGTGATTGAGCAGATCTTCAACTTCTTTGACGCCCACCGGAAGAAGGGCTAACGGCGCTCCTGCAGCACCCGATCGAATTCGTCCCTTCTGTCAATTACTCGAGCGCGCGAGTGCCTGGGCGGAACCAGGAGTGATGGGCCACGAGCGGTCGAGTCTGTTGCGCAACAAAAGCCAGGTGGGCCATTGCGCCTGCGTAAGACAGATGTTGCGCGTCTTGGGATATCTCGTCGCGAATATGCCCGAGGGAATATCACCGGAAAGATCCGCCGCCGGTACCCACAGCGCGGGGACTTGTGGCGGAATTACCCACTCCGGCGGAGCGCAGTAATATTCCTGCCCGTTGATTGGGACGCGCTGAAAGCCGTACTGTTCCGGCTTTGGGAGAGACGCTGCGCAGGCAGCGAGCAACAGCGCAGGCGTGAGAATGAAGAAACTCGTGAGGTGCTTCATACAAGCAACTCTAATACTCGCGAGTTCTGCCTGCCGCTTAAATTTGGACCTGTTGAAACTGGCGCGCCTGGAGAGATTCGAACTCCCGACCCCTTGGTTCGTAGCCAAGTACTCTATCCAACTGAGCTACAGGCGCGTAATGCAGGTCCCCGCCTGGCCACTGTGGGCCTGAGGCACAAGTTCCCCATGTAATCAATAAGTTACATAAGGCCTGGTGCCAGCGGCACCTGCCGCTGCGGGGGCGGGATGCTAACACAACTCCATGGTCTGTCGGCTACTGGAGATTTGCCCAGATTCCGAAGGCCGGGTTCGCCGGTGCCCAGCCGCAATTGGCCGGCGGGCCGTAGAACCCTCCTGGCGCCCCCGGTAACGTCGCGGTCAGCCGTAAGGAGGCCATAATGTACAACAGCCAACCCACCACTCCCGAAGATGCCCGCGCCCGCGCCTTTGGCGTTGCCATCATCGGCATCGTGATCATTGCTGCCGGGGCGATCCTGCTGGGCGGGAACCTGGGCCTGATCGATTCGCACTACGTGTTTCGCAATTTCGGTCCCGTCGTGCTGTTCTTCATCGGTGCCGTGTTGCTCGCCCGCCGCCGGCATGACCAGGTGATGCTGGGGCTGGTCCTGATGTTCGTCGGCGCCTGGGGATTCGCGACCCAGCAGCAATGGATCAAGGTCCATTTCTGGGCAGTCATCGGGCCCATGATGCTGGTGCTCGCCGGCGGTTCGGTGGTGTGGAGAGCATTCAACCGACCGGCTCCGGAGGGTGTGGGCGATGCCTACATCCGTACCTTCGCGGTGTTCTCCGGATCTGAGTTACGCCCGGCCGTGCCTTTCCAGGGTGCAGATCTCACCGCGGTGATGGGCGGCGTGAACCTGGATCTGTCCAATGCGCCGATGGCGGGTGACACCGCGGTCATCGATGTGTTCGCCCTGATGGGTGGCGCCGTGATTCTCGTGCCCAGCGACTGGGATGTGACAGTGCGGGTGATCTGCCTGATGGGTGGCTGTTCCGACAAGCGTCGGCCCTCGACGGTGCCTGCGACCAAGCACCTGATCATCCGGGGCATGGCGGTGATGGGCGGTGTCGAGATCAAGGACTGATGCATCCGATTCTCAACCATCGCGGTCGACTTGCGGCCTACCTGCTGCTATGGATTACCTTCGGTGCCTTGCTGGGTGCAGTCATCGCGGTGACGGGTCAGGGGTCACTGCGCTGGGCTGAACTGTTCGCGATACCGCTTGCCGCACTGATGGGTCTGCAGTGCCTGCCCTGCTGGTACCTCGTGCGGGCCATGGCCGTGGCGGAGGTGCCGGCCTGGCGCCTGGTCGGCACCTGGCTCGGCACCGGCTCCGTGCTGCTGTCCTTGTGGTTGACCGTTGCCATGCTGTGGATCCGGGTGCTGAAGTACGCGGGCCTCATGCCCAATGTTGATCCGGGCACCCTGATCCCGCTGCTCGTTTTCGCTGGTTGTGTCGGCACGCTGATCGCGATACTGGGACTGTATTGGGCAGCGGCGATTGAGCGCTCCCGCGACGCGGAACGCCGTGCCCTGGAACTGCGCGCCCTGGCGCGCGAGGCAGAAATGAGTTTTCTGCGGCGCCAACTGGACCCGCATTTTCTCTTCAACAGCCTGAACTCCGTCGCGGCACTGATTGGCTCGGATGCAACGGCGGCGCGCCGCATGTGTTTGCTGATGGCCGATTTTTTCCGCAAGAGCCTCAAATTCGGCGCCCAGCAGACCATTGCATTGTCCGATGAGCTGACATTGATTGAGACCTTCCTCGCCATCGAGGAGGTACGGTTCGGCGAGCGGCTGCGGCGCAGCGTGGATGTCACTGAGGAAGCGATGAAAATGCGGGTTCCGGCCCTGCTGCTGCAACCGCTGGTCGAGAATGCCGTACACCATGGCATCGCGCATCTGCTCGACGGTGGGGAAATCAGGCTCAGCGCCAAGGTTCGCGGCAGTCTTCTGGATATCGTGGTCGAGAACAGCTGTGACGCGGATCGACCCCGCTCACGCAGTACCGGATTGGGACTGGCCAATGTCCGGGGCCGTGTGGAATCCATGTACGGCAATCGAGCCCGCATGGATGTAGAAAACGAACCTGCGATCTTTCGGGTACTGCTGGCGCTGCCAGCCTCACCACTGGAGGCACTGCGTGCGCATCCTGATCGTTGATGACGAAGCCCTCGCCCGCGCCTACCTGGTGGAGCAGCTCGCCAGCGCGGCGGATGTCGAAATCACCGGGCAGGCGACCAATGGCTTCGATGCCGTAAAGATGGCCGAGGAACTGCCCTGTGATCTGATGCTGCTCGACGTGCAGATGCCGAAGCTATCAGGGTTCGAAGTAATGGAACTGTTGGGGGCGCGCGCACCTGCCGTGATTTTCGTCACCGCGCATGATGAGTTTGCCGTACAGGCTTTCCAGATCCATGCCGTGGATTATCTGCTGAAGCCCGTGGAACCGGTGCGCCTGCAACAGGCCCTGCAGCGCGCCCGCGAGCGGCTGCGGGATCCGGCGCCCGACCGGGCCACGGTCAATGCCCAAGTCGCGGTTGCGGCCCGGCCGCCCGGTCAGTGGCTCGAACGGGTCGTAATCCGCGAAGGCACGCACGTGCATGTCCTGGGCACCCACACCCTGGACTTCATCGAGGCCCAGGATGACTACCTGGTCCTCGCGGCGGGCGCCAAACGGTATCGCAAGCAGCAGACGCTCGCGCAGCTGGAAACGCAGCTGGATCCGTCCCGGTTCGTGCGCATCCACCGTTCTTTCATAATCAATGTAGAGCGCATCGCGCGCATTGAGCCTTATGCCAAGGACAGCTGGCAGGTGTTCTTGAGCGATGGCAGCCATGTGCCCATGTCCCGCAGCGGCTATCAGCGTCTCAGGGCAGTACTGGATTGACCCGCCAACCGGTAGAATCCCAAGTCGCCATCCCGGTCCGGCTGGAGTCTACGAAGTGAACATCTCACGCATCCTGCCCGCAGTACTGCTGACCGCGCTGATCAGCGCCCCCTTCAGTTCGGCGCGGGCACAGGTAGCCCCAACCGAAAATCCCGACCAGCTGTCGATGCTCAAGGACGTCAACACCCAGCTGGCGCGCAATAAGAAATTCGTGTTCGACTTCTGGCGCATCGTGTACGAAGGGCGGCACCTGGACCAGGCGCCCAAGTACATGGATGAGGGCTATATCCAGCACAATCCCAACGTGACCTCCGGTCGCGCGGCATTTGTCGAGCTGTTCACCAGGAAGGGCGCACCACTTCCCATTGCGCCACGCATGAAGATGCACGTCATCAACATCGTCGCCGACGGGCCGTATGTCATGGTCAGCACCGTGCGCAAGATGCGCGACGCCAAGGATCCGAACCACATCTATTCGACGACGTGGTTCGACATGTTCCGCCTCAATGACAAAGGCCTGATTGCCGAGCACTGGGATCCATCCCCGATGTGGATCGACGGCAAGCCGCCCGGCGCCGAATTCCTGCCATAAGCCCCGGCACCGGGAATGAGCACTGACTCGCTGATCGTCACCACCCCTACCGGGGTTGATGTCGAGCTGGCCATCGCCGGCCCGGGCAGTCGTGCCTATGCCTTCATTATCGATTGGCACATCCGCTTACTGATTGCCGTCACCTGGCTCGCCGGTGCCGGCTATTTTCTGACCAGAAACCCGGATCTTGCCAAACATTCCCCGGTGGCGGCCGGGCTGCTGACCGGGTTACCGGCCGCCGCCATCTACTTTCTCTACCACCCTGTGCTGGAAATGGTGATGCGCGGTCGCACCCCAGGCAAGCGGATGGCCGGCGTGCGCATCGTCAATCGTCAGGGTGGCACCCCCTCGACTCTCGCCATCCTCATCCGCAATGCGTTTCGCCTCGTGGACTGCCTGCCGGCGCTGTACGCGCTCGGGCTGACCACCACGGTGTTCAGCGCTCAGCGGACCCGCTTTGGTGATCTTGCTGCCGGAACGCTGCTGGTCCGTGATGGTGACACGGAGGCGAAGGCGCTCACGCAATTGGGATCCCTGGCCCTCAATCCGGCTCTGGATGCCGGTACTGCGGCGCTGGGTAATGATCTGTTGCTGCGCTGGAAGGAACTGCAACCGGACGCCCGACGGTTGCTGGCCCGCGAGCTGCTGGCGCGCATCGCCGCAACCCTCGGGTCGGCCCAGGCTCCGTTGCATGAAGATGCGCCGGATGACGGGATCCTGCAGCAGCAACTGCGTAATGCATTATCCGGCAGATCGCGATGAAGCCGAATACAGTGGCCCCATCCTGGCTCGCGCAACGCTCGGCCATCTGGAGCCGGCTCGGCGACTCGCTGCTGACCTGGCGCCGCGGGCGCTTGTCGCGCCAGGATGCATTGAAGGCGCTGGACGGCTATCGCGGCCTCGCGCGGGATGTCGCCAGCGCACGCCAGGCACTGCCCGGCAACCCGATCACGCTGGCACTCGAAACGCTGTATGCGTCATTGCATGCGATCGTGAATCGCGAGCCGCGACATACGCTGGCATCCCTGAGGCATCTTTATGCCGTTGAGATTCCCGCGACCGTGCAGGAGTTGAAGCCCCTCATTGTGGGCGTGTGGTTGCTGTTTGCACTGAGTACTGCCGCGGGCTGGTGGTTGGTCCATACCTGGCCGACCCTGGTGGATCTGGTGGCCAGTCCCGACATGATCCAGCATGTCCAGCGCGGCGAACTGTGGACCGACGGAATTCTCAATGTCACACCCTCCTCGCTGCTGTCGGTGAGGATTTTCACCAACAATATTGTTGTGACGATATTTGCCTGCGTGGCCGGTGTCTTCTACGGCCTGGGCACATTCTATGTGATTGCGAACAATGGCCTGATGCTGGGCGGCGTGTTCGCGTTCACCCGCCAGTACGGGTTGGATGGAGACCTGCTGAAGTTCATCTTCGCGCATGGCACCGTGGAGCTGTCCATGATTTGTCTCGGCGGCGCAGCCGGTGTCGCACTGGGTGAATCGCTGATACGCCCGAAGCTGGCCAGCCGCCGTGACTCGCTGCAGCAGTGCACGGCCAGGATCGCCCGGCTTTTTGCCGCTTTGATACCGCTGCTGGTGGTGTGCGGACTGATCGAGGGATTCGTATCGCCCGTCACTTCCATCGGCTGGCCCGTGCGATTGATCATCGGCCTGGCGAACCTGGCACTGATGCTTGCGGTACTCTCCGGGCGGTTCTTCAGATCCGGCGGCGCTGTCTGAACTGGCCATACTGTTCGAACAGCGTGCGCTCGAAGTCGGCCGGCCTGGTCAACATCACCTGGGCACCGGTCGCCCGCAGGGCTCGTAACCCCCGTTCGCGCTGGCTGAGCGTATGTGCCGCGGCCAGCGACAGCCACGGATCCAGCCACGCGCGCGGGGCCTGGTCCGCGATCAGGGCCGGATCAAGCTGACTCAGGCCGACCACAAAGGGAAAATGCCTTGGCTGCAGCAAGCGCAGTGCCGCAGCGAGCTGACCTTCGGAGCTCGCATCGTCGATGTCGGTCAACAGCACGACGAGACTGCGCTGATGAACCCGCTTCAACACCTGCGATGCGGCGTGAATCACGCTGGAATCAGTGCTTTGTGATTGCATGCCGGACAGCAGTTCGCGCACGCGCATGACGCCGGCATGGCCACGTGTGGGCGGCACGACAGCGAGCGGCGCATCACCGAACAACATCAATCCGATGCGGTCATCCTGCGCCACCACGTGCTGGGCCATCCGG
This sequence comes from Steroidobacteraceae bacterium, assembly GCA_035485475.1. Lineage (GTDB taxonomy): Bacteria > Pseudomonadota > Gammaproteobacteria > Steroidobacterales > Steroidobacteraceae > DAIDKA01. Next base: position 13,054 of record DATHOA010000036.1, on the reverse strand, counting down.
GCTGCGGCATTGGCATAGTGCCCCAGACGATCCAGCTCACCGCACTGTATGCGACTGCTGCGACCCACATCGAGCACCAGGATCACATCCAGGTGCTGATCTTCAGCGAAATCCCGACTGACCAGCTGGCGGCGCCGCGCGGTCGCACGCCAGTCGATGACCCGCAACGGATCACCAGGCCGGTAGTCGCGCAACTGTTCGACATGCGCCCCCGGACCGATGACCCGGCTGATGCGTGTACCCGCCGCAGCTGCACCGCTAGCCGATTCCTTCAGCTCGAGCAGCGCCGGCACTACGGTTGAATGGCCCGTGCCTTGAAGCCGCACCGACCACCAGGCCAGACCCAGCGGCCCGGCGATTCGCGCCGGCTGCGCGGGCCAGCGAATTTCGCCCAGGCGCCGCGACACCGCGGGCAGGGTTATCATCGCGCCCGGCGTCGCGGGCACCTGCACGGTGCGAACCTGTGTCGCCGTCACGACACCCAGGGGTAGCCGTGGCGCCAGCATCACCGTCAGTGTGCGCGGCAGCGCGTGGGCAAGTTGCCAGCGCACTTCAGCAGCCCCTGCCAGGTGCCAGGGATCGGGTGATTCGATTGACAGGTGCATTGCGGCGCGTGCACACACAAAGCGCTCATAGGCCAGTCCCAGAAGCAGTAGTGCCAGGGGTAGCGCCCAAAGGTTGGCGAACTGCGCAACTCCCGCCCACTGCGCCGCAATGCCCAGCAACACCGTGACCAGTATCATCACCAGACCGTTTTGCCGCAGGTTCATCGGGGCGCCGGCACCTGCTCCAGAATGCGGGCCACGACGGTACTCTCCGAGACATCTGCCAGCAGCGCATCGCCCGTGAGCATCAGTCGATGTGGCAGGACCATCGGCGCCACTGCCTTCACATCATCGGCCGTCACAAACTCGGCCCCCTCGATGCCGGCCAGGATGCGTGCGGCCCGCATCAGCGCCAGCGCGCCGCGCGTCGACACTCCCAGGGACAGCTGCGCGTGTTCGCGTGAAGCTCGAGCCACGGCCAGAACATAGGCGCACAGCTCCGCAGATATGTGCACTCGCTGTGCGGCGGTTCGCGCCTCCTGTACCAGGCCCGGCGGCACCGGATGACTGACCGGCCGCGACGGTTCGGCGGCCACACCGGTGTAGCGCAGCAGCACCTCGGTCTCGGCTTCCAGTGCCGGATAGGAGAGGTCGAGGCGCAGCATGAAACGATCCAGCTGGGATTCCGGCAACGGATAGGTGCCCTCGAACTCCCGCGGGTTTTGCGTCGCGATCACCAGGAAATCCGCTGGCAGCGCGAACATCTCCCGATCAACGGACACCTGGCGTTCCTCCATCGCCTCCAGCAGTGCCGACTGGGTGCGTGGCCCGGCGCGATTGACCTCATCGAACAACACGACATCGGCAAACAGCGGTCCGGGCCGAAACACGAAGGTGTTCTTGGCGCCATCAAACAGGTGAGTGCCGGTGATATCCGTGGGCATTAGGTCCGATGTGCCCTGGACCCGCTTGAAGCTGCCGCCCAGCGCCCCGGCGAGAGTCTTGCTCAACAGCGTCTTGCCCAGCCCCGGTACGCCCTGCACCAGTACATGGCCGCGTGCCACCACCGCGATGCACAGCGCGCGCACGGCGGGGCTGACGCCCAGTACCACTTCGCCGATGCGCTGTTGAAGAGTGGACTCCAGATCCTGCAATGCATTCGTCATGAGGTTTGTCCTGAAATCTGCGAAAGAATCTGCTGCAGGCGGACCAGACTGACACGCTGACCGCCCTGAGTACGGGCATACAGGACCTGCAGTTCGTCGAGCAGTCCGCGGCTCACGCCGGCATGGGCGGCAAGCCAGTCCCAGGGCGGCGCGCCGCTGTTCGACAGTCCGTGCCGCTGGCGTACCCGCTCAAAGAATTCATCGAGCAGCCACTGGGCGCTCGCCACCGGACGCAGCACACCGGCAAAGAAGCGCGCCGTTACCCGCAACATGGCGCTTTCATCCAGCCCCGCGGAGTGTCCTGTCGAGGCGCGCAACGGCTGAGATGCCACCACCCAGGCCAACCATAGGGCCACCAGCCACAGCAACGTGTGATGCAGGCGCGGATCGGCAAAGAATTTCTGCGCGTTGTATTCATCCATCGCGCCCTGGTGAGCATCGTCAAAGATGACTCGTCCACCTGGTTGCAATGACCACGAAACGATGTTCGACAGCAGCCGGGCGTTGTCCATTTTGCCAATCACCTGGTTGCTGAACAGGCTGGCGTAGGCGCTGACAATGATCGCGCCATTTCCGGAACTCTTGACCCACAACACCGCATCCGCGCTGTCCGCCCGACGTGCCAGCTCCAGCACCGGCGGCGCGTCCATGGCCTTCGCCAACCATTGCTCGGAGGGGAGCGGTGACAGCGTCGCCAACTGCCTGATGCCCTCCAGCAGCCCGATTCGGCCACTGGGGTGCAGTGCGATGGCTCCCCCCTGCGGCGTCAACACTGAAACGAAACCCGCTTCGGCCCTGGTGAGGGGATCGGTGTTGGCTACCTGCACCGGCTTGAACTCGATGCCCACGATCTTCTGCAGCTCGGGTACAAAATTGGTCGAAAGCGCGCTCCATACGGGCGTGTCGTCAAGCGCGGCCAGGATCAGCAGGGTATTTCCCCGGCCAATCCAGCTATCCAGCGCCGAGTACTCCTCGGGATTCAGCACTACCGCATACGGCAGTGTCGTAATCAGAAGATTGCCCGTCGGCTGCGCAGTGAGGCTCGTGTCGCTCAGCTGGGCGTATCGCTTGTGCAGCTCGAGGGGGGGCATGCCGGCCGCCGCCAGCCACCGCGCCGCCGCGAAATAGCCCTCGCCATCAGCTCCCGTTGTCACAGGACGCGGCGCGGCAGCTGACGATTGTGGCTTGGGAAACAACAGGATCCAGAACAGTGCCAGCGCGCAGGCTGCCAACGCCAAAACGACCAGCCGCTCCTTCACTCAATCCTCCACGGACCGGCCCCAGCCGGTGGTGTAGAGGTCCTCGCCACGGGCGAGCAGTTCCTCGAGGCCCTCTGCGGAAGTCGCAGCGGCGCAGTACAGCTGCCGCTCCGCCAGACGCGCCAGGGATTCCATGTAGCGACGTTGGTCTGCATCGTCCAGGACCGCGGCGCGGATCACTTCGCGATGCGTCAGGCTGCGGTCCGGCGGCAGCCGACCGGCGACCACCAGGCGTGAGATCAGCATGGCGAAGAGCCTTGCGGGTCGCTGTCCCAATGGCGCCTGACGCAGCAATGCCAGGCGCGAGCTCGGCGCGCCCAACGCGCCCGCCTCGGTCTCGCCTGACGTTATGACCTCATCGGTCGAACGGCGCCCCAGCGCGCGAATCTCGCGCTTGACGATGATCCCCACCACAATGGGCAATGCGATCAGCGTGGCCCAGATGATGGCTTTCCACAGCCATTGGGCACTGGCCAATTGCCGCATCAATTCCGTCAACCAGGGATTCGAGGTCTGCGACTGCTTGTGGGTGAGATGTTCGAGCACCCAGTCCCACACGCGTTGCCACCATGAGCGGGGTGCGACCGCCGTACCGGGCAGCGCGTGAAGGATCGGTGCCAGTGCCGCCACGGAAGGTGCCGGACCCAGCGTCGGGTGCAGCAATCGTTCCAGGTGAATCAGTGAGTCGCGATTGAGGCGGTCGCGCGAGCTGGGAATGATGAGCGCCTGGATCTGGGAGGTCTGCAGGCTTGCAGCCAACTGTGGACAGAGCATTTCCAGTACCGGCAGTCCGGTCGGCGCATCGTCGATCCGATTGATGCATTCTTCGATCGCATACCTGGCGGGTGCATTCGCGTCGGTAAACGGCGCGCCCCGCGCTACAACCCCCCATAGCAGCATGGCCAATGCGGCCAAAAGAGGCCTTGCCGACAGCGCACGCTGCATCATTGTGCACTCAACCTTTTGGGAGTGCCTCGAGACGCGCCTCCAGATCGCCGCCGCCTTTGCGCAGCACCAGGTCCTGATAGATCGAGACCAAGAGCGCGGCCATCAGTGGACCGGAAATAATTCTCAAGCCCCCCCCGACAATTGCCGCCACCATGGCCGCGGCGCCAAGTACTTGCCCCGCACCCTTCGGAATGCCCACAACCATCAACGCGATGCCGCCGGCGATCGCGAGTATCACTATGGTTAATACATATACGATGATAGCCATGACACCCACCAAGGTAAGGGTGCGCCACCAATTTCCACCGACCAGGCGCCAGCTCGCAGCAAGCGACCGGAGCGGCCCCTGTGACTCACCGACCAGCGGAACCATGTACAGCATCATCCGTACCAGGACATAGGTGATGGGAACGAGCAGCACGAGGCACACAAGAAAAGACGGCCCGATACGTGCCGCAATCTGCGCGATCGTCGCCCCAGACGACAGGTGCCCGCCCATGGCGACCAGGAGCGGCAGGAAAGGCACGATTCCGATAATGGTCAACAGGAGCGTTGCCCCAATGTTTGCCGGCAGCCGTCGCATCGACGCCGCCACAGATGCACCGACGGGTTGCGGCTCACCACGGGACACGGCGGCGATGATGTAGATCATGATGCTGTAGAACACCAAATCGAGCAGCAGTCCTACCAATGAAAATAAGCTGCTCGTCGCAGAGGCCGTCGACCCTTGCGCAAGATAAGCCTGCAGGTCCGCGCTGCTGCCGCTCAACGGAATGCGACTCGTCTGGTAGATGGCCAGCAACGCCACGGCGACACCCATTAACAGCGCCGGCACGAGGCAACGTGAAAACGATGCCTTGTAGAGTTGCATGGTGTCGTCCAGTACGCCGCCGATGGAGCGCGGAACGGAAGGCTTCTGATACATGCGTCCCCCTGTTTGCCAGCTACCAACGCTATCACGGTGGCAACGTCATCATCACTAATGCGACGCTATTGGCCCATGGGCCGCGAAACGCCCTTCATGCCACCCGGCCAACCCGTTCCGGCCCGGTAGACATTGTTGCCGAGAAACGTTGACTCCACGCGCGTGATTTTACCGTCACGAAACTTCCAGGCCTCGCCTGCCAGGTTCTCATCGGGCATCCGCATCCCGAACGGAAAGTGGTAGAACTTGCCCTGGTAAGTCGCTCCGGGAATATTGCCGCGCCGACGGAATACAAAGATTCCGAACACCACCTGCCGCTCGACATCCACCAGCGGCATCCGGGCGTAGTCAAACCCGGTGATGAAGCTGTAGACCTTGGTGTTCAGCTGATCCGCACAACTCAATCCCAGTGTCGCGCGGATCGCATCCTGGAACTGATCTCCAGTGGCGGACGGGGGATCTCCGACCGGCGGCTTGCGTCCCTTGCCGACGGCCGATACCAGGCCGACCTCGGTACGTGAACAGTCATCGGAAAAAGGCGCAAGCCTGCCATCAGCCATGGCCACGGCCGTCAGGTACCCCACCGCACCCTTGATCAGTTGCGCCCGCGTGAGCCGCTTGGCCACCGGCTCAGGCTCCTCCCACATCGGATCGAAGGCCGGCATCGCCAGCACGCGCGGCGTATTGCGCGCCAGGATGGTCTCGATCTCCGCAATCTTCCGATTCTGTACCCGCAGACGCAGCATCATATGGTCCGGATAGTCATTTTCCATCAAGGTGATGAAGGCCGCCACCTGTCCGGATCGGGTGTCGGCGAAGTAGTGCCGGTACGCCAGTGGCTTGGTGAAGGTGACCCACAAGGCTTCACCCAGGGGCACCTGCTCTCCGTTCTCGGTGAAGCGCACGTTGGCCGTGACGGGTAGCCGCGACGGATCGTGATGGGACAGCGCATCGATATACGTATCGATGAAACCCTTCAGACAAACGCGGTCGCACGAAGCATCGGCTGACCGCGCTGTGCCCGACCCGAGAGTCAGCGCCAGCGCGGCGATTCCCGCCGCAAGCCCGCGCGCGATCATGGGTGGGGCAGCGGCATGTACGCCATGCGATCGCCGCGGAAGGTGCCGAACCACAGCGTCTGTCCGACCTGAACGGTACTGGTGGCATCGTCAAACACCTTCAGTCCCGCCTCCTTCACGACCGGCGTGACGGCCATGGTCTTCGGATCCAGGCGCACCGTGGCCCACCCGTGCAGGGTATTCAACGTCTGCGGATTGATGAACTGCCCGGTGACGAAGATGGAGCCATCCGGCGCCCAGCGCAGATTATCCGGACAGAAGTCCACCTTCGCGACCGAGCGCTCGCCATGACCGGACAGCGGCACGCGGTAGATCTCGTGGCTGCCGTAGGCGTTGATATACAGCCAGCGACCATCCGGCGAACTCACGATTCCGTTGTCGCCCGAGAACTGGGTTCCCGGCACTTCGCTGAACCCCGTGCCTGGCTTCCACAAGTAGACCGCGCCGGTCACCTGTCCGGACAGAATGTGCTGGAAGCCGTTCTTGTCATGCGTGTCCATGAACTTGGTGAGCGCGAAAGCGCCCCCGGCCATGGCCGTGATGGAGTTGCTGTTGACGCCATCCGGCGGCAGCGCGCAGCCGATCCATTCGGCCGTGTCGCTGGCCGGGTGCAGCTCGAAAATCTCCACCGACTCACGCCCACCATGATTGATGACATAGACCCGGGTGTGGCCTTTGACTCGCCTCACATCCAGGCCATGCGTCTGCAGGGCCTTCAGATCCGGTGCCGCGCAACCCGCATACAGCGGGTCCGGTTTCTCGGCCAGCGACAAGGTGACCGGTTTGGCGCTCTTCGCCTGGGTGTCGATCAGGTACAGGCCCACCGATTTCTCAATATATGACCCGCCTACGAGCCAGCGACCACCGTCCACCGGCAGAAAGTCCTCGACGCTGATCAGGTTGCAGACGAAATGCAGGTCACCTTCCGGCGCGCAGCTCTTCGGGGCTGCTGCTGGGGTTTGCGCGGCAACCGGTGGTGCCGGCGCCAGCAGCGCCGCGGCCAGCAATAGCGTCAGCGCCGACGCCGTGAGGCGCAGATTCATGTTCATGGTTTTCCCCTCTGATTGAAGCCGTTACCAGATGCTAAATCGTGCCCTTGGCAATCACCGCGGTGCTCGGCGCCGCGTGGGGTATGCCCACGGCGGACTCAAAAGTGATCGCCAGGGTCGAGCCGGCTACCAGGTCCGCGCGGGCCTGCTGCGGCACCGTGACGGTATGCGCCTGGGTGGTCGAGACGGCACCCAGCGAGACCGGCGCCTTGCCCGCCGGGATCAGCCACAGCTCCGGCACCCGCCCCTGCGCGTCCGGTGCGGTGGGGACAGGAACGATTTGCACCGTACCGCCGGCCGCATCCACCGATGCCAGCCAGCCGGGCGTGCCATCGTCATGCTGCAGGGGCGTGACGGGTTTCGCCGCGGCTTCAACCGGCTGCTGGGCGATGGGCGGTGGTGTCACCGTCGTCAGGTGTTCGAGCGTGAATGAAAGCGCCGCGATGGCGATCACGGTCGACACCACGGTTGCGGCGCGCCAGAAACCAAGACTCTCCCAGAATCCGGAGCGGGCGCGCTCAGGCTGCGTCCAGCCCAGACGCTGGCAGACAGCGGTCCAAACAGCGGCCGGCACCTCCACGGGCTCGACGTCGGCCAGCAAGGGTGCGAAGCGCACTTCCCATTGCTCCACACGCCGGGCGAACTCGCGATCCGTTGCAAGCCGCGCCTGCACCTGGCGGCGCTCGACTGCGTTGAGCACTCCCAATACATACTCCCCCGCCAGCACATCGTCGCTCGGCGGCTCGTGGGACTGCGGACCGTTGTCCTCGGGTGGCAGCATTGGGCTGTTCACGGGTCCAGGCACTCCCGTAGTTGCAGCAGGCCGCGGCGGATCCAGCTCTTGATGGACCCCAACGGCGCTTCGATCCTGACCGCCAGTTCCTCGTAGGTCAGCCCATCAAAGAACGCGGCGCGGATCAGGGAGCGGCGTTTGGGCTCAAGGCCTTCAAGACAATGTTCAAGCCGCACACGGTCCTTGGAGGTCTCCACCGCCTGCGCTGGCGAAGGCCGGTGATCCGCAATGTCTTGGGCGAGATCGGCGCTGGCCCGCGCCTGGTTTGCCGGCATGGCGCGCAGCCGGTCAATGGCCTTGTTGCGCGCAATCATGGCCAGCCATGCCGTGGCGCTGGCCCTCGCAGGATCGAACTGTGCAGCCTTGCGCCACACCGTCGTATAGACATCCTGCAAGGCATCCTCAGCCTCAGCGCGCTGCGTCAACACCCGCAGGCAAATGCCAAACAGTCGATTCGCGGTGCCGCGATACAGCGCATCAAAGGCCACCCGGTTGCCCAAGGCAACCTGTGCCAGCAGCCCTTCCACAGTGGAGGCAGGCGTGTCAGCCATGCGTCAAAGCCACGTTTCCCAAGACCAGCGAAGGGGTGACTATAGTCTTGAGTTGGCGCGGGCTGCTCATCAATTCAATACGGGCCGGCGCATCGGATGGATGCACCGCGGCAGTCGAAAGTGCGCACATCCAGCGGGAATTACCCGCCGGATCAGTCACTTACCTGAAAAGAGAGAATGCCAGTCGCCGCGCATCGAGCTCGACATCTATAGATTCGCGCGCAGCTTGCCGACTTCGGCCGCGGTGATCGAAGAAGGCTGTGCACCGAAGCGGGCGATGACATAGTTCGAAACGTCCGCGATCTGATCATCAGTCCACACCGAGCCGAATGCGGGCATGGTGGCGATCGCACCGGAGGCCGGTAACGGGCTGGCGCCGCGCAATACCGCCAGGGCCACATTGGTCGCGGTCGGGTCATTGACGGCCCGCGTCCCGGTCAATGTCGCGTAGGGGATGAAGTCGCTGACACCGGTCCAGGAGTGACACCCGCTGCAGGTGCCCGCGAACAGATGTTGTCCGGTCGTCAACTGCTCGTCAGTTGAGTTGCCCGCGCTCGGATAGGCGGAGGACTTTGCCAGCTTCGGCGCCGGCAAATCGGGACTCGCGACCGGCGGCACACTGCGCACATATTCGGAAATCGCGCCCAGATCGGACGCCGTCAGATTCTGGAAGCTCAGATGCACCGCTTGCGCCATCGGCCCGAACGCAGACCCGCGGTTCATGGAGTGCCCGGTCGAGAGGTATTGTCGCAACTCCTCCGGACTCCAGCTGCCGATCCCGGAAGTCGTATCGCTGCTCAGATTGTACGCACGCCACCCCTCGGCCATGCCGCCGGCGAATTTCTTCCCATTGTTCAACGCCTGCAACGGATTGCGCGGCGTGTGGCAATCGCCACAGTGGCCGAGGGATTCGACCAGATAGGCACCACGGTTCCAGTTCGGCGAACGATCGGCAACCGGCTCAAAGCGGTGGTTCGGGTTGTAGATCATTCCCCAGATCGCCATCAGCGCCCTTTGGTTGTACGGGAATCGCAGCGTATTCGGCGGCGCATCGTAGCTGACTGCCGGCACGCTGAAGATGTAGGCCTTGATGGCGAGCACGTCCTGATCAGTCAGGTAGGTGTAGGCCTCGTAGGGAAATGCGGGATACAGATGCCTGCCATCCTTGTCGCGGCCTTCATGCACGGCGGTGAGGAATTCCGCGTCGGTCCACGAGCCGATACCCGTTTTGGTATCCGCAGTGATGTTGGGAGAATAGATCGTTCCAAAGTCTGTCTGGAAAGGCCGCCCGCCAGCGAATGGCCTGCCCCCTTCCGCCGTATGGCAAGCTTCGCAATCGGCGGCCTGTACCAGGTAACGGCCGTGCGCGAGCGGGTCGGTTGTCGTCAGGTCCGCCGGCACGCCGGTCGGGTTGCTCTGGTATTGGGCGAGCGCAACGCGCTGACCTTTGGCAAAGTCCATGGGACCCGGAACGATGATGATCCATGCCGCGATGCCCAAGACCACCAGCACCGCGATACCAATAATTATTCGTGAGCGTTTCATTTCAGACCCCTCTTCCTACGTTTATCGACACGAACACGCACGGCGCCGAGAAGTTGCCGCGGGGGGTCGATATATACCGCCGTAGTCAGCGGTGTAAGGCCCAACCCGTGCGATTTGATCACAGGGCAAGGCCATCGTGGAAGCACCGCGCAATATCAGACCTGGATCAACCCGTTTTGTACGGCGATCAGGGTCAATTCGGCCTGGTTGCCCACGGCCAGCTTCTGCTTGATGTTGTATAGATGGGTACCCACCGTGCTGGGACTCAGGTGCAGCATTTCCGCAATCCGGTTGACCGAGACCCCGTGCGCCAGCTGCACGAAGACCTGGAACTCACGCTCCGAGAGCTGCTCGATCGGACTGCCGGTGCCGGAAAGATCCTGCGCCGCCATATGCCGGGCAATCGCGGCATCGATGTACATGCCGCCCGCGGCTACGATGCGGATCGCCTCGATGAGAGTCTCCGGCGCGGTGCGCTTGGACAGGTATCCCAACGCGCCTGCCTTCAGTGCCCGCTTGGGGTGACTCATGTCCTCGTGCGCTGACAATGCCAGGATTCGCGCCCGCTCATCACGCGCGATGATGCGCTTGATGGCTTCGATACCCCCGGCGCCGGCCATGGCCAGATCCATGACGACGATGTCAGGCTTGGCCTCGGCATAAAGCGCGATGGCCTGCTCACCGCTGTCGGCTTCGGCCACGACCAGCAGGTCTTCCGCGGCCTGCAGCAACAAGCGAAATCCGACGCGCACCACGGCGTGGTCATCCACCAGCATGACGGTCGTGCGCGTCATGGCTGTACGTCCAGCGGCAGGCGCGCGCTGACTTCAGTTCCAGTGCCGGGCCGCGAGATCATCTGCAAACTGCCTCCCGAGGCGAGCGCGCGTTCGCGCATGCCGCGCACGCCGTAGTGTCCGCGTTCGTCCCAACCTGCGACCAAGCCGACCCCGTCATCGATGACCCGCACGACCAGTTCACCCGCCTCGGTGTTCACGACTACCTTGATGTGGCTGGCCGCCGCATGACGGATGGCATTCGTCAGTGCCTCCTGCAGGATGCGATAGGCGCAGATTGACTGCGCCGCGCCGAGCTGCGGCAGTTGCTCGTCCACCTGGAGCAGGATGGCCACACCGGTATGGCGGGTGCGCCAGGCGGCCACGAGATCTCCGACCGCATCTCCCAAGCCAAAGGAATCGAGCGCGAAGGGTCTGAGCCGCGGAATCATTTCGTGCACGGCGTCATACATGCGGCCTGCGGTGTCGACCACCAGTCGCGCCGCCTCCGCCACGCGCTCATCACCTGCGGCGGCCTGCTGCTGGATGATCAGGCCGAAGCTGCGGATCGCCGTGATCGATTGACCAAGCTCATCATGTAGTTCGCGTGCAATCGAACGTCGCTCCTCTTCTATGTGGCTCTGTATCACCTGCGTGAGCTCGCGATTTTCCCGGAGGCGATCGCGGGCCTCATCGGCCGCCCGTCGGTCCGCAACGCTGTCCGCCACCGCCTGCGCGGTGCGGTTGAACGTGGCGCTCATCAGGCGGCCCTCGCGACCACGCAGGGGCGGCAGCCGCGCGGCGTAGTCTCCCGCCTCCATGCGCCTGAGGCCTTCGACGACGATCTGCAGTGGCCGCAGGATGCGACCGGCGAACCAGAACACCGCGAGGTTGATGACTGCGAGCGCGATCGCACCGATCCACAGCAACTGCACCAGGCTATCCCAGCCATCCAGGACGGCGCGCGATGAATTCGCCCGGATGACCAGCCGGCCGCCGCCGATGCCGATTTCGGAGGGCCCTTCGATGGGCGCCACCACCGTGGTGTACCAGGCCGGTGCTTCGCGACCGACCTTGTAGACCGAGGCCGGCGATGAATACACGAGCTGCCCGGCCGGGTTGTACAGCGACACGTCATTGGCGCGTACCCGCCCCAGCTGGTGAAGGAAGCTCAGCATGCCGCGAACCCCGGACTCCTCGTAGGCGCCGGAGACGGCGGTCAGCAGCTGAATCGCGACCCGATTCGAGCCCTCGATTTCCTCCCGGACGCTGCTGCGCGTGTCCTGCACCTGCTGGTACACGAGCGTACCAATGAACAATGTCATCATGACAATGATGATGAGGTTGATCTGCAGCCGCAGGCTCAAGGCGGCACCCCTTCGGCGTTAGGTCGCAAATTGCACCTTCGGATCCGCTGTCGGGGCGATTCTACGATCCAATTTCATGAAAATCATGAGCCCCGATTCATCAATGATTCGCGCTGGCGTCGCTCGCCGAGGTCGCATACGACGGAATGGAAACTGCCCGGTGATTGAATTGATTCCAGACGCGGCGCCTCTGGACCCCACGGAATTTGAACGACAGCTGCGCGCCGGGGGTCACTCCTACCACATCTACCATCCATTCAACGTGCTGTTGAACTCAGGTCGGGCGTCCGAGAAGCAGATCCGCGCCTGGGTGGCCAATCGCTTCTACTACCAGGCCAACATACCGGTTAAGGACGCCGCCATCCTCGCCAACTGCGACGATCGGGACGTGCGCCGTGAATGGGTGCTGCGGATTCTTGATCAGGACGGGCACGGCAATGATCCCGGCGGCCTGGAGTCCTGGGTCCGCCTGGGCGAAGCTGTGGGATTGCCCGCCACCGAGTTGTGGTCAATGCAGCATGTGCTGCCAAGTGTGCGCTTCGCGGTGGATGCCTATATCGGTTTCGCCCGGCGCCAACCCTGGCAGGAAGCGATATGTGCGTCGCTGACCGAACTGTTCGCACCGCCGGTACACCGCGAGCGACTCGCGACCTGGCCGGTCCACTACCCGTGGATCGAGAACTCAGGTCTTGAATACTTCCGCTCGCGGGTTTGCCCGCTGGCGCATGACATGCAGTACGGGCTGCGGATCACGCTGGAGCACTTCCGCACCCGCGCGGCCCAGAGCCGCGCGCTGGAGATACTGCGGTTCAAACTCGACCTGCTGTGGTCGATCCTGGACGCCCTGCACCTGCGCTACGGGCTCGAGGCTTAAGCAAATACGCCGTATTCGACCTGCAGGATTTCACCGGAGTCGACGTTGACCAGCAGCGCGTCATCCCCGTCGCGCACCCATTCGTATCCGGCTGGCGGCACTTCAAGGGCGAACAGCCAGTAGTCCGCAAGGATGTACTGCGACGCAAAATACGCGCGCGGCAGGATCTGTCCATAGGCC
>DATHOA010000035.1:0-5294 GCA_035485475.1 Steroidobacteraceae bacterium | reverse complement strand
GCGCCGGATGGCGCTATGCTGCCCGGACCGTGGTCGGTTACCCGACTGCAGCCTTGAACCTTACCCGCGGCTCCCTGCAGGCCCGGGACCTGAGCATCAGCGCCGGCGAGCGTCGCCTGGTCAGCGCCTTGAACGTCAGTTTCGCGCCGGGCGAGTTCGTGGCCGTTCTGGGCCGCAACGGCTGCGGCAAGTCCTTGACGGTGCACACCCTGGCGGGACTGCGACCCCCGCTGTCGGGTGTCGTGGAACTTGAGGGCCAGCGGCTGACCGAGCTGTCCCGCCGCCACATCGCCCGGCGCCTCGGCCTGCTCACCCAGGACCTGGAGGATGGCTTCACCAGCACCGTGATGGAATCGCTGCTGATCGGCCGCCATCCGCACTTGTCGCTGCTCGAGCGGGAGGGTCCCGAGGATCGGCGCCTGGCGCGGGCGGCCCTGGGCAAGGTGGGCCTGTCGGGATTTGAGGATCGCGCGCTTCAGACCTTGTCGGGCGGTGAGCAACGCCGCTGCGCGATGGCCGCCTTGCTGACCCAGGACCCCCAGGTGTTCCTGCTGGATGAGCCCTCGAATCATCTCGACCCCCACCAGCAGCTGGCCGTGCTCGGACTGTTCAAGGAAGAGGCCAACCGTGGCCGCACGGTCATCGCGATCCTGCACGACCCGACGCTGGCCGCGCGCTTCGCGGATTCGGCCCTGCTTCTGTACGGCGATGGGAACTGGCTGGCCGGCCCCGCCGCGCAGGTGCTCAATGCGCCGGCGTTGAGTCAGCTGTACGAGACGCCGTTGACCGAAGTCGCCGTTGGCACGCGGCGGGTGTTCACGAGCCTCTAATCGGTGCCGCCCAGTGCTTGATGAATAGCTGCCTGGAGGACCCCGTTCGTGGCCAGAACGCTGGTAGTGCCCAGGCCCACGGCGCCACCGTCGAGATCCGTGAAAATGCCGCCGGCCTCGCGCACAATCACCGTCAACGCGGCGATATCCAGGATGTTCACATCAGACTCGATCACGACATCCAGCGCGCCACGGGCCAGCAGGTGGTAGTGCACGAAATCACCATAGCCGCGGCTGCGGCTCACCTGGCCGATGAGCGCGCCGAGCCGGCGCCAGCCTGCGGGTGAGCGCGTCAGCGTCTTGAGATTGCCGGTGGAAATGATGGTCTGCGCCAGCTGCGCCGTGTGGCTCACCTTGATGCGCTTGCCGTTCAGATACGCGCCCGCACCGCGCTCGGCCCAGGCAAATTCGCCGTAGGCCGGCGCACTCGACACGCCCAGCACCAGCTCCCCGGCGCGCAGCAGCGCAATCTGCGTCGAAAAGAACGGGCACTCGCGCACGAAGGACTTGGTGCCATCGATGGGATCGACCAGCCACACGCTCTCGGCATCCACATGGTGCTGGCCGGTCTCCTCGCCGTAGAAGCCATACGCGGGGAAACGCGCCTGCAACACGGTGTGAATGGCCTCCTCGGCGCGCACGTCCGCTTCGGTGACCGGTGACTGGTCGGCCTTGGTCGTGACCGCTAGATTGCGCTGGTACAAGGCGCGGATGACGGTGGCGGCGGCCTCGGCGGCATCAATCGCGGCGGTCAGTTCTGCAGAGTGGGTCGGCATGGTTTTCTCGGCTATGCTGGGATATGGGGAATCGCTTGAGCAAAATCTACACCCGCACGGGCGATGACGGCACGACGGGTCTGGGTGATGGCAAGCGCACGCCCAAGGATTCACCGCGCATCGAAGCCATTGGTGCGGTCGATGAACTCAACTGCGCGGTGGGAATGGTGCTGGCGGTGCCGGACCTGCCGATTCCCGTCGTGGGCCTGCTGCTCGAAGTGCAGCACGATCTGTTCGATCTGGGTGGCGAACTGAGCATCCCGGGCCACACCATCCTCGGACCCGACCACATCACGCGTCTGGAGCAGGCGCTGGATGGCTTCAATGACAAGCTGCCACCCTTGCGCGAATTCATCCTGCCCAGCGGCGGAGCGGCCACCGCGGCCTGTCATCTGGCGCGCGCCATTGCCCGGCGTGCCGAACGGCGGGTGTGGACACTGAAGGCGACCGAGCCGGTGGCCGAGGCCCTGCCGCAGTATCTGAACCGCCTGTCGGACCTGCTCTTTGTCCTGGCCCGGGTGCTGGTGCGCCACGAGCGCGGCAGCGAAGTCCTATGGCGCCACGATCGCGGCCGTGGCTGAGTTGGCCACCAGCCGGCGCAGGTACGGCCAGTCGAATTTCGTACCGGGATCGAGCTTGCGCCCCGGAGCGATATCGCTGTGCCCGACCAGGCGCGTCGCATCCAAGGTCGCATAGCAGGCCAGGAGTGCCGCAATCACTGCGCTGAGCGTTCGGTACTGGGCATCCTCGTAGGGCGTCGTGTCGGTGCCTTCCAGTTCGATGCCAACTGAATAGTCATTGCACGCGGGGCGACCGCGATATTCGGACAATCCGGCATGCCAGGCACGTGCCCCAAAGGGAACAAATTGCACGGCCGTGCCGTCGCGCCGCACCAGCACGTGCGCCGATACCCGCCCGGGCGGAATGGTCGCAAAATATGGATGCGCGTGGCGCGGCAGCGTCCCGGTGAACAGATGCTCGATCCACGCACCGCCATATTCACCGGGCGGCAGACTGATGCCGTGCACGACGATGAGTTCCGGCACCGAGCCCGCCGGCCGGTCATCAAAATGCGTCGACAGCACCTGTCGCGTCCGGGTCAGAAGACCGGTACTCGGTTCGACATGCATTGGGCTGACGGGCACCGTGTCCATGCGACCGGATCATGCCAAACTCTGCCTCGAAATGCCGCACCCCCAGTCACCCTCTGACCCGGTCGCCCGCAACGAACCCGCTGCGGCCGCCAACCTCCCCTGGCGGGAGCGCGATCTTGCGCATGTGTGGCACCCGTGCACCCAGATGAAGGACCACGACTCGCTGCTGCCCATGATCCCGATCCGCAGCGGCAGCGGGGTGTGGCTGACCGACTTCGCGGATCAGCGCTACCTGGACGCGATCAGTTCCTGGTGGGTGAACCTGTTCGGCCATGCCAACCCGCGCATCAATGCGGCCCTGCGCGCGCAGCTGGACAGCCTCGAGCACGTGATCCTGGCCGGTTTCACGCACGAGCCGGTGATCCGCCTGAGTGAGGCGCTGACGGCGCTCGCGCCGGCCGGCCTGACACGCTGCTTCTATGCGGACAATGGCTCCGCTGCGGTCGAAGTGGCCGTGAAAATGAGCTTCCACTACTGGCGCAATGTGGGCCGGACCGCCAAACGCCGCTTCGTCACGCTCTCGGGCAGCTATCACGGCGAGACCCTCGGCGCGCTGGCCGTGGGCAATGTCGAACTGTACAAGGAAGTCTACCGCCCGCTGCTGATGGATGTGATCACGGTGCCCTCACCGGATGCCTTCGACCGCGAAGCCGGTGTCAGCGCGGCCGACTGGGCACGCCGCCAGTTCGCGCACCTGGAGCGGGTACTGACCGAGCACGCGCACGAAGTCGCTGCGGTGATCGTCGAACCGCTGGTGCAGTGCGCCGCCGGCATGCGCATGTATGACCCGGTGTACCTGCAGCTGCTGCGCGAAGCCTGTGACCGTCACC
Source organism: Steroidobacteraceae bacterium (assembly GCA_035485475.1). GTDB lineage: Bacteria > Pseudomonadota > Gammaproteobacteria > Steroidobacterales > Steroidobacteraceae > DAIDKA01. The sequence goes on along the minus strand of DATHOA010000035.1, from coordinate 1,704 downwards.
AGGTACACCTGATCGCCGATGAAATTGCGGTGGGCTTTGGTCGCACCGGTACGCTGTTCGCCTGCGAGCAGGCCCTGATCCGCCCGGATTTCATGTGCCTGTCGAAGGGCCTGACCGGCGGCTACCTGCCCCTGTCGGTGGTCCTGACCACCGCCGGGATCTATGAGGCCTTCTACGATGAGTATGTGAAGCTCAACGCCTTCCTGCATTCGCACAGCTACACCGGCAATGCCCTGGCCTGCGCGGCAGCGCTGGCAACCCTGGAGATCTTCAAACAAGACCCGGTGCTCGAGCGCAATCGCACCCTCGCGCAGCAGTTTGCGCAAGCGACCGCGCCGCTCAACGATCATCCGCACGTGGCCGAAGTGCGGCAGCGGGGCATGATCACGGCCTTCGAGATGGTGCGTGACAAGCGCGCACGGGAACCATATCCCTGGCAGGAGCGCCGCGGCCTGACCGTGTACCGGCATGCCTTGTCGCGCGGTGTGCTGCTGCGACCCATCGGCAATGTCGTGTACTTCATGCCCCCGTACATCATCGAGCCCGAACACATTGAGCTCATGGTGGAGGTCGCCCGCGAAGGGCTGGAACTCGCCACATGCGACTGAACCGGGTCCACGTGGAAGTTCCGGTCGGTGGACGGACTCATGTGGATCTCGACGGCACCGCCGCCAATCATGTCGCCCGCGTGCTGCGCCTGCGCGCCGGGGATGCGTTGATCCTGTTCGACAACGCCGGTGGCGAATACCAGGCGACGGTGGTGGCGCTCGCGCGTGACACGGTGCGCATCGCCGTGGGCGAGTATCTGCCGAACCAGCGTGAATCACCGCTCCGCGTCACGCTGGCGCAGGGGATTTCGCGGGGCGAGCGCATGGACGTGGTGGTGCAGAAGGCTACCGAACTGGGCGTATGGCGCATCGTCCCGTTGCTGACCGAGCGCACCGTCGTGCGCTTGAATGAGGCACAGGCCGCCAATCGTCTGCGTCACTGGCGCGCCATCGCGATCGCCGCCTGTGAACAATGCGGGCGCAATCATGTGCCGGAAATCACCGCGCCCATGGGCCTGCCGGAATTCCTGGTGTCAGGGCTGCCCGAGGGGCTGCGACTGCTGCTCAATCCGGATGGCGGTCTCAAGGCACGGCATCTGCCGGCGAGCGACGCAGCGACGCTATTGATCGGGCCCGAGGGTGGCTTGTCCGAGGCCGAGCGCACCGCGGCGAGCGCTGCGCAATTTCAAAGGCTTTCGTTGGGGCCGCGCATCCTGCGCACTGAAACCGCGGCGCTGGCGGCACTGGCCATCATCCAGCAGCAGCTCGGGGATCTATAGACTTCTGAAAAAGTATGGGGCGCGCGCTTCGAAGACGCTTGGCAGTAACTGGTCCAGATGCAGATCCATGCCGAGAATCCTGGATGCCAGGGTGAGGTCACAGGCATTCGACTTGGCGGCCACGAAATGCTGCCACCCAGCGGCGGCAACGCCAAGCAGAGCCGCGACCGATCCCGGTCCATCATGTCATCCCGTCTTCACCACCATCCAGGGTATTCGGCGAAGCGCGGTAGCGACTTGTCCGCGCAGGCCCAGGGCGCTTCCGAATCACAAAAAATCCGGGCGCCAGGTAAATCGCCGGGATGGTCATCCAATGAGCCCGCGGGAACCACAATGGTCTTGCCGCTTCGGCTCAGACGCGGGACTGGACAGCCGCA
>DATHOA010000034.1:0-3546 GCA_035485475.1 Steroidobacteraceae bacterium | reverse complement strand
ATGGCCAGACGCACCGATCTGACGATCGAGGGTTCATACCTCAACCTGGATGGTGGGTTCGACTCAAGGCACAATCGCAAAGCGATCTTCAACGCGGGGCTCATTCCGAACATCAAGGAAAACCCGCGCAACCGAAAAACCCCGAAGGGCGGGCGGAAGCGGTTGTTTAACGCGGCCATCCATTCGTTACGACTATGCGTGGAGCGGACCTTCGCGTGGGAGGATAAATTCAAACGGCTGCTGTTGCGTTTCGAGTTCAAGCAACAACGACATTACGGCATGAAGCTGATGGCTTGCACCTTGATCAATCTGAGGCATTTTTGCGGTGCCTGAAACTCGCAACCAGCTAAATCTGATCCCGGCCACTCTCTGAAGCAAAAAGGAGGGCATTCGGGAAAGGAGATCGTTTCGCGGGTCAGTGTTCTCCCGGGTCCAGTGTTGCCCCATTGCAATTGATGGAGGGGACACGGATGCCGACGGAGAGACTGTCCATGCGGCGGATACGCCAGGTTCTACAGCTGCATTTTGGGGCGCGAGCCAGCGCCCGCGTGATCGCCGGGACGGTCGGCGTCGGGCGAAGCACGGTGCAGGATTATCTGGCGCGCGCGGCTGCGGCCGGACTGGTCTGGCCGTTGCCGGCGGAGCAGACGGACGAGGCGCTGGAGCAGGTTCTGTTCCCCGCCCCCCGGAGTAAGCCTGGGGCTCGCCGTTATGTCGAACCCGACTGGTCGGTTCTGGTGCGCGAGATGAAGCGGCCCGGGGTCAATCTGTCGGTCTTGTTCGAGGAATATCAGGCGGCTTGTCCCGATGGTTACGCGTATAGCCGATTCTGTCAGCTCTTCAGGGCGTTTGAGCGTCGCCTGTCGCCGACGATGCGCCAGACGCACGTGGCTGGGGATAAGGCGTTCGTCGACTATTCCGGCAAGAAGGTGCCAATCGTCGACCCGCTGACCGGCGAGGTGCGGATGGCGGAACTGTTCATCGCGGTGCTCGGCGCGTCCAACTTCACCTATGCCGACGCCACCTGGACGCAGAGTCTGCCGGACTGGATTGGCGCACATGTACGGATGTTCCGGTTCTTTGGTTCGGCACCGCGGCTGCTGATCCCGGACAATCTCAAGAGCGGGATCAACAAGTCCTCGTTCTATGATCCAGAAATAAATCGTAGCTATGGTAAAATGGCGGCGCACTATAATGTCGGTGTTGTACCTGCGCGGCCGCGAAAGCCAAAAGACAAAGCCAAAGTGGAGGCGGGAGTCCGCTTTGCGCAGTCCTATATTCTTGGCCGCCTGCGCAACGTCAACTTCTTTTCCCTGACCGAATGCAATACTGCGATTGGCGTCGCACTCGAGCGGATGAACGGGCGTGAGATACGCCGTCTGGGCGTCAGCCGGCGCCAGCTGTTCGAGACGATCGAGCGGCCGGCCATGCAATCGCTGCCACAGCAGGACTACGAATATGCCGAATGGCGCTTCGCCCGCGTCGGCATCGACTACCATGTCGAGGTCGAGGGTTTTTTCTACTCGGTGCCGCACGCGCTGATCCGCGAGCAGGTCGACACCCGCATCACGACGCGCACCATCGAGGTATTCCACCGTGGCAAGCGGGTTGCGAGCCATGCGCGGCGCTACGGCGGTCTGCGTCACGGCACGCTGCCCGACCACATGCCCAGTGCGCACCGACGCTATGCCGAGTGGTCGGCGGAGCGGTTCGCTCGCCATGCGCGTGACATCGGTCCCGACACCGAGGCGCTGATCCTGGCGGTATTGGCGCGCCGGCCGCATCCAGAACAGGGGTTTCGCACCTGCCTCGGCGTGTTGCGGCTGTTCCGCGGCCTCGACGCGGCGCGGGTGGAGGCGATCAGCCGACGGGCGGTCGAAGTCGGCGTGCTGACTTACGCCAGCGTCGCCTCGATCCTCAAACACCGGCTCGACCAATCGGCGTCTCCGCAAGCCGCGGACGGTACGCCGCTGCTGCACGAAAACATCCGCGGCTCCGGCTATTTCCATTGAGGAGAAACACCTTGCTGAACCATCCAACACTGGATCGCCTGCGCGAGCTTGGCCTCGACGGCATGGCAAAGGGGTTCCGCGATCTCGCGGCCAATCCCGAAAGCCGTGCCCTCGAGCACGCGGAATGGCTCGGTCTGCTGGTCGACCAGGAGATCACGCTGCGTCAGCAAAAGCGGTTCGAGGCACGCACACGAACCGCCAGGCTCAGGCAAGCCGCCACGGTCGAGGATGTCGACTTCCGCAAGCCACGTGGCCTCGACCGGACGCTGTTCCTGCACCTGGCCAGCTGTGACTGGGTTCGTGAGCACCGGCACTGCCTGATCACCGGCGCCTGCGGCACCGGCAAAAGCTTCATCGCCTGCGCGTTGGGCGACAAGGCCTGCCGGGAAAACCTGTCGGTCCTCTACCAGCGCAGCTCGCGCTTGTTCGGAGCCCTTGCCCTGGCGCGCGGCGATGGCCGCTACGCCCGAATGATGCGCCAGTTCGCGCGCGTCAACCTGCTCATTTTAGACGACTGGGGACCGGAGCCGCTGACCGCCGAGCAGCGGCGCGACCTGCTGGAGATCGTCGAGGACCGCTACAATTGCGGCTCGCTGATCATTACCAGCCAGGTGCCGGTCGATCGCTGGTACGAGATCGTGGGTGATCCCACGCTGGCCGACGCCATCCTCGATCGTCTGGTGCACAATTCCCACCGCATCGCATTGACGGGCAAGAGCCGGCGCAAACCGGAGGCTGTCGAATGAAGCACGTCGGCGGCAGCGAACCAAACGGGCCGGTGAAGGCCATTGCAATGCGTTACGTAACGGAGAACAGAGCCATGCCGAGAGGCCGTAAACCCGAAGGCGAACAGACTTTAAGCAACGCGGAACGGCAGGCGCGCCATCGAGCACGTCGTCTGACGCCACCTTTGCCGGTGGCTGCGCTCCCCCGCCGCACCGCCGACCGACGAAGCCGCCCCCAGCGATGGCGCGACGCCGTCAGCGTATTGCTGGCGATACAGGCAGCTTATGCCGATTGGCTGGCAGCTCTGCCCGAAGGTCTGCGTGGAAGCCGGATCGCCGAGGTGCTCGAAGCCATCGTCGATCTGGACCTGACCGATCCGGCGGAGATCGAACTGCCCAGAGGCTACGGCCGCGATTAGTAACGCCAATGAACAGAACGGTGCAGTCAGCTTTGTTCGGCAGATCACGAGCGGATTTTTCGAGCCGACCCGTGCGCCACTGCTTGACCCAGACTGTACCGACGTGACATGACCAAAACAGGCCCACGAGACGACACCAAACTGGCCGCCATCAAATCGGAACGGTGGCCGCGATCAGATTGGAATAGGTGGCCGCCTTCATCGGAATCCGCACATGGAGGTTCGCGTCGGCAATGTCGAAACTACGAGTGGAGGTCGGCAGGTGTTCGGAGCAGTCGCCAAGGCTGACACCAACATCTCGGTACTTATCCAGCAGAGCCTTCGCGCCGTTGGCCGGACCGACGACACCGAAGTGACCGCGTTCACCGACGGCTGTCCCGGTCTTCGGTC
>DATHOA010000033.1:0-2366 GCA_035485475.1 Steroidobacteraceae bacterium | reverse complement strand
GGCGATTTGCGGAAACGTTCGAGCCTCGGCTATCGGGGCCCGCATCGCGGCGCGATCCTCATCGGTCAGAAAATCAGTCAGTGTTGGCATGGGGCGGCCGCCACCTCAACGCAGAAAGCCAAGCATCGACGCCAGCATCTGCGGAACCAGGCTATCCGGGTGATTGTGACCGGCGCCCCGCATGTACTCGAGCTGTGCGCCTTGAATGCGCCGCGCGATGTCCTCGCCGTGCCCGCAAGGAAATATCGGATCCTCGCTGCCTTGTAACACCAGGGTAGGAGCGGTGATGGCCGGCAGTCGCTCAAAGAATGCAGCCGTACGCTTGCGAGCTTCGATCATGCGTGCGGTACCGAGCGGGCAATATGCGCGAGCCACGGAGCGTTCGGCGGAGCTTTGGGCCTGGGCGTCGGACATCGCGTGCGTGCTGCCGTTGCACGCCAGGCGTACTGCCTTGATGGCCGCTATCGCCTCCGCGGCAGTCGCGTATTCGATGCAGGCATTGTTCATGGCCGCGAGCACCGCGGGACTGCGCGCCGGCAGCGCCGGGTTATAGTTGGTGCTCTGCAGCAGCACCAAGCTACGCACCCTTGCCGGGTCGGCGAGGGCAAGCAATTGCGCGATTGCGCCGCCGAAGGAGTAGCCAATGAAATGGGCCGCTCGTATCTTCAATTGGTCCATCAGCGCAAGGGTGTCAGCAACGATGTCCTCCATGCCGTACTGCGCACCATCCATTTGCGTGGACCATCCCATGTCGCGGCTTTCATGGCGCACCACGCAGTATCCGGCCGCCACGAAAGGCGCGCACATTCGATCCGGCCAGTCGGTCACATTGTCCGTGATTCCAAGGATTGGCATCACGACGGGCTGTGACAGCGCGCCGCTGATGTCGTATGCGAGGGTGACGCCATTCTCGAGTAAGGCGAGTTGCTTCGTCATACGGCCCGCGGCAGCCCGCGGCGGGCCGGTTGTCGCTGCTGGAAGCGTGCGATCAGGCGATGCTGATCGCACGGGTAGATCAGGCGCACATAGGTAACTCGCTGCGCCTCCAACCAGGTGCGCCGTTCGATACACAGGCAGGCGGTGTTTTTCGCAATCTCCAGTGCCTGCGACATCTTGGGATCGGCATTCAGGGCCGAGATCTGATGCTCCGCATCGGTCCAAGGTATGCGGGCGAGCAGCCATCGACCGGGTGAGATATCCGTAAAGCGTTCCTGGCGTGCACCCGGTACCGCCTCAAGGTTAATCAGGCGTCTTTCGAGCGCATGCGGTCGGTCACCGGCCCGGTGCAGACCGGTCACGAGCAGCACGGATGTGCCGGCGGGCACTCCCAAGCCTTCCGCATCGGCAGCCGTCGCCGGGCGGATTTCGCGCGTGGAGCGTTCATAGCGGTACTCCTGTCCGGCCGCGATGACTTCCGCCTCAATGTCATGAATTTCGAGCACCGATTGCTGTGGCCGGGGCGCGCTGACAATGGTTCCGGTACGGCGTCGCCGAACCACGAAGCCCCGTTCGGCCAGCACCCCGAGCGCCTTGCCGATGGTCATCCGGGCGCAGTCGAACTGGCGCGCCAGTTCGTGTTCAGAAGGCAGCTTGTAGCCGGCAGGCCAGATTCCGGTGACGATTTGCTGCCGCAGGGCATCGTGTATCTCCCGATAGCGCGGTGTTGCGGTCGAATTGGAGCGCATGGCTATGCTGGTGATGCTCAAGTGGGGTGGGTGTTCATTAATCTGGTCATGAGCCGCACATATTCTGCGGCAATGCGTTCGCGGTCGTGGTGTCGTCCGCCCTCGACCGCCGTGCGGCCCCGCACGATGACGCGTCGGATGTATGAACGGCTGCCTGCGAAGATCCAGGTATCGAGCACCGCATCACCGCTGCGCCCAATAAGGTCGGGATGGGTCGCATCAAGCACGAGAAAGTCAGCCCGATGGCCGCTGGCTATGGCGCCCACGGCTTGGCCGAGCGCTTGCGCACCGCCGGCAAGTGCGGCCACATACATCGCACGGCCGGTCGATGGCTGATCCTGCGAGGCGAAGGCATTGCGGGTCTGAGCGGCGAGGCGCTGGCTGTATTCGAGTTGGCGCAGTTCCCCGGCCGCATCGAGCGAGACGTTCGAATCGGTGCCAATGCCCCACTTTCCCGCCGCGTCCCGGTAGGCAATGGCCGGAAAAATGCCATCGCCCAGATTCGCCTCGGTAATCGGGCATAGGCCCACGACCGCACCAGATTGTGCCAGGGCTGTGGTCTCCGCTGCCGTCACATGCGTCGCGTGGACGACGCACCAGCGATCATTCACATCCGTGTTCCGCAGCAGCCATTCCACGGGACGCAGCCCGGTAAAGGCCACGCAGTCATTGACCTCACGG
>DATHOA010000032.1:0-2356 GCA_035485475.1 Steroidobacteraceae bacterium | reverse complement strand
CGGGCCGAAAACCTCCAGTAGCCGAGGTTGGGTCCAAAAGGCATCGCGGCTGATCCGGTTTGTCCCGCCACACCAGCTAGCACAATCGCGAGGGCCGGCAACATCGCACTATCCGCGCCGCGACTGCCGGGACGCTTTCCGGGCAGCAGTAAGACGACGTTCCGTCTCCGCAGGGTCGCCAGGGACATAAATGTCCTTGTCATACCAACGCGGGCCTTCGGGGCGGGACGCCCACCAGCCCATCAAAACGAATAAAGCCAGGATTGAGAGCACAGGTATCATGGACGTAAGCCTAATGCGCCTGGAGTCCTGCGCCAACGGTTACTCGTGAAAATCGCTAATCCTGCGCCAGGACTCGTAGGATGACTCAGGACGCCCGTTCGCGCTGCTCCGCTGTCCAGCACCCAGCAAGACAAAACGCCTGCCAGCGGACTCCGCAGAGTCCCTGATTCAATGTTCACTTTTGAGAGAGCCCAATCCCTACATCTGCACGGGCCTAGTGCGACCGAAGCGCCGGGCCACCAGAGGCATGTTCAGTCCTGGCGCAAAGGGGACACCGGCTAAATGACCGCTCTTGACCGATTGTGTTGAAAAAGTCGGTTCTGGGGGCGGGGTTGGTCTGGCTGGCGCGGTGATGGTGTCTGGTGGGGGCCTACATGGCGGGTAGTGGCAGTGGCATCGCGATCAACTTGGCCATCTTGCGTAGGTTTTGAGCGGTTGCGGCGAGGAGGAACTCGTCGCGGGCGCCGCAGGGGCCTCGCAATCGCAGTCGGCCGAGCCTGAGAATGCGTTTGAGGTGGGCGAACAGCATTTCGACTTTCTTGCGCTCTCGTCGCGAGGTCAGATAAGCATCGGTCTTGGCAATGTCGCGTGCTCTGTCGCGGGCGGCTTCATAGATTGAGCGTGGCACTATGCGCGCCGGGGTGTTCGGGCAGCACCGGGGTTTTAGCTCGCAGGCATTGCAATCGTGTTTGCTGGCCCGATAGAGCAGCGCGGCACCATCGGTCAGTGTGCCCGTCGTGGTCATCGTCTTGCCAGCTGGGCAGACGTAGACGCCTGCCTCATGGTTGTAACCGAAGTCGCCCCGCGAGAACGTGCCGTCCTTGCGGCCGGACTTGTCGAACACCGGGATATGCGGCTCAATCCCACGCTCATTGACTAGCCAGGCGAGCATCTCGGCCGAGCCATAACCGGTGTCGGCCGCCAGACGCGTGGGCCGTGCGTCGAACCGCTCTGCGGTGCGCGTTATCATCATCTTGGCCGCCGTGACCTCGGCCTGACGAACGGCGGTCGTGGCTTCCACGTCCATGATCACCGCATGCTTCAGATCAATCAGATAGTTGTCGGCATAAGCGTAGAAGGCAGGCCCGCCACTGGCGGCGGTCCAGCGGGCGGCAGGATCGGTCGGAGAGACGAACTTCGGCTCGACCGGGGTTGCGCCACCGAACGCGGCATCATTGAGTACGGCCAGATACTCTGTGACCGCGCGATTTGAGTTCGAGTCCAGGGCCCCGGTTCCAGTTACACCGCGCTGACGGTGGGCGTCTGCGGCAATCACGCTGGCGTCAACCGCGAAGCCTTCGCCACCCACCAGCCCCTCCGCCATGCAGCGTGCGACTACGGTCTCAAACACCTGCCGCAGCAGATCGCTGTCACGGAACCGGCCATGACGGTTCTTGGAGAAGGTCGAATGGTCCGGCACTTCGCTGTCGAGACCCAGCCGGCAGAACCAGCGGTAGGCCAGGTTGAGGTGGACTTCCTCGCACAGTCGCCGCTCGGACCGGACGCCGAAGCAGTACCCCACCAGCAACATCCGGATCATCAACTCGGGATCAATCGAAGGTCGCCCCATCGCGCTGTAGTACGGCTCAAGATGAGCCCGAACGCCCGACAGATCGACGAACCGGTCAATCGACCGCAACATGTGATCGCTCGGGACATGCCGTTCCAGGCTAAAGCCGTAAAACAGCGCCTCCTGCATCACAGTCCGTTCGCCCATCATCGCGCGCGTCTCCCGTCCCCAGGACAAATGAATCAGGACGACAGAACGGCTTCAAGCAGGAGTTTTTCAACGCAATCGATCCAAAGCGGACATTGCATGCTGCGGCCAGTGCGGCGGTCGGGGATGCGATGCGCACCCTTCACAAGCCCAACCGCTTCTGTCACTATACCTTGGCATCCAAGGTATAGGGGTAAGTGGCAACGGAAAACAACAGCCTGAGCGCCGGGGTGCCGGAATTGATGATCCTGCGTCTGCTGCAGGATCAGGAAATGTACGGCTATGAAATCGTCCAGGCGATTGCATTGCGCACGGGCCAGGCGGTGACGCCGGGCGAAGGTGTTGTCTATCCCGTGC
>DATHOA010000031.1:0-25807 GCA_035485475.1 Steroidobacteraceae bacterium | reverse complement strand
CTTCATCATGCACATAGTCCTCGAGGATCACCTGGACGCCGAGGCTGGAATGCCAGCTGGCGATGAGCACGAACAGCGTCAGCAGGCTTGCGGTCCAGGTCCCGCCGATCCAGGACACCAGGGTCACGAAATCCAAGGATGGCAGCGTCACCAGGGAGACCAGCAACCACACGGCCAAGGGCACCAGGGCCACGGCGGTGAGGCGCTGCACCCACCAGTGATGCACGCCGTTGCCGGCCGATCCCAGACCGCGGACCTTGCCGAGCGGTGTCTGCAGGTTCATCAGGCGCCCTCGCGGGCGCGCAACGCCCACCACAGCACCAGCACGGCCAGGACCAGCGCGACGGCGATGACCAGCCAGGCGCTGCGCTGGGACTGAGCCTTCTCCAGGCCGCGCCCCGTGTCCCAGATGAGATGGCGCACCCCTGCCGCCAGGTGGTAGGCGAAGGCGGCGATGACCGCGACATAGACCAGCTTGGCCAAATCCGACCCCAGTACTTCCTGCGCGCGCGCGTAGGCGCGGGCGCCGCGCGCCAGCGCCGTCAGCCAATACACGAATACCAGCAGTCCCACGCTCAACACACCACCCGTGATGCGGTTGGCGAACGAGGTGATCAGGCAGTACCGGGTCATCCGGTAGATGCTCATGTGCGGGGACAGGGGGCGGGCGCGCATAAGGGCTCCTGTCAGTTAGAAATCAATGCAGCGACCCTTGCGCTCCCAGTCACCGAAACGGGTGGGTTCGGGACCGGTCGGACCGCCAATTTCGCGCGGACGTGCCGGCGGCGCAGCGGCCACGGTCGTGGCCGCCGGTTCAGGCGCCTGTGGGGCAGCAGCTGCTTCGGCGGGGAATTCTTGAGTAGCCTGCATGGACGTGCGGAAGTCTGCCAGAATTCGTCCCAACAGGCCATGAAAGCTCAGGAAAAACATCATCATGCAGACCGGATGGCAGGTCATTACGGCCCTTGACTTCGGGGTGCTCCGTGCCCGCGGGCCGGACGCAATCACTTTTCTGCAAGGCCAGCTGTCCAACGACTGCACGCGCCTGCAGCGCGGCCAGCTGCAGCTGTCCGGGTACCACACGCCGCAGGGCCGAGCGATTGCGCTACTGCGCCTGATCCTGCTTGGTCCGGATGATGTGGTGGCGGTCCTGCCGCGGGAGCTGGTTCCAGTCGTGGTGACACGCTTGAAGCGCTTCGTCCTGCGCGCCAAGGTGCAAATCACGGACGACTCCGCGCAGTGGCAGGTGCTGGGTTTTGCCGCACCCGCGCCCGCCCTGCCGGAAGGGGCGGTAGCCGTCGCCTATGGGCGCTCGCGCCAGCTGGTGCTGATACCCGCAGCATTGGCTATGGATGTCACAGCGGTTGCAGGCTCGCGCAATGACTGGGTGGCATGCGACATCGAAGAGGGTCTGCCTCAGGTATATCTGGCCACCAGCGAAGCGTTCGTGGCCCAGATGCTGAACCTGGACCTCACCGGCGGCATCGCACTGGACAAGGGCTGCTATACCGGACAGGAAATCATTGCGCGGGCGCACTACCGCGGCCAGGTCAAACGTCGGATGCAGCGGTTTGCTTCGGCGGCTCCCTGCACATTGGTGCCCGGACAGACCGGCACCCTGGGCGATGGCCGAGGCTTCAAGGTCGTGGATGCCGTGCCAACCTCACAGGGCCGCAGCGAATTCCTGGCGGTCACCCATCCCGCACCGGAGGCGCAGCCCGAGGCATCCGGTGAGGCGCAGACGCAGGTGATCATCGCCGCCACGCAGTTGGCGCTGCCCTACGAGTTGCCCTCGACGCGGGCCTAGAGGTCGATCAATTCAATCCGCCGCGCTTCGATCGTACGGCCCAGGAAATGGCTGCCGACGCGCGCAAAACGTTCCGGTCCATCCGTGGCCATGAACTGCAGGGACTGTGACCCGATCGTGCGGGCGATACCGGCCGCCAGCAGCTGGGCGCGCACGGCGGCTGCGGTGGTCAGCGCGGAGTCGACGATGCTGATGTTCGGACCCACCACCTCCCGGATGGTCGGCGCCAACACCGGAAAATGCGTGCATCCCAGCACCAGCGTATCCGGGGGGTCCTGCGCGAATAGCGCTCCGAGGTAATGGATGACGACACCCTGGGCCACCGCACCGTCCACCAGGCCTTCTTCGGCCAGTGCCACCAATAACTGGGCAGGCAGCTGCCGCACCGTGGCATCCGGGCGTCGCGCGAGAATCGCCCGCTCATAGGCACCCCCACGCACCGTGGCTTCCGTGGCGATGACCGCGATGCGGCCCGTGGTCGTGGCTGCGCAGGCTGCCTGCGCCCCGGGCTCAATCACGCCGACGACCGGCAACGCACCGACCCGCGCGCGCACCGCGTCCAGTCCCACCGACGCTGCCGTGTTGCAGGCCACGACCAGGCATTTGACACCGTGTCGCACCAGCGCCTCGGCGGCCTGCACGGCGTAGCGGGCGACCGTGTGCGCACTCTTCGTGCCGTAAGGCAGACGTGCCGTATCCCCCAGGTACATGAAGCGCTCGTGCGGCAGGGCCTTCATCAAGGCCGCCAGCACGGTCAAGCCCCCGATACCCGAATCGAACACCCCGATGGGCGCATCCACATCGCGCATCGCGCTAGGCTTCGGGTCGCAGCTGTGGGAAGGCGATCACATCGCGGATCGAGGGGGAATCGGTGAAGAACATCACCAGGCGGTCGATGCCGACGCCGAGTCCGGCAGTCGGGGGCATGCCATATTCCAGGGCGCGCACGTAGTCGGCGTCATAGAACATCGCCTCCTCATCGCCCTTGTCCTTGCGCGCGACCTGCGCCGCAAAGCGCGCGGCCTGATCCTCCGGGTCATTGAGCTCCGAGAAGCCGTTGGCCAGCTCGCGGCCGGCGACAAAGAATTCAAACCGATCGGTGATGAAGGGATCCTGGTCATTGGAGCGCGACAGCGGCGATACCTCCACCGGATACGCGTACACAAAAGTCGGATCCATCAAGGTCTGCTCGACGGTCTTCTCGAAGATCTCGATCTGCAGCTTGCCGGGCCCGTCGCGATCGCTGAACGGAATGGTCAGCCGGTCGCAGGCGCGGCGCAGGGTCGCAAGATCACGCAGCTGCGCCGGATCCAGTTCCGGATTGCGCTCGATGATCGCCTGTTCCACCGTGACACGGCGGAAGGGCTGCGCGAGGTCGTAGGCGCGGCCCTGGTAATCGATGACACAACTGCCCTTGAGCGCCTGCGCCATGCCGCGCAACGCCTTCTCCGCCCAATCCATCAGATCGCGGTACTCCCCGTAGGCCAGATACAACTCCAGCATGGTGAATTCCGGATTGTGGCGCGTCGACAGACCTTCGTTGCGGAACACGCGGTTCAGCTCGTACACGCGCTCGAAGCCACCGACGACCAGGCGCTTCAGGTACAGCTCCGGGGCGATGCGCAGGTACATGTCGATGTCGAGCGCGTTGTAGTGCGTGCTGAACGGCCGCGCCGCGGCACCGCCCGGAATGGGCTGCATCATCGGCGTCTCGACTTCCAGGAAGTCGAGCGCATCAAGAAAGTCACGCAGGTAGCGCACGATGCGCGCGCGGGTGCGGAACACCTCGCGGCTGGCCTCCGTCATGATGAGATCGACGTAGCGCTGCCGGTAGCGCGTATCAACGTCGGCAATGCCGTGCCACTTGTCCGGCAACGGGCGCAGCGACTTGACCAGGGTGCGCAAGGCCGTGACGCGTACCGACAGCTCACCGGTCTTGGTCCGGAACAGCACGCCCTCGGCCCCCAGGATGTCACCGACATCGGCGCTCTTGAAGTCCTCGTAGGCCGCGCCCAGGACTTCCGCCTGCAGGAACAGCTGGATCTGGCCGGTGCGATCGGCGAGCTTGGCAAAACTGGCCTTGCCCATGACGCGCTTGAACATCATGCGGCCGCCGACTTTCACCGGCGTCGGATTGGCCACCAGCCAATCATCGTCGCGCACGTCGAAGGCGGCGTGCAGATCCCCGGCCAGCGCGTCGCGCCGGAAGTCGTTGGGGAAGGCCACGCCGGTGGCACGCAGCTTTGCCAGCTTGGCGCGCCGCTCGGCGATCAGCGAATTGTCATCGTCCATCAGTTCACACCGGCCTTCAGGGCCGCCTCCAAAAACTGGTCCAGGTCGCCATCGAGCACGGCGGCGGTATTGCCGACTTCAACGCCGGTACGCAGATCCTTGATGCGCGACTGGTCAAGTACGTACGAGCGGATCTGATGTCCCCAGCTGACATCGGACTTGGAGTCCTCCAGCACCTGCGCCGCCGCGTTGCGCTTGTTGACCTCCAACTCATACAGTTTCGCCTTCAGCATCTTCATGGCCGTCGAACGGTTCTTGTGCTGGCTGCGCTCGTTCTGGCAGGCCGCGACGATACCACTGGGAATATGCGTGATGCGCACGGCCGATTCGGTCTTGTTCACGTGCTGGCCGCCCGCGCCGCTGGAGCGGTAGACATCGGTGCGCAAATCCGCCGGGTTGATGTCGATCTCGATGTCTTCGTCGATTTCCGGTGAAATGAAAACGGAAGCGAACGAGGTGTGCCGGCGATTGCCCGAATCAAACGGTGACTTGCGCACCAGGCGGTGCACGCCCGTCTCGGTGCGCAGCCAGCCATAGGCGTACTCGCCGGTGACCTGCACGGTGGCGCTTTTCATCCCGGCCACTTCCCCGGGATTCGAATCGATGACTTCGCAGGCAAATCCATGCGCGGCCCCCCATCGCAGATACATACGCAGCAGCATCTGGGCCCAGTCCTGGGCTTCCGTGCCTCCCGCCCCGGCCTGGATATCCAGAAACGCGGAGTGTGAGTCCATCTTGCCGTTGAACATGCGCTTGAACTCGAGCTTGCGCACTTCAGCTTCCAGGCGCTGCGTCTCGCCCTCGATATCGCTGGCCGCAGACTCATCGTTTTCCGCTTCCGCGAGGTCCAGCAATTCGCCGGCCTCCGCGATGCCCCGGGTGGAACGGTCGATGACATCCAACTCCGTGGTCAGACGCGCCCGCTCCTTGCCCAGCTCCTGTGCCCGGGTCGGATCCTGCCAGATCGCCGGATCCTCAAGCTCCAGACTTACCTCTTCCAAGCGCTCTTTTTTGAGGTCGTACTCAAAGAAACCCCCGAAGAGAGCCGATCCGCTCCCCTAGGTCTTTGAGCTGACGCCTGAGCTGATTAAGTTCCATTGCGACTTAATGTTCCACGAAAAAAGGACGCGCATTCTAGCAGCTCTGCGGGGTGAGGACCTTATCCACCAGCAACTGCAGGCGGCGCTGGTTCTGGTATTCGTTTATGTCCAGGCGGTACACCAGGTGCACCTCGCCGCTGGGCAGTTGCGTCGCACCGCCCGCATCGGCCGCGTCCAGGAAGTTGAAGGCGATGGCATCGAAGGCGCGCCCGGTGTGCGGCACCTCCACCCACATTTTCACGTGGCGCTCGCCGACGATGCGCGTGTTGCGCACGTTGAAGACTCCATCGAAGGTCGGTTCGGGGAACAGCTGGCCCCAAGGTCCGCCGGCACGCAGCGCGGTTGCCGTCTCCAGCGCCAGCTCCGCCACGGTCAGTTCGCCGTCGGTTTCGATGCAGGTGGAAAAGCCCGCCACCTGCGCCCAGCGCGTGACCTCCTGATCAAACGCGGCCGCGAATTCATCGAGCTTGGCGGCATCGAGCGTCATGCCCGCGGCCATCGCGTGACCGCCGAAACGTGCGATCAGTTCGGGCTGGCGGGTCGCGATCGCGTCCAGCACGTCGCGGATGTGCAGTCCCGCCACCGATCGGGCCGAACCGCGCAGCACCCCATCCCCGGCGCGCGCGAAGGCGATGACGGGCCGCCCGGTGCGGTCCTTGATCCGGCTGGCCACCAGGCCCACGACGCCCTGGTGCCAGCTCTCATCAAACAGGCAAAGCCCATTGCGCTGGGCGGCGCGCCTCAAGGGGTCATCAAGTCCGCGCAGTGCCGCCAGGGCGTCCGCCTGCATGCGCGCTTCGATCTGGCGGCGCTCGCGATTGATGCCATCCAGTCGCAGCGCCAGCGCCGTCGCGGTGTGCACCTCATCCGTGAGCAGGCACTGGATACCGATGGTCATGTCCTCCAGGCGTCCGGCGGCATTGAGCCGGGGCGCGACCGCGAAGCCCAGATCGGTGGCCGTCAGGTCCGCGCGCCGCCGCTGTGCCACTTCCAGCAGCGCCGTGATACCCGGAACACAACGTCCGGCGCGAATGCGGCGCAGACCCTGCGCGACCAGCACGCGATTGTTGGCATCCAGCGGCACCAGGTCCGCCACGGTTCCCAGCGCAACCAGATCCAGGAAGTCCGCAACTCCGGGCGCGCCGGGCGGAGTCAAATTCCGCTCATCCAGGGTGCGCTTGACGGCCGCGAGCACGTAAAACGCGACCCCGACTCCGGCCAGGCATCGGCTGGCGAACTCATCCCCACCCGCATTCGGATTCACAATGACATTGGCCTGCGGCAGTTGCTGAGCCGGCAGGTGATGATCAGTCACCAGCACATCCAGCCCCAGGGCACGCGCGCTCGCGACCCCGGCAATACTCGATATGCCATTGTCGACGGTAACCAGCAGCGTCGGTTTGCGCGCGGCCGCCACCACCACGATTTCCGGAGTCAAGCCATAGCCGAACTCGAAACGGTTCGGCACCAGAAAATCCACGTGCCCGAAGCCCCAGGCACGCAATGCCCGCAGCATCAGCGCCGTGCTGGTGGCGCCATCGGCATCGAAATCCCCGACCACCAGGATGCGACCGCGTTCCCGATGCTGCAGCAGCAGTTCCACGGCGGCGGCGACGCCACCCAGACTGCCCACCGGCAACAGGCGCGACAACTCCGTCGACAGCTGCGCCGCGTCGCAGATTCCGCGGGCGGCATAGGCGCGCCGCAGTACCGGATGCAGAGCCTCCCCCCAGGCGCCGTGATCGGCACTGACGGTGCGCCGGCGGATTTGCGGCGTCACTGCAGCACGGCCCAGGGTCCGCGCGAGCGGCGCCAGAAACGCAGGCCGTCCCTGGCAGTCAGAACACTGCAGCGACCATTGGCGATCAGGGTCAACTGGCGGATCACACCATCCTTGAGCGCCGTGACCACTGGCGCCAGCACGCGCTCATCCAGATGCTCCAACAGGTCCATCAGGGTGGCCGGCTGCGACTTCTCCGTACGGAACAATTCGATGACCGCCGCCGTACGCGCGGCACCACTGTTGAGGATGTCGTGGGCGTTCGCGGCCGGCGGGCGCAGGCGGGCGCCGCTGAGCACGCACAGGCCTTCGACCACCGCGTCCGCGCCGAACACGGTCATGAAGGTCGCCTCCGGATGGGCCGGCGGCAGCAGCGGCGCCACGCGCCGTGCCAGCAATGGTTCGCCGCCGCCCCATAACCACAGTGTCGTCAGCGGTGCCTCACGGCGCCGCGCACGCGCGGCATTCAACGGGTGGGCGTGCAACCACATTTCCACTTCGGCGCCCAGCATCAGCAGCTGCGCTGCGCCCGCTCCATGCACGGTGCTGCCGGCAATGCCACCGCCGAGCAACCGGGCCGGATCGCATGTCAGCGGCAGCTGTGCGAAGCGCGGTCCGCAGGCAATCAGCCCGCCGCCGCCCAGCACCTGCAACGAAAACCCGCGCTCGGCAAAGTCGCGGGCGAAGTCGCCGCACAGGGCCTGCAGCGTGGCGCCATCGAGCTTCAGCAGGCCGCGATAGTCCAGGTGCACGCTGGTGAGTCCCGCGACCAGGTGCAGCGGGGTTGCGAGCCACACGCTGCCGGTGTCCGCCGGCAGCGCATCGGCCGCGGTCAAGGCCGCCGCCGCGACCACCGCCGGCGTGGCGTCGCAGGCCGCGGCGAGATCGCCGCGGCCGAGCCACCCGGCAAGCCACGCGCGCCAATCCCCCGGCAGCGGGCTGACACCCGCGAAGCGCGCAATGCGGGCCAGGGCCGGCAGCGCATCCTTCGGTACCGCTGAGTCGCGATCATCGATTCCGCCTGACCCATTGGCTGCGAGATACAGATCGGACAGAATTATTGCCACTTCACTCATGGGCGCTATCGTACACACACATGAAGTTCACGCTCGACGCACGCACTGACGTCAATCTCATCCGCAGCTATGCGGACGGTGAAGTGCACATCAACGAACTGGTGCAGCGTGCACCGTGCATCGTGACGGCGCAGCAGTTGGTGCTCGACTGGCAGGCGCGCACGATCGCAACCCTCTCACTCGAGGATCTGGAACCGATCTTTGCGCTGCAGCCGGATGTGGTGTTGCTCGGCACCGGGCCGCAGCAGGTTTTTCCCGGCCGCGAAATCAGACTGGCATTTGCCAGGCGCAAGGTGGGGCTTGAGGTAATGAATCTGGGTGCCGCCTGCCGGACGTACAACATCCTGGTGCAGGAAGAACGGCGGGTCGCGGCGGCGTTGTTCCTAAGCGGGGTTGAAGGGCGCTGACAAAGAGGGCACCAGGGAAGAAATCCAGTCCGACAAGACAGTTATCCGAAGCTGACAGACTCGAACAAAAGTCCCTTAGTTATTGTTATCCCATATCTTTTTGTTGCTTTTTTCACGTCTCTACGCCTGGTGCCCTCTTGTCAGCGCCCTGGCGTCGCATTGCGGCGACATGTTAAACACGCCACGGTTCCACACGCAAGCTCTTGATTGCACCCGACTATGCGCGGGCTGTGCCTGCGGCAGGATTTGCGCGGCCAAAGAGACGCAAGTTTATTGTTAAACCATGATGTTACGTAATTAACATCACGTAGATCCGCAGGCTAACCCATGATTCCGTTCAGCAGCGGCACGAAGGCCACGGCGCCCAGTGACTGGCGGTCGATGCGGTTTTCCTTGCGGGTGAAGCGGATCAACTCCTGATGGCCCTCCGCACCGATCGGCACGATGAGCCGTCCGCCCACCTGCAATTGTTTGAGCAGTGCTTCGGGTACCGAAATCGGGGCGGCCGCGACCAGGATGCCGTCGAATGGCGCAAGACTCTTCCAGCCGAGCGTGCCGTCACCATGCTTGAGACGCACATTGCGCAGATCCAACTCATCAAGGCGCAGCTTGGCACGCAGGTACAACGGTTCGATGCGCTCGATGCTGTACAGCTTCGTGACCAGCGGCGCGAGTACCGCCGTCTGGTAGCCGCAGCCAGTGCCGACTTCCAGCACTTTGGATAGCGGCCCGGCAGCCAGCAACGCTTCGGTCATGCGCGCGACTATGTACGGCTGGGAGATGGTCTGGCCAAAGCCGATGGGCAGCGCCGTGTCCTCGTAGGCACGAGTGCCCAGCGCCTCGTCCACGAAAATGTGGCGCGGCACATTGCGGATGCGATCCAGAACCGCCGGGTCCGTAATGCCCTGATCGCGCAATCGCTGCACGAGCCGGTCGCGCGTGCGCGCGGAAGTCATGCCGATGCCGGACATGCGAACATCAATCATGGGGGCACTTTCCCAGTCGGAGTGAACAGCGCGCACTTGGCCAACCAGCCTGCGACCGTGTCCAGGGCACTGTAGCGAGTCAGATCAATCAGCAGCGGCGTCACCGAAACGAACCCTTCCGCCACGGCGTGAAAGTCGGTGCCCTCCCCTGCGTCCGCTCCGGCACCGGCCGGACCGATCCAGTAGACCACGCGGTTGCGCTGGTCGCGCGCCTCGATGACGGGCTCCGCCGGATGCCGCTTGCCCAGGCGCGTCGTGCGCAGACCGCGCAGCGCCTCGAAGGGCAGATCCGGGATGTTCACATTGAGGATGGTCGCACGCTCGAGCGGGTGCTGCAGCAGCTGACCGACCAGCAGGCGGGCCACACGGGCCGCGCTCGCAAAATGTCGGCCACTGCCCTCGCTCGTACACAGGGACACGGCCAGCGTCGGCAGCCCGAGGAAGCGCCCTTCCATGGCCGCCGCCACCGTGCCCGAATACAGGACATCGTCGCCGAGATTGGCGCCGTCGTTGACGCCCGAGACCACCATGTCGTGTTGATAGTTGAACAGTCCCGAAATCGCCAGATGCACACAGTCCGTCGGCGTACCACCCAGGACGCAGAACACATCCGGCTCGGTTTCCTGCACGCGCAATGGCATGTCCAATGTCAGGGAGTTGCTGGCGCCACTGCGGTTGCGGTCGGGCGCCACGACGGTCACCGGCCCCAGATCCTTCAAGGCGTCGGCCAGGGCACGTATGCCATCGGCCCGGTAGCCATCATCATTGCTGACGAGAATTTTCACGCGGGCCAATATAGCGGTTGGGGGGCCGCTTCGGGAGATCTCAGTGAAGCCCAAGTCTGATGAAGATGAGACCGAGCTGTTTCGCCAGGCAACCCGCGGAGTCAAGCCGCTGTCGCATGCGGCCCGGGTGACCGGCGATTCGCCCAAACCGCGCCCCCGGGCCCGATTCGCGCGCGCCGACCGGTTGCTGGTGCTCGAGGAGATCCTGCACGGCGGCGCGGATGAACCCGAACTTACCGCGGCCGATCCCACACTCTTCGCCCGCCCCGGTGTCTCCGCAGTGACGCTGCGCAAATTGCGGCGCGGCCTGTATCGCGTCCAGGGGGAACTGGACCTGCACGGCCTCAGTGTCGAGGAGGCAAAAATACAGCTGCGCGACTTCCTGCTCGGCGCCGTGCAACGCAATGCCAGCTGCCTGCGCATCGTGCATGGCAAGGGGCTGCGCTCGGGCCCCCGAGGACCGGTACTGCGACAGCTGGTCAACGGTGCGCTACGGCGAACCCGGCAGGTGCTGGCCTTCGCCTCGGCTCGGCAAGTCGATGGCGGGACCGGCGCGGTGTACGTGCTGCTGGATCCGCGCGCTTAGGAATCGTCGGCATCCACTTCATCCGCCAGCAGCTCGCGCAACACCGCCGTCGCAAAACTGCCGCTGCGCAGCCAGAAGGACAGCACCACCCCCTCTGCGCCCATCTGCCACGTCAGGTCACGCACCTTGAGCCGCAGACTGCGCCGTTCCTGGCGCAGCCCCGCATCGCTCACACACTGGCAGGCCTCGGTGAGCTGTGCGCTGATGCGCTGCTCCAACTCCAGCACCGCGCCGCGCGTCATCAATTCACCCGCGCCCCACATCGGACCGGTGGGATGCACGTCCTGCTGCGCCAACCGGTGCGGCAAATCCGCGGTCAGTTCGGCCACGGGGAACACGCTGCCACGGCCATCCAGATTGGCCACGTCTCCCGGCTCGAGCGTACCCCAGCTGCCCTGGCGCACACGCTCGCCGAGCACCGCGTTGAAAATCAGGCTGCGGGCCGCCGACAGCACAAAGCCATCCGGCCGACCCGGACGGGGCGCGGCCAGCCGGGCCAGATTGCTGGCCTCACGCCCGAAGCGCTGCGGACCGAAATAGTTGGGCACCCCGATGCGCGCGATCGACTCGCAGCGCTGCTGCAGCTGCTCGCCGGATCCTGAGTAGTTGCGCATGCGGATGGTGAAGCGATTGCCCGCCAGGGCGCCGCGTGGGAGCTTGCGGCGGTGACGATGCATCTCGAGCACCGCGAATTCCGGATTCTCGAAGGCGGGAGCTTGCGCGATCGACCGCGGCGTCGCCGGCACAGAGAACCACTGGACGGCGACCGCGCGCCGATCCTTGAGGCCGGCAAAGCCAATATCACGCACCTGGCAACCCAGTCCGCGCGCCAGTTCCTGCGCCACCCAGCCGGTATTCGCGTTGCGCTTGCGCACCTTGAGCAGCAAGTGCGCGCCGTCGCCGTCGGGCGCGAAGCCCAGGTCCTCCTCGACCACGAAATCCTCAGGGATTGCACGCAGCGTACCGGTCAGCTGCGGATCGGCGCAGGCACGCGGCGCATTCAGCGCCAGCTGCCGCCACGTCTGCAGTGTCAAAGCTCAAGCCTCAGACTGCGGTGCGCAACAGCACGACGGCCTGGGCGGCCAGGCCCTCGCCGCGGCCGAGGAAGCCCAGCTTTTCGGTGGTCGTCGCCTTCACGTTCACGCAGTCGGATGCCACCTCCAGCAGCGCGGCGATACTGCGGCGGATGTCCTCGCGATGCTTCGACAGGCGCGGCGCCTCGGCGAGCACCGTAATATCGGCATTGACCACGGCCAAGTTGCGTTCGCGCAGCATCGCCATCACGCCGCGCACGAAACCCTTGCTGTCGGCGCCGCGCCATTGCGGGTCATCGTCGCGAAAGTGCTGGCCGATGTCGCCAAGCGCGGCAGCCCCGAGCAGCGCATCGCACAGCGCATGCAGGATCACGTCACCGTCGGAGTGCGCGATGACACCGCGGCCATACGGCACCCGCACGCCTCCCAGCATCACGAAGTCGCCTTCGCCAAACGTGTGCACGTCAAATCCCGACCCGATGCGCATCACCTTCTCCACGCTTCCCAAAATCGCCGCCGCCACCACCAGATCCTGCGCGGTGGTCACCTTGATATTCGCGGCCGAGCCCTCGACCAGCAGCGGCCGTCCACCCACCCATTCCAGGGCCTGGGACTCATCGGTTGGCGTGCGCCCCGCATCATGAGCCGCTTCCAGGGCCTTGCGCAGCACGCCCAAACGGAACATCTGCGGAGTGAGCGCGCGCCACAGTCCGGTCCGATCCACCGTCCGGTCCACCACGGCGGGGACGCCGGCGGGCGCCAACTTGAGAGTATCCGCCCCGGGCGCGGCCAGCAGACCGCCCGTGTCGCCCTCGGCAACGGTGCGCAGCAGGACGGCCAGGTCCGCTGCCGGCAGGCAGGGTCGCGCGGCATCGTGTACCAGTACCCAGTCGCTGTCGCCGGCGCGGCTGCCGAGGCCACGCAGACCCTGCAGCACCGACTCGCTGCGCTGCGCGCCACCGGCAACGGTCACAATATGGGCCGGCAGGCGCGCGGCGAGCTGCGGCCACCACGGATCCTCGGGCGCCAGGGCGACGACGATGCCGGCGCATTGCGGATCGGCCACGAAGGGTGCAAGCGCCCACTCGATGACGGTCCGGCCCATCAGTTCGGCGTATTGCTTGGGAACCTGCGTGCCAAACCGGCGTCCGGATCCCGCCGCAGGCATGATGAGCCAGTATCGCAAGTCGACGCTTCGGGTTAGCGCGCAGCCACTTGCGCCGCGGGCGGACGGGGTGCGTCAGGTTTCGCTGGCACAACCTGGTAGTAGGTTTCGTTGCTGGCGATCATGCCCAGCTCGCTGCGCGCGCGCTCTTCGAGCGCAGCCATACCGGTTTTCAGATCGCGCACTTCGGCCGCCAGCTGCCGGTTGCGCTCCACCAGCACGGCATTCTGGGCGTGCTGCTGGGTCACCGCCTCCTGCATGCGTGCCAGTTCGCGCACCCCGCTGTCCGACAACCACAGCCGGTACTGCAGGATTGCGATGACGACGCCCAGGGCAATTGCCAGCCATTTCACGGACGCTAGCCTACAACTTTACCGGGAACGCGTCGCGACCGGCGTAGCGCACCTTGCCCAGTGCCAGCTCGATGCGCAACAGCTGGTTGTACTTGGCCGTGCGGTCCGAGCGCGACAGCGACCCGGTCTTGATCTGGGATGCCGCGGTGGCCACCGCCAGATCAGCGATGGTTGCATCCTCGGTCTCGCCCGAGCGATGCGACATCACGGACGCGTAGCCGGCTTTTTCCGCCATCGTGACCGCGGCCAGGGTTTCGGTGAGGGTGCCGATCTGGTTGGGCTTGATGAGAATGGCATTGGCCGTGCGCTTGGCAATGCCCTCGGCCAGTATTTTGGTATTGGTCACGAACAGGTCATCACCGACCAGCTGGATGCGATCACCCACGGCGCGGGTCAGTTCGGCCCAGCCGGTCCAATCCGCCTCGGCCATGCCATCCTCGATGGTGATGATGGGATAACGCGCCGCCAGGTCCGCCAGGTACTTGGTGAACTCCGTGGCCGTGAAGCGCCGGTTCTCACATTCCAGGTCGTAGCGACCCTCCTTGTAGAACTCGGAGCTCGCCGCATCCAGGCCCAGGTAGATGTCCTTGCCGGCCTTGTAGCCGGCCTTGTCGATGGCCTGCAGAATGACTTCCAGGGCCTCCTCGTTGGAGCTCAGGTTCGGCGCGAACCCCCCTTCATCACCCACCGTGGTCGACAGGCCACGGTCGGCGAGCAGTTTCTTGAGGGAGTGGAAGATTTCCGCCCCGTAGCGCAATGCCTCGCGGAAATTCGGCGCACCGACCGGCAGGATCATGAACTCCTGGATGTCGAGACTGTTGTTGGCATGGGCCCCGCCATTGATGATATTCATCATCGGCACCGGCATCACCGGCTCACGCCCCTTGCCGACATATTTGAACAGCGGCAGCTTCTCGGAGGTCGCCGCGGCATGTGCCGTCGCCAGCGAAATGGCCAGCAGCGCATTGGCGCCCAGGCGCCCCTTGGTCTCCGTACCGTCAAGATCGATCATGGCCTCATCGAGGCCTTCCTGGTCACGCGCATCGCGGCCCAGCAACGCCTGACGCAGCACGGTGTTCACATGCTCCACGGCCTTCAGTACGCCCTTGCCGCCGTAACGCTTCGCATCCCCGTCGCGCAGTTCCACCGCTTCGCGCGTACCGGTGGAGGCGCCGGAGGGCACCGCGGCCCGACCCAGCGCGCCGGATTCGAGGATGACATCGGCCTCGACCGTGGGATTACCGCGGGAATCCATGATTTCGCGTCCGCGGATTTCGACTATACGACTCATAGCAGCGATTCCTCGAAGGGTCTTGTCTTGACGGTACGGTCCAGTTCGACCAGCGTTTCCAGCAGCGATTGCATGCGCGCCAGCGGCCAGGCATTGGGGCCATCGGAGAGCGCCTTGTCAGGCTGCGGATGCGTCTCCATGAACACTCCGGCGACGCCGGCCGCGACGGCCGCACGCGCCAGCACCGGCACGAACTCGCGCTGACCGCCCGACGCATTGCCCTGCCCGCCGGGCAGCTGCACGGAGTGCGTGGCATCGAACACCACGGGGCACTGGGTCTCGCGCATGATGGCCAGCGCGCGCATGTCGGTGACGAGATTGTTGTAGCCGAATGAAAAGCCGCGCTCGCACACCATGATGTCGGCGTTGCCCGTGCTGCGCGCCTTGTCGACCACGTTGCGCATTTCCCACGGCGACAGGAACTGACCCTTCTTGATGTTTACGGGCTTGCCTTGCGATGCCACCCCGATGATGAAGTTGGTCTGGCGACACAGGAAGGCCGGGGTCTGCAGTACGTCGACCACGGCGGCCACTTCAGCCAACGGGGTGTCCTCGTGAACATCCGTGAGTACCGGGACCTTGAAGGTCTTGCGCACCGCTTCAAGCACCGCCAGGCCGGATTCCAGGCCCGGGCCGCGATAGCTGCTGCGCGATGAGCGGTTGGCCTTGTCGAAGGAGGCCTTGAAGATGAACGGAATGCCAAGCTTCGCAGTGATCTCCACCAGCCTGCCGGCGATCTCCTGCGTGAGCGTGGCGCCTTCGATGACGCACGGCCCGGCGATCAGGAACAGCGGCTGATCCGGACCTACGCTGTGGCCCGCGAGCTTCATGCTCCCGCGGCAGCGGGCAGCTGCGATGCACGGTGGGCGCGCGCGGCGCGGATGAATCCCGCGAACAGCGGATGTCCATCGCGCGGCGTCGAGGTGAACTCCGGATGGAACTGGGTCGCGACGAACCAGGGATGATCGGGCAGCTCGATGATCTCAACCAGGTCATCGCGCGAGATCCCCGCGAACTTCAGGCCGCCGCGGGTATAGCGTTCCATGTAGGTGTTGTTGAACTCGAAGCGATGTCGATGGCGCTCGAAAATGGTATCGCGGCCGTACAGGTCACGCACGTGCGTGCCCGCGCTCAGCAGCACTTCCTGTGCGCCCAGGCGCATGGTGCCGCCCTTGCCTGACTTCTCATCCCGGATCTGGGAACCCAGCGCCGTGTCCTGCCACTCCGCGATCAGTGCGATCACCGGGTGCGGCGTGGCGCGGTTGAACTCGGTGCTGTTGGCATCGGCAAAGCCCAGCACATTGCGGCCGAACTCCACGATCGCAATCTGCATCCCCAGACACAGGCCCAGATAGGGAATGCCATTTTCCCGCGCATAACGCACGGCCGCGATCTTGCCTTCGATACCCCGTTCCCCGAAGCCACCGGGCACCAGGATGGCATCCATGCCGGCCAGCGCATGGGTGCCATGCTGCTCGATGTCGGTGGATTCGATGTAGTGCACATTCACCCGCGTGCGGGTCTTCAGGCCGCCATGCGTGAGCGCCTCATTGAGCGAAATGTAAGAGTCGCGCGCCTGCACATATTTACCGACCATCGCGATGTCGACCTGGCCATCCGGGTTGGCCTTGGCCGCGACGACCTGACGCCATTCGGCAAGATCCGTCTGCGGCACGGACAGGCCCAGCTTGTCGACGACGATGTCATCCAGCGCCTGATCGCGCAGGAGCAGCGGAATCTTGTAAATGTCATCGGAATCCACGGCCGAGATCACCGCGCGCTCTTCGACATTGGTGAACAGGGCTATCTTGCGCCGCTGTTCTTCGGGCAGCGGGTGCTTGCAACGGCACAGCAGTATGTCCGGCTGGATGCCGATGCCGCGCAGTTCCTTGACGGAGTGCTGCGTGGGCTTGGTCTTGATCTCTCCGGAATCAGGCCCGCCCACGATGGGAACCAGGGTCAGGTGCATGAACACGCAGTTGCTGCGGCCCAGCTCCACGCCCAATTGGCGGATGGCCTCCAGGAACGGCAGCGACTCGATATCGCCGACGGTGCCGCCGATCTCGACCATGCACACGTCGGCCTCATTGGCGCCGAGTTTGATGCTGCGCTTGATCTCATCGGTAATGTGCGGAATCACCTGTACCGTCGCACCGAGGTAGTCACCGCGGCGTTCCTTGGCAATCACGCGCTCGTAGATGCGGCCGGTGGTGAAGTTGCTGTGCCGACCGGTGGTCGTGCGCACGAAGCGCTCGTAATGACCCAGGTCCAGGTCGGTCTCGGTCCCGTCCTGGGTGACGAAGACCTCGCCGTGCTGGAACGGGCTCATCGTGCCCGGATCGACGTTGATATAGGGATCGAGCTTCACCATGGCGATCGTCAGGCCGCGGGCCTCGAGGATGGCACCAAGGGAAGCTGCTGCGATGCCTTTCCCCAACGAGGAAACGACACCGCCAGTTACGAAAACGAAACGGCTCATGGGCAGATGGGGATTCCGTCGGACAAAAACGGTCCTGCAGGTGTGCAGGCTCGACGGGCGAACAGACTATCAAATCATGCGGGTCTGTGCCAGATGAGTCGCAGGCGTTTTGCGCTTTGCGCACCCGGTTGCCAGCGCGCATCCACCCACAGGTCACCGGCGGCTACCAGGTTCTGCCCGGCAAACAGCAACGGCACAGTCTGGCGCTCGCCGAGTGCGATGCCCTCACTTTGGAGCAGACTCTTCAGGCTGCGCGAGGGTCCGCCGCTGCGCGGCCGCAGGCGTTCGCCCCCGCGGCGCGTCCTGACCGTCAGCTGCATCGGCAGCGTGCTCGCATCGATGAGCCCATGCGCCGCAGGCACCAGTTCCAGGCGCCCGCAGCCCGCCGGCAAGGTGAGCCGGGGCGCGCGGTGCGGATGCCAGGTCAGTTCATAGCCGGCGCCGACCGGCCGCACCGTGTCGAGGGTGAGTTGTCCTGCATGCCGCTGGACTGTGGTCAGGCCCCAGGCCACCACCGGATTGGCGCCCGCTCGGGCCGCGAGCAGCGTCACGGCAATCTCCTCCAGGCGCTGCGCATCCGGCACCACGCGGCCGGAGTGGCTGATCCAGTACCGCAGGGCATTGCGGCGCCGCTCCAGCGGCAACGCCCGCAATGCGGCAGCCGACAGGGCCGCTCCATCCGCGGCGCGCGCGACATCCGCGCGCGCCAGCCGGTCGAGCAGGTCCTGGGCCGCGCCGATATGGCGCGCGCTGCGGGCCACGGTGCGCGCCGCGGCTGGCCAGCGGCTCACGATGGCCGGCAGCACCTGGCGGCGCAGGTAGTTGCGATCAAAGGTCTCATCCGCGTTGGAGGGATCCTCCAGACAGTGCAGGCCACGCGCCTGCACCACGGCACGCAGCTGCGCCCGCGACACGCCCAGCAACGGTCGCACCAGGACCCCGGCCCCCAGTGGCGCCACCGCCGGCATCGCCGCCAGTCCGGGCAGTCCCGCGCCGCGCAGCAGCTGCAGCAGCACCGTCTCGAGCTGGTCCTCCAGATGGTGGGCGGTAAGCAGCACCTCGCCCGGCCGCAAAGCGGCCGCCAGCGCCGCATAGCGAGCGGCGCGCGCCAGCGCTTCCAGGGATTGCCCCTTGGTGCGCGCCAGCGTCAGGCGCCGTACGACCAAGGGTACCTGCAGCAGCCGACAGCGCGCGCGGCAGGCGCGCGCCCAGGAGCGTGAGTCCGGGTGCAGACCGTGATCGATGTGTACCGCGCGCAAACGCGCGCGCAGCGCGGGCACTTCGGCCAGCAGGGTCAGCAGCGCCGTGGAATCCTCGCCCCCACTGAAGGCTACGCACACGGGCGCCGTGGCGGCCTGCGGCTGTAGTTTGAGCAGCTGCGAATGAACCCAGGCGGGAGTGGGAAGCGGAGCGCGCGCGCCGCGCAATTACTCCGCCCCGTCCTCGGAGAACACGCCAAAGCCCGCAATCTTCGCGGCGCGGCGGGCCAGGAGTTCCTCCTTGCTCAAGGTTTCGAGCTCATCCAGATGGCGAATCACGGCTTCCTTCAGCGAAGCCGCCGTCGCCACCGGATCACGATGCGCCCCGCCCAGAGGCTCTTCGAGCAGCTCATCGATGAGTCCCAGCTGCTTCAAACGTCCGGCGGTAATGCCCAACGCCTCGGCAGCCGCCTCTTTCTTGTCCGCGCTGCGCCACAGGATGGAGGCGCAGCCCTCGGGTGAAATGACCGAATAGGTGCTGTACTGGAGCATCATCAGCCGGTCGCACACGCCGATCGCCAGCGCGCCACCGGAGCCGCCCTCGCCCGTCACGACCGTGACAATGGGCGTGCCCAGCACCGCCATTTCAAACAGATTGCGCGCGATGGCCTCACTTTGGCCGCGCTCCTCGGCGCCAATGCCCGGGTAGGCGCCCTGGGTGTCGATGAAGGTGATGATGGGCAGACCGAAGCGTTCGGCCATCTTCATCAGACGCAGCGCCTTGCGGTACCCCTCCGGCTTGGGCATGCCGTAGTTGCGCCGCACCCGCTCCTTGGTGTCGCGCCCCTTCTGGTGGCCGATGATCATGACGACGCGGTTCTCCAGCCGCCCCAGGCCGCCCACGATGGCCATGTCATCGCCGTACATGCGATCCCCGTGCAGCTCGCTGAACTCGCTGAGGATCATGCCGGTGTAGTCGAGCGGGTAGGGCCGCTGCGGGTGGCGCGCCAGCTGCGTGATCTGCCAGGGGGTGAGATTCGCAAAAATATTGCGCGTCAGCTGGCGACTCTTGGCCTGCAGCCGCGCGATCTCGTCCTTGATACTGACCTCGGATTCCGAGGTCACGTGCCGCAGCTCCTCGATCTTCGCTTCGAGCTCGGCGATGGGTTGTTCGAAGTCCAGAAAGGCTACAGCCATGAATGTGATCGTTCCGCCATAGGGTCGAATGGTAACGCAAGTCAGGGGGCGCCGGAGGCTCCCACGGGCCCGTACAGCACCCGCATGCCTTCCCGGCCCACCAGCTCCTCCAGGTGCTCCAGGAGCTCCCTTCCCGGGCGCACGTTCCACTCCGGCCCCAGGTCCAGGGCGCCACTGGCCTGGGCCGTCCGGTACTGGACGGTGACCTGGCAGGGGCCGTTGCGCCACGGCGCCAGCACCTCCGCCAGGCGCGTGAGCATTGCATTGCGATCCGACTTTTGCGGCAGATTGAGGACCAGCCGCCGGGCCTGCTGCTCGCGCACCGCATTCAGGTCGGTGATCTTGCGCGCCGAAATCCGCCAGGCATCCCCGAACTCATCGAAGCGGAAGTGGCCCTCGACCAGCACGATGGCATCCTTGACGATGAGGTCACGGTGGCGCTGGAACACCTCCTCGAACAGCGTGGCCTCGATGCGGCCCGTGCGGTCATCCAGGATGATGCTCACCCGCTGGCCACGCTTGCGGATCTCATCCACCAGTCCCGCCACCGTCACCAGCCGCCCACGGCTGAAGCCGCGTTCGCCCTCGCCGGAACTGGCGGGCTTCTCGGTGATCAGGTCGCCGATGCGCTGCGCCGAAAAGCGCGGCAGGTCCGCTTCGAACCGGTCGATGGGGTGTCCGGTCAGATACAGCCCCAGGGTCTCCCGCTCACCGTGCAGCCGCACCGCCTCGCTGAAATCCGCGATGGCCTTGACGGTATCGCCGGCCTGCGCCGCGGTGGGCTGCGGTACGTTACTGAGGCCGAACATGTCGTTCTGCCCGGCCTGGTGTGCACGCGCCGTCTGATCGCCCAGCTGCATCGCCCGCGGCAGACTGTCCAGCAGTGTCGCGCGGTTCGGGCCGATGCTGTCCATGCTGCCGGAACGGATCAGCGCCTCCAGGGTGCGCCGATTGATGCGCGTCAGATCCGTGCGCCGGCACAGTTCCGCCAGACTGCGATAGGGTCCGTGGGCTTCGCGCTCGGCGATCAATGCCGCAACGGCGCCCTGCCCGACCCCCTTCACGGCGCCCAACCCATAGCGGATGGTCTTCGCATCGGCGACCGCGAACTCATGCCGCGAACTGTTCACATCCGGCGGCAGCACGGCCAATGACAGCTGCTTGCACTCATCGATCAGCGAGACCACCTTGTCGGTGTTATCCATATCGGCGGACAGCACTGCGGCCATGAACGCCGCGGTGTGATGGGCCTTCAGGTACGCGGTCTGGTACGACAGCACCGCATAGGCGGCCGAGTGCGACTTGTTGAAGCCGTAGCCGGCAAACTTTTCCATCAGATCGAAGATATGCGCCGCCTGGGCTTCGGGCACACCGCGCGCGACCGAACCACTGACGAAGATGGAGCGTTGCTCGGCCATCTCCTCGGCCTTCTTCTTGCCCATGGCCCGGCGCAGCAGATCCGCGCCGCCCAGGGTGTAGCCGGCAAGGATCTGCGCGATCTGCATCACCTGTTCCTGATACAGGATGACGCCATACGTCGATGCCAGCGCCGGCTTCAGGTCCGGGTGCAGGTAATCGATCACCCCGCTCACCGGTTCGCGCTTGCGGGTGATGTAGTCGTCCACCATCCCCGACTCGAGCGGGCCGGGGCGGAACAATGCGACCAGCGCGACGATGTCCTCGAAACAATCCGGCTTCAGGCGCCGGATCAGATCGCGCATGCCGCGCGATTCGAGCTGGAACACCGCGGTAGTGCGACCCGAGCGCAGCAATGCGTACGTCGCCGCATCACCCACGGGCAGTGCGTTCATCGCAACGGGCGCTTCACCGGCCGCGGCGCGGGTCTGATTGATGATCGCCAGCGCCCGGTCGATGATCGTCAGCGTGCGCAGCCCCAGGAAATCGAACTTCACCAGGCCCGCGGCTTCGACATCATCCTTGTCGAACTGGGTCACGACGCTGGTCGAGCCGGCTTCGCAGTACAACGGCGCGAAATCCGTCAGCACCGACGGCGCAATGACCACGCCGCCGGCATGGGTGCCGGCATTGCGCGTCAGGCCTTCCAGCGCGCGCGCCAGGTCGATGAGATTGCGGATCTCATCCTCGGTGTCGTAGAGGCGCCGCAGTTCCGGTTCCTTGGTCAGCGCATCATCAAGCGTGATCCCCAGCTCGAAGGGAACCAGCTTCGCGATCCGGTCGACAAAGCCATACCCTAATCCCAGCACCCGGCCAACATCGCGCACCACCGCCTTGGCGGCCATGGTGCCGTAGGTGATGATCTGCGAGACACGATCACGGCCGTATTTCTGGGCCACGTAGTCGATGACGCGATCACGCCCATCCATGCAGAAGTCGACGTCGAAGTCCGGCATCGAGACGCGCTCGGGATTCAAGAAACGCTCGAACAGCAGATCGTGTTCGATCGGGTCCAGGTCCGTTATCCCCAGGCAATAGGCCACCAGCGAGCCTGCGCCGGACCCGCGTCCCGGCCCCACCGGCACCGCATTCTGGCGCGCCCAGCGGATGAAGTCGGCCACGATCAGGAAGTAGCCCGCGAAGCCCATCTGACAGATGACCTTCAACTCCAGGTCCAGGCGCTCGCGATAGGTCGGCGGCCGCGCGGCTTCCGGGGTGTGCGCCAGGCGCGCCGCAAGCCCCGCGACCGACTCACTGGTGAGGAACTGCTCCGTCGTCATCCCGGCCGGCACCGGGTAGTCAGGCAGGCGCGGCTGACCCAGGTTCAGCACCAGGTTGCAGCGCCGCGCGATCTGCACGGTGTTGGCCACCGCCTCCGGAACGTCGCTGAACAATGCACACATCTGTGCCGGAGTGCGCAGGAACTGCTGCGCCGTGTACTGCTTCGGGCGTGCCGGGTCCGTCAGCAGGTGCCCCCCCTGGATGCACACGCGCGCTTCGTGCGTTTCAAAATCCGCGGCCGCAAGGAAGCGCACGTCATTGGTGGCCACCACCGCCACGCCGCGCGCGGCCGCCAGCTCCACGGCCGCTGCGATGTAGCTTTCCTCATCCGGCCGGCCCAGGCGCTGCAGCTCAATATAAAAACGATCCCCGCACCGGCTGAGCCAGAACTCCAGGTGCGCCTGCGCATCCGCGGGTCGGCCATTCACCAGTGCGCAGCCGATGTCCCCTGCGGCACCGCCGGACAGTGCGATCAGGCCCGAAAGGGATTCGCGGGTCAACCAGCTGCGCTCCACCATCGGTGGACCGTTCTTCTGGCCCTCCAGGTAGGCGCGGGTCACCAGGCGCGTGACATTGCGGTAACCCTCCTGGTTCTGGCACAGCACGGTCAGGCGCGAGCTGCCGCGGCGCTCGGCCGTTTCGGCCACCAGCAGGTCGACGCCGATGATGGGCTTGACACCCTGGCTCAGGCCCTCGCGATAGAACTTCACCATGGCGAACAGGTTGTACTGGTCGGTCACCGCGACGGCCGGCATGCCGGCGCTCGCCGTCGCCGCCACCAGCTCCGGCACACGCACGATGCTGTCCACCAGTGAGAACTCGGTGTGCAACCGCAAGTGAACAAACTGCGCCTTCATGTCACATCGATTCTACCGGTAGTGCCGTGTTCGGGGCCGATACTGGCCCAAAACTGCGTCGGTGGATGGCGCACGCGGCGTGGCGCACCAACGCCGCCAGATGATCCGCCGTCCCATAGCCCTTGTGCACTGCCATACCGTACCCGGGATAGACGACGTCCAGCCGGCGCATGACGGCGTCACGATGCGTTTTCGCAAGAATCGAGGCGGCGCTGATCGCAGGCTCGCTGCAATCGCCGCGGATGATCGCGCGCACCGCGCACTGCGGGGCGATATCGCCCAGGCACGGCAGGCGATTGCCGTCCACCAGGATGCTGCGCGGGCATACGGCCAGTCCCAGCAGGGCGCGGCGCATCGCCAGGTGTGTGGCCTCGAGAATGTTCAGGGCGTCGATTTCATGACACTCGGACCAGCCCACCGCCCAGCACAGGGCGCGTGCGCGGATCCGCAGCGCCAGCACCTCGCGCCGTTCAGGCGTGAGCTGCTTGGAATCCTTCAGGCCGGTGATGCGTCGCCGCGGATCCAGAATCACCGCGGCGGCGACCACCGGTCCGGCCAGCGGCCCGCGGCCGGCTTCATCGACCCCGGCGATCAGATACTCAAGCACGGTAGATCCCCCGCTCCCGCAGTAGATCCAGAATGGCCTGCGCGGCGCGCTCGGCCGCACCGACCCGCAGTTGCTGATGCACCTTGAGGAACTCCGCCTCCAGCAGCTCGCGTCCCGGCACATCGTTGAGCTGCTGCAGCAGCGCCCGGCCCAGGTCCTCCCCGTTGACAGCCTCCTGCAGGAACTCCGGCACCAGCGATTTTCCGGTGAGGAGATTGGGCTGGGAGAAATGCCTGACTTTCACCAGGCCCATGCCGCGCAGCAGGAAGGCGGTGAGCGCGTTGAACCGGTAGGCGGCCACCATGGGACGACGAATCAGCAGGGTTTCAAGTGTTGCGGTTCCGGAGGCCACCAGCACGGCATCCGCGGCGATCAGCGACTGCTGCGCCTGGCCCTCGAACAGCTGCACCTCGAGGCCCGGCGCCACCCGCTGCAGTTGCCCCGCAAATATGCTGCGTACGCTGGGCGAGGCCATGGGCGCGATGAATTTCACCTGCGGCCGCGGCCCGCGCAGCCACAGCGCGGCGCGCAGGAAATCCGCGCCCAGGCGCCGTACCTCCCCGAGCCGGCTGCCCGGCAGCAGCGCGATGACCGTGGCCCCTGGGGCCAGACCCAGCGCCTGGCGCGCGGCGGCACGGTCCGTGTGCAGCGGTATCTGGTCGGCCAGCGGATGGCCGACGAATTGCGCGCGCACGCCATGCGTGGCGTAGAACTCACACTCGAACGGGAACAGGCACAGCACCAGGTCGCAGGCGGACGCGATGGTGCGCACGCGCCCCTGCCGCCAGGCCCACACCTGCGGGCTCACGTACTGCACCGTGGCCATGCCCCGCGCCCGCAGCTGCGCCTCGAGCCCGATATTGAAGGCCGGCGCGTCGATGCCGACGAACACATGCGGGCGCGCCGCGGTGAACTCGCGCACCAGCCGGCGCCGCAACGCAAACAGGCGCGGCAGGTGCACCAGCGGTTCGATCAGGCCCATGACCGCAAGTTCATGCGAGTCCGCCCACACCTCGCACCCCGCACTGCGCATCTTCGGTCCCGCGATGCCGAAAGCACGCACCTCCCCGGCGCGGGCGCGCAGCGCCGCAAGCAATGCGGCACCGAGGGTGTCACCAGAGGATTCGCCGGCAACCAGGCCGATTACCAGCGGGTCAGACATGCTTACGCCGAATGCCCGTCAGCGCACCAGGCTGCGCGTGGAAGCATCGATGAACGCCAGCAATGGCTGCACTTCGGCATTGTCGCGGGCGAGCTCCGTGAGCCGCACGATGGCCTCCGCCAGTTTCAGCTCCGAGCGGTAGAGAATGCGATAGGCCAGGCGCAGATTGCGGATCTGCCCGGGAGTGTAGCCGCGGCGCTTCAGGCCTTCGGAGTTGATGGAATTCGGCTTGGCGGGATTGCCGGCGATCATGACGTACGGCGGCAGATCACGCGTCAGGATCGCGCCGCCGGCCACGAAGGCGTGCGCTCCGATCTTGCAGAACTGGTGAATGGCCGACAGTCCCCCCAGCTGCACCCAATCCCCGATCTGGACATGGCCGCCCATCGTGGCGCAGTTTGCCAGGATCACCTTGTTGCCGATATCGCAATCATGCGCGACATGCGAGTAGGCCATGAACAGTCCGTCCGACCCGATGCTCGTGAGCCCACGCCCGCTGGCCGTGCCACGGTTCATGGTGCAGAACTCACGAAAAACGTTGCGATCGCCAATCGTGAGCTGGGTGGGCTCGCCCTTGTACTTCTTGTCCTGCGGGGCTGCCCCGATGGAGGCGAACTGGAAAATCTGATTGTCCTGCCCGATGCGGGTCGGCCCCTCGATCACCGCATGCGCGCCCACCGTGGTACGCGCGCCGATCACCACCTCCGGTCCGATGACCGCGAAGGGTCCCACGGTGACGCCCTCCCCCAGCTGTGCCCGGGGGGAAACCAGTGCGTGCGAATCAATCATGGTGCGGCCGGCGTCACTTGGAGACCTCGGGCGCCACCATCATGTCGGCGCTGGCCACCTCCGTGGTGCCAACGTAGGCGATGCTCGAGAACTTCCAGATGCCCTTGAAGCTGCGCGTCAACTGGGCCGTGAGGATCAGCTGGTCGCCCGGCTCGACC
>DATHOA010000030.1:0-44243 GCA_035485475.1 Steroidobacteraceae bacterium | reverse complement strand
ATGGTCGGGCTGAATACCGGGTTGATATCAACGACGGTGGCGCCGTTCGGCGGCGTAAAAGAATCCGGCATCGGTCGGGAGGGCTCCAGCTTCGGGATGGCCGAATACCTGGACGTCAAGCTGGTGTGCACCGAGGTCAGCATCGAGTAAGTTGCAAAGTCCGCCCACGTGTATTAGTGTCTCGATACACATGGAGTCAGACGAACTACTCATCCAACCCAGCTCCGCCGAGCCCATCTACCGGCAAATCGCCCAGCAGCTGCGCCGTCTGATCGCCAGCGGCCGGCTGTCCCCGGGGGAAGAGATTCCCTCGGTGCGCGACGTCGCCGGCAGCCATGCCATCAATCCCATGACCGTCTCGCGGGCCTACGGCCAGCTGGAAGCCGAGGGCCTTCTGGAGCGCCGACGCGGCAAGGGCATGGTGGTCGCGACACAACGCGGCCGTGCCCAATCCACTGACCGGCGACTGCAACAACTGCAGCCCCAACTCGATGAACTGGCGCGTCAGGCGCGCGAACTCGGCTTATCGGCTGAGTCGGTGTTGGAAAGATTGCGAGTGCTTCTGGAGGCTGACCAATGAACGCAGTGAGTGCACCCGAAACCATTGATCCTCAAGAGTCTGCTGTGATCTGCCGGAACATTCATAAGCGCTTCGGTGGCCGGAAGGTTCTCGACGATGTGAGCCTTTCGATTCCAAAAGGCGCGGTGTTGGGCCTCATCGGCAGCAATGGGGCCGGCAAGACCACTCTGATGCGCATTCTGGTGGGACTGCTGATGCCTGAGTCCGGCTCCGCCATGCTCCTTGGGGAGCCCGCCCTGCAGATGACCGACGCTTCGAAAACGCGGCTGGGATATGTGCCCCAGCAACCGGATGCCCTGAACTGGATGACGGTGGAAAGCATGCTGCAGTTCGTGGGCAGCTTTTACCCGCGCTGGGACAGCGAATACATGTGGAATTGCCTGATGCGCTGGAATATTCCGCCATCGCAGGGCCTGGCAAAGCTGTCGCCGGGTGAGCGGCAGCGGGTTGCGCTGATTCGCGTGCTGGCCAGCTGTCCCGAACTGCTGATCCTCGATGAGCCCGCGTCCGCCCTGGATCCGGTGGCGCGTCGGGATTTCCTGCGCGAGATTGCCCTGCGCGCCGGTGAAGCCGGCATGACCGTGCTGTTCTCCACGCATATCGTGTCGGACCTGGAGCGCGTCGCCTCCCACGTCTGCTTCCTGCACGAGGGCAGGCTGTTGCTCGACACGGCAATGGATGACCTCAAGGAGACGCACGCGCGCTTGAGTCTGTCGCGCGAGGCGGCCGTTGGCCTCAGCAAGCCCCTGCCCGGTGAGATTGCACGCCGCCGCCGACCCGACGGCGGAGTGTCCATTGTGCTGACACGGAGAGGCCTTGCGCCCTGGCCAAGTGCGGCGACGGCAAGCGGCGGCACGCTCGAGGCGATGAATCTCGAGGATCTGTTCATTGAAATCACGGACCAGCCCGGCGCCGCGTGGTTCCTGAAATGACGCGGTGGATGCGGATTGTTGGCGGCGCATTTTACGGAACGCAGGTTCTGACGGCCACGCTGGTGCTGATCTTTGGCGGGTGGGCAGCCGCTGCGGAGATCTACGCGACCATAGTTTGGGCGCGCGGCAGCAGTGGGTTTGCCGGTATCGCGCTCGCCGGCCTGAATGTGGTGTGTTCCTGGTTGCTGGTGTTCCACCTGGCAGGCTTCATGCGCGATCTGCGGGAGTTGCGTGTGCCGCAGCATGGGCAGCTGCTGGTTGGCGCGCTGATCGGCATGTTCGCGCTGCTTTTCGTGGCTCCGTGCGTACTCGTATGGTCATTGCACGGAGGTACGCGTGACATTGTGATGGTCGCAATGGGATCAGTCGCGGGTACGGCAGGAGCGCTCCTGTGGCAGCGGCGCGCTCGGGCCCGCAAGGTGCCCGGCGCCCGGGTCAGCGCGGCGGCACCTGCATTCGTACATGTTCAACGGCCAAATCCCTGGCGGGCAGTGCGCATCGCACTGGGTTCGCCGTATGCACCTGCGTCGTGGCAAAGGCGCGTGCTCGAGCTGGCGTCACTATGCGCCGCCATCGCGGTCCTACCGATCCTGGTGCTGCTTTATAGAAGTTCAATGAACCCCCGCGGCTTCACTATCGTCTTCTACGTCGCGCAGGTCGTGGGCTTCGTGCCTGGGATCGCTTTGTGCTGGCTATGGCCACTGCGGCGCCTGATCGGGATTTTCAATGCCCGAGGCGGAGCACTGACCGAGTTGGCCCTGCTACCTGGCCTGGGTGGGGGCAGGCAGCAGCTGCGACGCCTGCTTCTGGTTGCTCTGAGCCTGCCTGCATTAGGATTGGCAGCGTTACTGATCATCGCACTGCGGCTGATCGCGCTGGAGCATCCGCCGAACATTGGCTACACGAAGGTGGCGGTAACGTTCCTGCTGATTGCGCTGGTGACAGTCCCAGCCGTGCTCGGTCAGATTGCAAAGCCGCGTGCTACCGTCGCCTGGTTTGCCGTGATGATTGGTCAGATTTGGTGGTGTACGTATCTGACATGGCTTATCCCGTGGGATATGGCGCATCGTCTGCCAGTCTTGTGGCTGTGGCTGACCGTTGCGCTCGTCCTGGCGGTCCTGATGGTCCCGATTGGCATGTCGATCCATTCGTTGCGGAAAATTCTGCAACGACCCCACCCGTTTGTGGAGACTTCCGCCTAGCGGTGTTCTGTGCTGTGCATCGTCGCGATGGCATGGGCCAAGAACTGCCAGATCCTGCGGTCTTCTGCCTCCGTCATGGTTGCAGGCGGTGGTCTGACGAGTTCGGCCCATTGGGCGTAAATGCCGGGATCTCCCAGCGCGTACTTGCGGCAAATAGCAAAAAACTTCGCAACCAGGCGTTGCGCTGGCTTCGAGTGCGGTTCGATCTCGGATTGCAACGAGTCTTTGACCGCAACCAGCATTTTGTCGAGTGCCTTGCACTGCGCGGAGTGCCGTTCGGCCTCCGCGAAGAATCCAACCAGGAAGGGGTTGGAGGTCCACTGACTGCTGATTACGTCACTGTCCTGCGTGGGGCGTTGCTTCAGGCGGGGCAGCACATGCCGCGCTATGGTTGCGCGAGTCAACCACTCGATCGCGGTCTCGCGCACTGCGTGTTGGCACATCAGCTGGAGGTATTCGGTGATGATTTTCTGGACCTTGGGTGATGAGGCGGGCGCGCCGCCTGCCAGCAGCCTTTCCAGCGCCGGATCAATCCGCGTTCGCACCGCCTCCTGAAAGTCCTGTGCGGATTGCGGATTGATTTCCTCGTTATGGCGACTGGCCCATGCCGCGCGTTCCTTCGCGGGCAAGGCCAGGATGCGCTGCATGAACTCGCCTATTTCGCCAATATCGCCGGTCACATGGTTGCTTCTGATCAGTTCACACAACAGGTCGATATCAA
Source organism: Steroidobacteraceae bacterium (assembly GCA_035485475.1). Lineage (GTDB taxonomy): Bacteria > Pseudomonadota > Gammaproteobacteria > Steroidobacterales > Steroidobacteraceae > DAIDKA01. Next base: position 40,808 of record DATHOA010000030.1, on the reverse strand, counting down.
GTGCGCGGTGGGTCCGCAGCTGTTGCAGTGCGGCCTGTGCGGTACGCCGTCCGCGCTCTGCGTCCTCCTTGCGCTTTTTCCAGTTTTCCAGCTGGGTCTGAAGAATCTCCTGCAGCGGCGGGTCGTTGCGCCGCAGGACAGCGCGGATTTGGGCAAGGGTGAGCCCGGCAGTCTTGAGCACGCAAATGGTGTTGAGCCTGGTCAGCTCGCGGCGGCCGTACTGCCGCCAACCGCTTCGGGCTCGAGGCGGGTTCAAAAGGCCGCTGCGCTCGTACACGCGCAGCGCCCGGACCGTCAGCCCCGTGCGCGCGGCACAGGCCGAAGCGGTGAGTTTCTCCGCGGATCCATCCGAATCGACCATGGCTCTCCCTTGGCGGAAATCTACCTCATGACCCAAGGTCCGGAGCAAGCCCGGAAGCCGCCCTGGGGCGCTGGTTTGAAGAAAGGCCCCCCAGCCCCCATAATCCGCCTTATCGCCCGCAGCGGCCCTTGGCCGCCATCAAGAGGACTGGATTATGGACGTCGAGGAAAAGATCAAGGCCGAGCTCAATTCGGCGCCGGTGGTGCTGTTCATGAAGGGCACACCGGATTTTCCGCAGTGTGGCTTTTCGGCGCAGACCGCGGCGGCCCTGAAGGCCGTGGGCGCGCAGTTCAAGCACGTGAACATATTCGAGGAGCCGGAGCTGCGCGAGGCGCTGAAGCGCTACTCAAACTGGCCCACGTACCCGCAGCTGTACATCAATGGTGAACTCGTGGGCGGTTGTGACATCGCCTTGGAGATGTATCACAGCGGCGAACTGAAGAAGCTGCTGCAGGAAAGCGGCGCCGTCGCGGCCTGAATTCCTGGCGGGTCGGCGCCCGGCCACGGGCGCTAGACCTCAGGTGCGCCTGCTTCGCCCGGAGCGGTGTCGAACCATCCCAGTTCGCCGGCCCGATCCTGGGCCGCCGCATAGGTCGTCTGCATGCGGTTGCAGACAAAACAGAACACATCGGCGGTACGCTCGGCGTCATAGGAGGCGGAGTGTGCCGAGCTCGCGTCCCACTGTATGCCGGCGACCGCCACGGCCTTGGCGAGCACCGTCTGTCCCAGCGCCGCGCCGGCCAGGGTTGCCGTATCGAAGCACGAGAACGGATGGAAGGGGCTGCGCTTGACGTCGGTTCGTTCCAGCGCGGCATTCACGAACCCCAGATCGAAGGCCGCGTTGTGGCCGACCAGGATGGCCCGCCGGCAGTCGTAGGCTTTGAGCTGATGGCGCACCTCCCGGAAGATGCGCTGGATGGCCTCGCGTTCCGGCAACGCCGGTCGCAATGGGTGATAGGGATCGATGCCGGTGACACTCAATGAGGCCGGATCCATGCGCGCACCCGGAAACGGTTGCACGTGGAAGCTGTGAGTCAGACCGCGCGACAGGGTGCCGCTGGCGTCGATGTCAATGAACACCGCGGCGATTTCCAGCAATGCATCAGTGCGCGAGTTGAAACCGCCCGTTTCGACATCGACGACCACGGGTAGAAAGCCGCGGAAACGGCGGCTCATGAGCGCGGCGGTCGCGGTGCGGGTGACCTCTTCGTACTCGCTCACGGATGCGCGGCCCCGGTCATGCGCCAGCCGATCATTTCGCCCGCCCGCAGCGGCACCAGCGTTTCGCCACCAAAGTCATATGTATCAGGAACCTTCCAAGGATCGGCGACCAGGGTGATGAAATCGGGATTGCGCGGCAGACCATAAAAATCGGGCCCAAACTCGCAGGCGAATCCGGGCAGCAGCGGCAGCCGGCCGACGCTGTCAAACACTTCCGCATACAGTTCGATCGCCGCATGCGCGCTGAAAATGCCGGCACAGCCACAGGCGGTTTCCTTGGTATGCCGGGCGTGCGGCGCGCTGTCGGTGCCCAGGAAGAAGCGCGGGTCGCCGCTGGTCGCCGCCTCGATCAGCGCCTCACGGTCCGCTTCGGTCTTGAGCACCGGCAGGCAGTACAGATGCGGCCGGATGCCGCCGACGAACAAGGCATTGCGATTCATCATCAGATGCTGCGGCGTGATCGTGGCCGCGACGCCGGCGCGCGCCGCACGCACGAATTCGACGGCGCGGCGCGTGGTGATGTGCTCGAAGACGATGCGCAGGCCCGGATGGCGCACGCACAGCGGCAGCAGCACCTCATCGATGAAGCGTGCCTCGCGATCGAACACATCGACATCGGCCAGTGTCACCTCGCCGTGGACCTGCAGCACCATGCCGTGCTCGCTCATCTGCTCCAGCACCCGCCGTATATTGCGCAGATCCGTGACACCCGCTTCGGAGTGGGTGGTGGCACCGGCGGGATAGAGTTTGAAACCGGCGATGTGACCACTGGCGCGCGCCCGTGCCACTTCCGCCGGGTCGGTGCGGTCGGTCAGATACAAAGTCATCAGGGGCTGAAAGCCAGAACCTTGCGGCAGCGCGGCCAGTATCCGCTCGCGATAGGCCAGCGCCATGGCGGTCGTGGTGACCGGTGGCTTGAGATTCGGCATGACGATCGCCCGTCCGAAGCGCGCTGCCGTGAAGGGCAGCACCGCGGCCAGTGCGGCACCATCGCGCAGGTGCAGATGCCAGTCATCGGGACGGCGCAGGGTCAAAGTCGTCATCGCTTGGGTTTTCCGGTGGGCAGCGGCAGCTTGCCACTGCGCAGCAGTTCCAGGGTGTAACGCACGCCGAAGCCGGTGATATCGGTGTTGATATGGGCCAGGCCGCCACTGTGGACGGCAGCGGCCAGATCCATGTGAATCCAGGCCGTGGCCGCGGGCACGAAACGCGCCAGGAAGCGCGCCGCGAGGATATGGTCCGCCTTGCCGTCCGGGGTACATTGCATGACATCGGCGATGCGGCTTTCGAGCTCGGCGTCGTAGTCGGCCTCCATGGGAAAATTCCACACCCGCTCACCACTGGACTCTCCAGCCGCCAGCGCGATGGGCGCCAGCGCGGGCGGCTGCACGAAGATGCCGCTCATGCGCTCGCCCAGGGCCGTGATGCAGGCGCCGGTGAGGGTCGCGTAGTCGATGATGAGCGCCGGGCGCGTGCGCCCGACCAGCGCCAGCGTGTCCGCCAGCACCATGCGTCCCTCGGCATCCGTGTGAATCACCTGGATGCTGGTGCCATTGACCGCCGTGACGACATCCTGGGGCACGTACGCTTCAGGGCCGGTGCGATTCTCGGTGATGGCGAGCCAGGCATCCACGGCCAGCGGCGCGCGGTTTTCGGCGCAGGCACACAGCGTGGCCAGCGCCACCGCGCTGCCGTTCATGTCGGTGTGCATGTCGAGCATGCCGCGATGGGGTTTGAGATTGGTGCCGCCGGTATCGAAGAGCACGCCCTTGCCCACCAGGGCCACATCGGCGCGGCCACGGTGGCGGGGCGGCCGATAGCTCAGGTGGGCAATGCCGGCGGTGCGCCGGGCATTGCCCTGCGCGACGGCAAGGAAGGCGCCGGCGCCGAGCCGCTTCAGCGCAGCTTCCGACAGCCAGCGGAACTTCAGACCGTGCCTGCGGGCCAGCGCGCGCAGCACGTGCTGGTAGCCACTCGCATCGAGTTTGTTGGGCGGCAGGGCCGTGAGCCAGCGCGCCAGGCCATTGGCCTGCGCGGCGATCTGGACGCGGCGCAGATCCAGCGATCCGCCGACCACGGCCACCCGTTGCAGGGTGCGCGCGCGTTTGCGGGTACTGCGAAAGCTGGGCATGTCAAAGGCGCAGGCAAGGGTGGCGCTGAGCAGGGCCTCGAGCGTCCGGTTGGGGTCGCCTGAGGCTTCCGTGGGCGCAGCCAGGGCAATCGCCCCTGGCGTGCAACTGCCCAGGTCCCGCGCCATGCGACCGGCCAATGACAGCACTTCGAAGGCGCTTGCATTGCGCGGCATCACTCCCAATATGAGTCGGGTCTGCGGTGAGTTGGCGAGATTCACGCTGCGGACGCTGCCAGGACCGCTACCGGTCTTCTGGCCGGGCCGTGTGGCATGCAGCTGGCGCCAGATTTGCGCCTGCGGCAGTGCTGAAAACACCGCAGCGGAGGCATCCATGGGAATGATGACTAGTATTGCGTCGAGGGTGTCGGCAACACGCACCGACAGGCGCGCAACGCGCTCGATCCGCGGGGGTACCTGGACCGGCAAAAGGAAAGAGCCCCGTTCCGCCATGCTTGCTTGACCGTCGCCAGTGAAATCCGGATCATTACCCAGCTTGATTCAACGCGAATTCACGCGCAGTCCAATTGCGCATCCTAGCACAGCATCCGTTCGCGCCCGTGCCTGCGGGGCCGCGGCGTGCGGCGGAGTTATAGCGCCGCTGACTGCGGCGGAGTTTTAAGAGCCGCCATGACCGAACTTCCCAAATTGCAAGATCTCGATCCGACCGAAACCCAGGAGTGGCTGGAGTCGATCGACTCCGTTCTGAAGACGCATGGCGCGGACCGTGCGCACTTTCTGCTGGAGCGTCTGATCGACCACACGCGGCGGTCCGGGGCCTATCTGCCGTTCAAGCCCAACACCGCTTATGTGAATACCATCTCGGTGGGGCAGCAGCAGGCATATCCCGGTGATCGGGCGCTGGAGCGCCGCATCGAGGCCTACCTGCGCTGGAACTCGGTCGCGATGGTGCTCAAGGCCAACAAGATCTCCTCCGAGTTCGGCGGCCATCTGGCCAGCTACGCCTCCTCGGCCACCCTGTACGAGGTGGGCTTCAATCACTTCTGGCGTGCGCCTTCCGCGCAGCATCCCGGCGACATGGTGTTCATGCAGGGACATTCCTCGCCCGGCATTTACGCGCGCGCCTTCATGGAAGGACGCCTCTCCGAGGAGCAACTGAACCGCTTCCGCCAGGAAGCCGAGGGGCCGGGGCTGGGCCTGTCCTCCTATCCGCATCCCTGGCTGATGCCGGATTTCTGGCAGTTCCCGACGGTGTCGATGGGCCTGGGTCCGATGATGGCGATCTTCCAGGCGCGCTTCGTGCGCTACATGGAACATCGCGGCCTGGTGCCGCCGACGGACCGCAAGGTGTGGTGTTTCCTGGGCGACGGCGAGACCGACGAGCCGGAGTCCATGGGCGCGCTCACCATGCCGGTGCGCGAGAAGCTCGACAACCTGGTGTTCGTCATCAACTGCAACCTGCAGCGCCTGGATGGTCCGGTGCGCGGCAACGGCAAGATCATCCAGGAGCTGGAGGCCGCCTACCTGGGCGCCGGCTGGAACGTGATCAAGGTGCTGTGGGGAGGGCGCTGGGATGCGCTGCTGGCGCGCGACCAGAAGGGTCTGCTGCGCAAGGTCATGGAAGAGACGGTCGACGGCGAGTACCAGAACTACAAGGCCAAGGGTGGCGCGTATACGCGCGAGCATTTCTTCGGCAAGTATCCTGAGACCCGCGAGATGGTCGCCAACATGAGCGATGAGGACATCTATGCCCTCAAACGCGGCGGCCACGATGCGCAGAAGGTGTTCGCGGCCTACTACGCGGCATCCAATCACAAGGGCCAGCCCACGGTCATTCTCGCGCATACGGTCAAGGGCTTCGGCCTGGGCAAGGCCGGCGAGGGCCAGATGGTCGCGCATCAGCAGAAGAAGGTGGACACGGAGGGCCTGCGTGCGTTCCGCGATCGCTTCGCCATGCCGGTCGCCGACGACGACCTGGCCAAGTTGCCCTACCTGAAGCTGCCCGAGGATTCGGCCGAGTCCAAGTACCTGCACAGCCGGCGCAATGCGCTGGGCGGTTACCTGCCGGTGCGCACCAATACCGCCCCCGCGCTGGTGATCCCGCCGTTGTCGGCCTTCGAGGCCATGCTCGAAGGCACCGGTGAGCGCGAGATCTCCACCACCATGGCCTTCGTGCGCATTCTCACAGTGCTGCTCAAAGACAAGACCATCGGCAAGAACATCGTGCCGATCGTGCCGGATGAGGCGCGCACCTTTGGCATGGAAGGCCTGTTCCGCCAGATCGGCATCTATTCATCGGTGGGCCAGCTGTACACACCGCAGGATTCCGAGACCCTGATGTCCTATCGCGAGGACAAGAAGGGCCAGATGCTCGAAGAGGGCATCAACGAGGCCGGCGCGACCTGCTCGTGGATCGCGGCGGGCACGGCCTACGCCAATCACGGCATCAACATGGTGCCGTTCTACATCTATTACTCGATGTTCGGCTTCCAGCGGGTCGGTGACTTCCTGTGGGCTGCCGGTGACATCCAGGCACGCGGCTTCCTGCTCGGCGCCACGGCCGGTCGTACGACCCTCGCGGGTGAAGGGCTGCAGCACCAGGACGGTCACAGCCTGCTTCATGCCAGCACCATCCCCAATTGCGTGAGCTACGACCCGACGTTCGCCTATGAACTTGCCGTCATCATCCATGACGGCATGCGGCGCATGTACGTGGAGCAGCAGCGGGTGTTCTACTACATCACGGTGATGAACGAGAATTACGCTCAGCCGCCGCTGCCGAAGGGCGCGGAGGAGGGCATTCTGAAGGGCATGTACCGGCTGCAGACCGGGGGCAAGGGCAAGGTGCGCGCGACCCTGTTTGGTTCCGGCACCATCCTGCGTGAATGCATCGCGGCCGCCCAGGTGCTGGAGAAGGACTACGGTGTGCCGGCGGATATCTTCTCGGTGACCAGCTTCAGTGAACTGCGCCGCGAAGCGTTGGACTGCGAACGCCACAATATGCTCAACCCCCAGGCCACCGCAAAAGTGCCCTACGTGAGCACTTGCCTGAAGGATGTCGATGGCCCGATCATTGCCGCCACCGACTACATGCGCACGGTGCCCGACCAGATCCGCCAGTGGGTGGACAAGCGCTATGTCACGCTGGGCACGGACGGCTACGGTCGCTCCGACAGCCGCGCGGCGTTGCGCCGGCACTTTGAAGTGGATCACAACTTCATCGTGGTGGCGACACTCAAGGCGCTGGCCGACGAGGGCAAGATTGATCGCGCCACCGTGGGCAAGGCCATTACGGCCCTGGGTATCGATTCGGCGAAGGCCGACCCTTTGAACTCCTGATCAACATCCAAAGAGAATAAACAGTGACTCGCGTCATAGAAGTGCGAGTGCCCGACATGGGCAACTTCAAGGATGTGGCCGTCATCGACGTCCTCGTCAAGCCCGGCGACACCATTGAGGTCGACGGCCCGCTGATCACCCTGGAGACCGAGAAGGCCACCATGGACGTCCCGTCCTCGGTGGCCGGCACTATCGAGAAGATCATCGCCACCAAGGGCGGGACCATATCGCCGGGTGATGTGGTCGCGACCGTGCAGGTGGCCGATGACGCCTCGGCAGCGCCTGCCGCGGCACCGGCAGCTGGCACTGCACCTGCGCCGGATGCGCCAGCAACGCCGGCGCCGGCTGCGGCACCCAAGGCCGCTGCGGCGCCGGCGGCACCGGCCGCCGCGAATGCTGCGCCTGCCGCCGCGGGTGGCGCGACGTTGGCCGCCGTCAATGAAAGTGGCTTCTCCTCGGCGCATGCCAGTCCTTCGGTACGGCGCTTCGCGCGTGAACTGGGTGTCGATCTGGTGCGGGTGAGTGGTACGGGCTTCAAGTCGCGGATCACGGAGGATGACGTCAAGGGCTTCGTGAAGCAGGCGCTCAGTGGCGCCGGCGGCGCGGCGCAGGCCGGCAAGGCGGGCGTGTCGGGCGGCCGCGGCCTGCCCAGCGTACCGGTGGTGGACTTCGCAGCCTTCGGCACGGTGGAAACCAAGCCGCTGACGCGCATCCAGAAAATCTCAGGTGCGCGGCTGCATGCCAGCTGGGTGAATCTGCCCCACGTCACGCAGTTCGATGAAGCGGATATCACGGCCCTGGAAGAGCTGCGCAACAAACTCAAAGTGAAGGCTACCGAGCAGGGCATCAAGCTGACGCCATTGGCCTTCATCATCCGCGCCTGCGTGCGCGCGTTGCATCACTTCCCGACCTTCAATTCCTCCCTGGACGCGGCCGGTGAGAACCTGGTCCTCAAGAAGTACATTCACATGGGCTTCGCGGCGGACACGCCCAACGGCCTGATGGTGCCGGTGGTGCGTGATGCGGACCGCAAGGACATCTACGAGATCGCCCGTGCGCTCGGTGAGCTGTCGGAGAAGGCGCGCACCGGCACGCTGAATGTCGCGCAGATGCAAGGCGGATCATTCACGATTTCCAGCCTCGGCGGCATTGGTGGCACGGCGTTTACGCCTATCATCAACGCTCCGGAGGTTGCAATCCTCGGCGTGTCGCGCTCGGCGATGAAGCCGGTGTTCCAGGACGGTGCCTTCGTGCCGCGACTGATGCTGCCGCTGTCTCTGTCCTACGATCATCGCGTCATCGATGGGGCGCTGGCGGCGAAATTCACAACCTATCTTGCGCAGGTGCTCGCCGAACCGCGCGCTCTGGTCGAGGCGGTGCCTTAGATGAGTTCCATAGATCTCGTCGTACCGGATATCGGCAACTTCGATGCCGTGCCGATCGTGGATGTGCTGGTCAAGGTCGGCGACAGCGTCGAAGTGGAAACGCCGCTCATCACCCTGGAGACCGACAAGGCCACCATGGATGTGCCGTCGGCGGCGGCCGGCACCATTACGGAATTGCTGGTCAAGCGCGGCGACAAGGTCGGCAAGGGCACTGTCATTGCGCGCGTTGCGGCCGCGGCCGGCGCTGATGCCGCCGCGACTGCAACCGATGCGCCAGCCAAGGCTGCAGAGCCCGCACTAGCGCCCAAGCCCGCCAACGTCGACACTTCGGGGGACACGGTGCGCATGCGTGCTCCGGATGTTTCCGCCATCAGTCGCATCGAGGCGCAGGCGGACCGCAGTACCCAGGTAGTGGTGCTGGGTTCGGGCCCGGGTGGCTACACCGCCGCCTTCCGCGCCGCCGATCTGGGTTTGAAGGTGACGCTCATCGAGCGCTGGGCCACTCTGGGTGGCGTGTGCCTGAACGTCGGCTGCATTCCCTCCAAGACCCTGCTGCATGCGGCCAAGGTCATCGAGGATGCCGAGGCGATGGCTGCGCATGGCGTCAGTTTCGGCGCACCAAAGCTGGATCTGGAGAAGCTGCGCGGCTTCAAGAGCGGCGTGGTCAAGAAACTGACCAGTGGCCTGTCGGCATTGGCCAAGCAGCGCAAGGTTGAAGTGGTCACGGGCACGGGCAAATTCGTCAGTCCGCAGGTCATCGAAGTCACGGGAGCGAAGGGCACCGAGCGCATTCGTTTCGACAGCTGCATCATTGCGGCCGGATCGGAGGCGGTGAAGTTGCCCGGCTGGCCCAGCGATCCGCGCATCATCGATTCGACGGGCGCGCTGGAATTGCCGGCCGTCGATGGGCGGTTGCTGGTGGTCGGCGGCGGCATCATCGGTCTGGAAATGGCCTGTGTGTACGATGCCCTGGGCGCCAAGGTCAGCGTGGTCGAGCTCACCCCGACGCTGATGCCCGGGTGCGATCCGGACCTGGTCAAGCCGCTGGAGAAGCGCTTGCGGGCCCGCTACGAACAGATTCTGCTGAGCGTGAAGGTCACCGGCGTCGAGGCCACCAAGCAGGGCATTCGCGTCAGCTTCGCCGGCGAGAAGGCCCCGGAGCCGCAGCTGTATGACCTGGTGCTGGTGGCCGTCGGCCGCTCGCCCAATGGCAAGCTGATCGGCGCGGAGGCCGCCGGGGTGAATGTCAGTGAGCGCGGCTTCATTCCGGTGGACAAGCAGATGCGCACCAATGTGCCGCACATCTTCGCCATCGGCGACATCGTGGGTCAGCCCATGCTCGCGCACAAGGCGACCCATGAAGCGAAGGTGGCTGCGGAGGTCATCGCCGGGCACAAGGCGGCCTTCGATGCCCGCGTCATTCCGTCGGTGGCCTACACCGATCCGGAGGTGGCCTGGGCGGGTCTGACGGAGACCGAAGCGAAGGCCAAGAACATCGCCTTCGAAAAGGGTGTGTTCCCCTGGGCTGCGAGCGGTCGCTCGCTGTCGCTGGGCCGTGACGACGGCTTCAGCAAGCTGCTGTTTGATCCGGTCACGCACCGGCTTCTGGGCGGTGGAATCGTCGGGTCCAATGCCGGTGATCTGATCAGTGAAGTGGCCGTTGCCATCGAAATGGGTGCGGACGCAAGCGACATCAGCCTCACGGTACACCCGCACCCGACATTGTCCGAGACCGTGGCGTTCGCCGCCGAGGCCGTCGACGGCACGCTCACCGATTTGTATATTCCCAAGAAGAAGGCCTAGGAAGAAGTAACCCGCGCGACCAGCGCTTCGACCTTGCGCAGGTACTGCATCTCATCCGGCGCGCGCCCGGCGCGCTGGGCTTCCCACAGCGCCTCGCCCAGCGGCTCGAGCAATGCGTGTTCGGCATCGTGCGCATTGCCAAAGTGTTCGCACAGTTTGCGGTGCAGGGCGGCGAGGCCGGCGGGGCGGTTCGTGCTCAGCTGCTCGCGGATCGCCAGATGCATCCCCATATGCAGGAACGGGTTCTCCCGCCCCCCCTCGGGGGTGAAGTCGGCGCCGAGGACTTCCTGGCCGCGCTCCAGCCATGCGATGTATTCGGGGTGCTCGGCGATCACGGCCGCGACCTGGCCTTCGAGTGCGCTCAGCGGTTCCTGGGCCCGGAACTTGCGCCACGAGGCCAGGTACATCTGCCGCAGCTGTTCGCGACTTTGATCAGCAAAAATAGGCATGGCCTGCTGCTCAGCGCGCCGCCTGGGTCTTGTTCGGATAGTCGCACAGATCGCGGATCAGGCAGCTCGGGCACTTGGGTGTGCGGGCGAGACACACATAGCGGCCATGCAGCAGCAACCAGTGGTGCGCCTCGCGCGCATATTCCTGCGGCGTAGTCCTGAGCAGCTCGATTTCCACGGCCAAGGGCGTCGGCCCTGGGGCCAGACCGGTGCGGTTCGCGACGCGGAAGATATGGGTATCCACGGCGATGGTGAACTCGCCGAAAGCAATATTCAGCACGACGTTGGCCGTCTTGCGGCCCACGCCGGGCAGCGCCTCCAAGGATTCGCGGTCCGCCGGCACCTGTCCGGCATGCCGATCCAGCAGCTGCTGACACAGGCGCATGAGATTGGCCGTCTTGGTGTTGTACAGACCGATCGTCTTCAGGTACGGCTTGACCCCCGCTGCGCCCAAGGCAAGCAGTGCCTGCGGCGTGTTGGCTAGCGGGAACAACTTTGCCGTTGCGGCATTGACGCTTCGGTCGGTGGTTTGCGCGGAAAGCATCACGGCTACCAGCAGCTCGAAGGGCGAGCCGTAGTGCAGTTCGGAAACAGGGTCGGGATTGGCTGCCCGTAAACGTTCAAACAGGGCCCTGCGCCGGGCCGCGCTGAAGGATTTGTGACGCACGCGGCCGCTGGGCGCTTTGGTCCTGGCACGCCTTGCGGGAGTGGTCATTGCGGTTCGGTGTCCGGGGCGTGCGCCAGGCGCTTGCGCGCGGCCAGCAAGGTGGCGCGCTGCGCGGCACGACGCCCGACGCGCTCTTCATGGGCCTGGAACCGCTGGCGATTCGCAGCCGGCGATGGCGGTCCTGCCGGCACGGCCCGGGAGGTCAGATCCACCATTGAAATGCAGTCCACCGGACACGGCGCGATGCACAGCTCGCAACCGGTACACAGCTCGGCCACCACGGTGTGCATGAATCGTGACGCGCCGATGATGGCATCCACGGGGCAGGGCGGCAGGCACTTCGCGCAGCCGATACAGCGCGCTTCGTCGATGACGGCGACCCGCGGTGCCTCTTCCACCCCGTGTTGCGGATTCAGCGGCAATACCTCGCGTCCCAGCAGTTGCGCCAGGGCCGCGATGGTCGCGGCGCCCCCGGGCGGACATTGGTTGATGGGTGTGCCCTGGGCAATGGCCTGCGCATACGGCAGGCATCCCGCATAGCCACAGCGCGTGCACTGCGTCTGCGGCAACAGGGCATCGATGGCCTTGATATCCACGGTCTTGGGCGTCAGGTGATGCGCATGCCCGCTGTGGCGCCCGCATCCGGTGACAGCAGAAACAGTCCAGCACTGTCGCCGCTCGCACACAGCACCATGCCCTGTGAAACGCCAAAGCGCATTTTGCGCGGCGCGAGATTGGCGACTACCACGGTGAGGCGTCCCACCAGGGTCGCCGGGTCGTATGCCGAGCGAATACCGGAGAAGACCGTGCGCGCGGCGGGCTCGCCGACGTCGAGGGTCAGCTTCAGCAGCTTGTCGGACCCGGTCACGGCTTCGGCGGCGAGGATGCGCGCCACACGCAATTCCACTTTTGCAAAATCATCGATCGCGATGGTCGCCGCGAGCGGCGGGCTCACCGCGGCCGGCGGGGTCACAGGTTCAGTCACTTCCGGGGATTCCTTGACGGTGTCGAACAGTTTGTCGAGGGTCTTGGCGTCCACGCGCTTCAGCAGATGCTCATAGGGATTGATGCGGTGTTCTGCCGGCAGCAGCAGCGCGCTGTCCGTCCATTTGAGCGGGGGGACATTCAGGAACTTTTCGGCGCGCGCCGCCAGCTGCGGAACCACCGGTTTCAATAGCAGCGTCAGCAGTCTGAAAAAATTGATGGCGGCACTGCATACGGCCTGCAGCTCAGCGCCGCGCGTGGCGTCACGCGCAATTTCCCAAGGTGCGTGATCCGCCACATAGCGATTGGCCAGATCCGCCAGACGCATGGTCAGCCGCAGCGCCAGGCCGAAATCGCGCAGCTCATAGGCCTCGCGAACGGCATCCGTTTCGCGCCGGAACTCTTCGAGCACCGTGGTCGCGCTTGATCCGCCGGTGGTGCTCAGCATGCCGGCGAAGCGCTGGGTGAGGAAATTCGCGCAGCGGCTGGCAATGTTGACGTACTTGCCGACCAGGTCGCTGTTCACGCGGGCGAAGAAATCGTCCGGATTGAAATCGACGTCCTCCACATTGGCGTTGAGTTTCACGGCGAAGTAGTAGCGCAGCCAATCCGGGTCCATGCCGATATCGAGGTAGTGCAGCGGATCGATCCCGGTACCACGGGACTTGGACATCTTGGCGCCGAGCACGGTGAGGAAGCCATGCACGTGGATGTTGTCGGGCACCTTGTAGGGAGCCCCCGCGAATTTGAGCATCGCCGGCCAGAACAGCGTGTGGAAGTAAATGATGTCCTTGCCGATGAAGTGGATCTGCTCGGTCGCGGGGTCGGCCAGGAACTGCTCAAAGCTGCCCGGCTCGCCATTGCGCGCGGCCGCACCGGTGGAGAAGTAATTCTGCAGCGAGGCGAGATACCCCAGCGGCGCATCCAGCCACACGTAGAAGAACTTGCCCGGATGATCCGGAATGGGGATGCCGAAATAGGGCGCGTCCCGGGAGATGTCCCAGTCGCCCAGCGCATCCTCGCCGCTCCCATCGAGCCATTCGCGCGCCTTGTTGGCGACCTGCGGCTGCAGATGGCCGGGGGTTTGGATCCAGCCTTGCAGGAATGCGTGGCAGCGCGGGTCCGAGAGTCGGAAGAAGAGATGATCCGAGGTGCGCAGTTCCGGCACCGATCCGGACAGGGTCGAATAGGGATTGATCAGATCCGTGGGTGCATTGACCGTGCTGCACACTTCGCAGGCATCCGCGTACTGGTCCTTGGCGTGGCAGTGCGGGCATTCGCCCTTGATGTACCGGTCCGCCAGAAACATGCCCTTCACCGGGTCGTAGTACTGCTCGACGGGCCTGCTGGCGATCAGGCCGGCGGCCTTCAGGCGCTGATAGACGTCCTGGGCGAGGACGGTGTTCTCCGGCGAGTCGGTCGTGTACCAGTGATCAAAGCTCAAGGAGAAGCCATCCAGGTACTGGCGGCGCCCGGCGGCGATGCCACGCACCAGCTCCTGCGGCGTGACCCCCTCAGCCTCGGCCTTGAGCATGATGGGTGCGCCGTGGGCATCATCCGCGCCGATGAAATGCACCCTGGAGCCGACCATGCGCTGGAACCGTACCCAGATATCGACCTGGATGTACTCCATGATATGGCCGATATGCAAGGGCCCGTTGGCGTAAGGCAGGGCGCTGGTAATGTAGAGTTTTCGCGACATCCACCCAGTTTACAATGCCGCGATGGCACGCAATATTGAAATCAAGGCGCGGATTGCGGGGGTCGCGGCGCTGCAGCCCCTGGCGGCGCGCCTGGCCGACACGGGCCCGACCGTCATTGAGCAGGACGACACATTTTTCGCCTGCCCCCACGGCAGACTGAAGCTGCGGGACCAGCTCGGCGCCGGTGCGGAGCTGATTTTCTATCAACGCGCCGATGACAGCGGGCCCAAGGAGTCATTTTACCTGCGGGTGCCGGTTCCCGACCCGAATGCATTGCGGGAGTTGCTGCAGCGGGCCCACGGCCAGACGGGCCGGGTGCGCAAGCGTCGCGTGCTGTTCCTGGTCGGTCGCACCCGCATCCACCTGGACGTGGTCGAGGGATTGGGGGAGTTTCTGGAGCTTGAAGTCGTGCTGCGCGAGGGCGAATCGGCCGCAGCGGGCATCGTGGAAGCCCGCAGCATCATGGCGCAGCTCGGGGTGGCGCCGCAGCAGTTGACTTCGGGAGCGTATGTGGACCTGCTTCCCACTGTTCCCAGTGTTCAACGATGTCCTTGACCAGGGGCATGCCGGCATGCACGAGGTTGGCGGTGGAGGTGCGTATGGCGCCGGCCACGGAGCGCTGCGCGACCATGGAGTCGAACGTACTCTGACCCGGATAGGGCCGATCGAAGTCCGAGCCGGTACGCAGCACTGCCACACGATGGATATCCGTCAGACCCGACTGGGCACCACGGGTCAGGGCAACCAGCGTCGCGTTATCCTCCTGCTGCGAGGTGCAGTAGACCCCGTGACCATCTGTGACCAAGCGGGTCCAGCGCGTCGCGCGCTCTCCGAGCAGGTGCCCGCCCCACCAGGTATCGCCCGAGGCCGTGTCGCACTGCGTGACCCCGGGCGGCGCGTTGGCCGGTGCGCCTGGATAGAACTTCCGGTAGGCCACCACGTCGGGGCTGTCTTCCAAAGCAGCGTGGCGTGACAGCTGCAGCGCCTTCTGCAGCAACGCCTCATCAACCTGGAATAACTCCGTGCGGTAGGCAAACTGCGGCTTTTGTCCCTGGCCGTTGGTGAGTACGCCGAAAAAACCGTCTGACCAGCCCGGCGGCATCTCGCGGGCGTCAATCTCATGGGCAATGTCCACATCCACCAGGTAGCGCGCCCAGGTCGCGGATCCAATCGTTCCATATCGAGGATTGATGCCGGCAATGCCGGCGATCAGGAAGTAGGTGCGGCGCAGATCGAACTGTCCGCTGTAGATGACCGCCATCATGGAGGCGGCGGCATTGGCGTGGCCCATGTCGGTGGTCATCTGGCACACGCCGGAGGCCGTGCAGTGCACCGTTGGAAAGTCGCTCGATAGTCCCGGTACGCGTATTTCGCGCTCCGGCTTCAGGGCTGCGAGCCACGGTGCGCCCTCCAGGTTGAACATGCTGATGATCATGACCTTGACCGCGATGCGTTCTTCGGCCACGCCCAGGCCCGATGCGCCGCAGCCGAGCACCAACAGCAGTGCGCTTCCGATGAGTCTCGACACGGAGTACTTCGCCATGATTGTTCCTTGTTTAGCTTCCGGCCCGATAGAAGGTCGACACCCGATGCTCGATTGCACGCGTCGTTTCAAAAAGTAACACCGACAGCGCCATCGCCAGGACGCTGGCACCCAGCGCTCTGGCAAGATGGAACTGCTGCATGGTGACTGCAAAGAGCGTACCCAGGCCGCCGGTCTGCATCAGATATTCTGCAAGCAGCGCGACCAGGACACTGAACGTGGCTCCCACACGAAGTGCCGTGGCCAGCGTCGGCAGCGCGGCCGGCAGCGCGAGCAGACGTAAACTCTGCCAACGCGAGGCGTGCAGGACGAAAAGCACGTCACGCGACATTGCCGGCAGTTGCCGCAGGCCGGCACTGCAGTACACAAATGACGGGAACAAGGTCATTACGGCGACCGCGATCAGCTCGCTGCGGCTGTCGTAGCCAAACAGCCGGGCAATGATGGGAATCAGGCACACGACCGGCGTCGCGCTGAGCAGCAGGGCGAGGGGTGTCGTAATGCCGCCGATGAGCTGCGACAGCCACGCCGCCAGGGCCAGGAGTACCCCGACGGCCAGCCCCAACGCCAAGCCTCCCAGGGCAAAGGCGAGGGTGTGCAGCGCTGGCATCAGGTAGGCCCCGGGGTAGCGCAGCAGGTCGCTCACCACCGCACCGGGTGGGACCAGCACGATGCTGTTGTAGCCGGCGGCGCGCACCCACACCTGCCATAGGAGCAGCAGCAGGAATACCGGCCACAGCTCGAGGATCACGCGGCGCATTCGCCCAACTTCCGGCGCGCGGCCCGTTCGGCGAGGCTCAGCAAACCGTAGCCGGACAGCGTGATCAGCGCAATGACCAGGACCGTGGCCCACAGCAGCGGTATCTGGAAGTTCTGCATGCTGTTGAGCACGACGACGCCCAATCCGGATGGGGCACCAAACCATTCGCCGACCACGGCGCCGATCATCGCGCTGGAAGCCGCGATTTTCATGCCGCTCAATACCGACGGCAGGGCGGCAAGCGCTTCGAACTTGGCCAGCCGCTGCCAACGACTGGCGCCCAGGGTCGTAAACACCATTTCCAGGCGCTGGCTCGTGCCACGCAGGCCAACCCCCGTCGCGGTATAGAGCAGAAAAAATACCGGCACCGAAGCGAGCGCGGCGGGTGTGTCCTCCCGTCCGGCAGTGATGATCAACACCGGGCCGAGCGCGATCACCGGCAGTGCGTTGACCAGTACCGCCATGCGGTCCAGTCCCCCGCGCAGCAGCGGGACCAGGTGGGAAAACATGGCGACGAGGCAACCGAAGCAAACGCCGGCCGCGAAACCCGTGCCCGCCGAAGCCAGCGTCGCAGCCAGCGAGCGGCCCAACAAGGCCCGTCGCGGTCCATCGGCGTAGACGGCAAGCACCTGGCTGAGCGCCGGAAAGGTGTTGCCCAGCACGCCGCGGCGGCCCGCCACTTCCCAGGCGCCCAGCAACAGCAGGCAGCCCACGGCCGGATAGATCGCAGCGCGTAATCTCATCCGCTTTCCAGGTTGGCGGTCAGTTCATCCACCAGGAGATGGAACTCGGCACTGCGCATCAGCGCGGCGGCACGCGGTCGGGCAAAGGGCACGCGCACGTCCATGCGCACGCGGCCCGGACGCTGCGTCAGCACGAGGATGCGGTCGGCCAGGAGCACGGCCTCCTCGACGCTGTGCGTCACCAGCAAGGTGGTGGGTCGGCTTTCCAGCCAGATGCGCTCCAGCTCAAAATTCATTCTGCGCCGGGTCACCGCATCGAGCGCCCCGAAGGGTTCATCGAGCAGCAGCAGTTTGGGTTGCAAGGCCAGCGCGCGGGCTATCGCGACCCGTTGCCGCATGCCCCCCGATAGCTCCGCCGGGCGGGCGTGTTCAAATCCTTTGAGGCCGGCCAACGCGATCAGCTCGCCGATACGCTCATCCGTCGCCGCGCGACCGGCGACCTCGAACGGCAGGCGCAGATTTCCTGCGACCGACCGCCACGGCAGCAACGCATGCTCCTGGAAGGCTATCCCCAGGGCCTGCTGAGCCTGCAGGTTCCGCGGTGGCTGTCCGTTGATCTGCACCTGGCCCGTGGTGGGCTCATCAAGGCCCGCCAGCAGGCGCAGGACCGTGCTCTTGCCGCATCCGGAGGCGCCGATCAGGGCGACAAATTCGCCATCGCCGATCTGCAGGTCGAGGGGACCGAGGGCAGTAAAGGACTCCCTGCGACCTGCCGCGCTGCGGCGCAGGAAGGAGCGGGTCACGCCGACTAGGGCCAGTGCCGCCATCCTCAGCCAAGCGCCTCGTCGAAGCGCTCCATGATGTGCCGGTACTGGCTGCGCAGATGTGCGCGCATCGGCGCCAGATCCACGGTGGTCAGTTGTCCATCGCGCAATACGATGCGTCCATCGATGACGACGCTGCGCACATCGCGCCCGACGGTACTTTCAGCCAAGGTGATGAGGGGATCGACCAGTGGAAACTGATCGGGATCCTCGGTGCCTACCAGTACGATGTCGGCGCGCTTGCCGAGCTCGAGCGAACCGATGGCATCGGTGAGCCGGGCGGCAGCGGCACCGCCGCGCAGCGCTTGCGCCAGGATCTGTTCGTGGCTCACCGGCAGATCGAGGTGGTAGGGAGTACCGGCAACAACCTGCTGTCCGAGCACTGCGCCGTGCAGTACCTGGAACATATCCAGGCTTGCGCGGGTCGCGGCGCCATCGGTGCCGAAGCCCAGGCGGATGCCCCGGCGCATCATTTCGACAACGCGCGGGAAGCCGATGCGGTAGTTGTTCAGCGCGCAGTGGCAGGCCGAGACGTCACGCTGCGCGTACAGATCCATTTCGTGCGGACTGAGCAGCACCGAGTGCGCCGCATGAATGTGCTGGTCGAGACACTGCGACTGCTCGAGGTATTCCACCGGCCGCACGCCCCAACGGGCGATGGAATAGTCCACCTCATGGGTGCCTTCGGCCAGATGGGTGTGAATGGGTGTCGCCAGGGCGTGGGAAAGCTCGCGCATGCCCACGCGCAGCGCATCACTGTTGACCATGATCTGGCGCAGCGACAGCCAGGCGTTTACGCGGGGATGCTCCTTCCAGCGCAATACCAGTTGCTCGGAGCGGCGCAGCGCCTCCGCGGTGGAGCAGCGCATATTGCGCGGCAGATCCAGCTCCGCATCCATGGTCGAGAGGGCGATGCGGCCGCGAATGCCGATCTCGTCGGCCGCTCGCCCCATCTGATCGGCAAAGGGGCCGCCCGCCTCGAGAAAGCAGGTGGTCCCGGAGCGGATCATGGCGGCATAGGCGGCGAGGGCGCTGGCGTAGACGTCCTCCGGGCTGAGACCACTCTCAAAAGGAATCAGATAGCGCCGCCACATGGGTTGGCGCAACTCACCGCGACGCTGGATCGCCTGCAGCTTGCCGTGCAGAAACTGCTGCGCGGTATGCACGTGGCAATCGATCAGACCCGGCATGGCAATGGTATCTGGCGCATGCAGGGTTTCGCGTGCTGCCGGCAACAGGCCCGCGGCATTGCCCAGCCAGGCAATGCTGTTACCCAGGATGCCGATCGCGCCGTTGTCGATGACGGTATTGGCCTGGTCGAAACACACCACGTGGCAACCGGTGATGAGCAGATCGACCGGGGCGGGTGCTTGTGCCGTGTTCATCGTTTTGATCCGTCGATGGCGTGGTACGCCTCTTCCAGCACGCTCATGTCACGCAGGCGCGCGGGTGCGGGGAGCGGCGGCCGCCCCGACACCCGGGCAATGGAGTACATGGATCCGGCAAAGGCTTCCTCACTGAACCAGAAAGGAATACTCGCACCCGGCTCCATCTCCAGCGGAATCTGCAGCTGATTGAGCGTCGCTTGCTGTCGCAGGTCAAGCCCGAGATCAGCACCGTAGTGGTCCACGGCCAGTCGGGCGCCATGGGCCGGATCGGCCACGTTGGCCGCATGGCCGCGCAGCAGCGCGCTGAGAAAGCGGACCATCTCACCGCGGCGTCTTTGCAGCGTCTTGCGTTCAATTGTGAGCAGTGAGGTGCACACGCGATATCCCAGATCATATAGTCGGGTGACGTAGAAGTCGGTGCCTTGGCGCAGACCCATGCGTGCGAGGCTTTGCGGTTGATTGGTCACAAAACAGAAGTAGGCATCCCCCGCGCCTTGCAGCAAAGGCTCGGCAGAGAATCCGACGGGAACCGTGGTGTAGTTCTCGGGCAGCCCGTTGATGCGAAACAGTGCCTGAAGCACGGCGCGTTCGGTGGGTCCCTGCACCAGGAAGCGCCGGCCGACAAGATCCGCCGGGGTGCGCACCGGCCGGGCCGGCAACGAGATCAGGCCGGCCGGCCCTACCGGGAACAGCGAGGCGAGGATCACGAAATCATTCCCCTGAGTGATTGCGTCGCAGAATGACAGCCAGTCAGCGTCGCCGAAGTCGGCCTCGCCGGCAGAGATTTCAAGCACCGGTGCGGGTGCATTGGGCCCTCCGGGCAGGTAGTTGAAGTGTAGTCCCGCCTCTTCGATGTAGCGCCGGTCGAGAGCAACCCACAGGTCAGCGTATTCGACGTCCGGAACCCAACCCAATGACATGGTGAGTTCGCCCGATCGGTGACGGCGGCATGCTGGCGGGAGCACAGCGCCCGCGGCCAGCACGGCGCTGAGCTGCAAAAAATGGCGACGGCTTTTCACGCGCGACAGGATCGGCTTATGCTGGCGAAGATTCTGTCGCAATGCATGTTGCATATGGTACATGCGTAAAGGAGCGGAGCGTGTCCAAGAATTATCAAAGCGGCGACGTCTGGAGCCGCGCGACCACGGTGAATGGGTTCGCGGTGGATGAGTTGCGTTCCATCCTGCAGAAATCCATCCGGCGCGGCCTGGTGGAGGAGGCCGCACTGGCGGCTTACGAACTCTTTGCCAATGGCCCGGAAACGGAAGAGCTGCTGTGGCGCAGGCTTGAGATTGTTGCAGCGGAGGATGTGGGCCTTGGCCTGCCCACTGCACCGGCGCTCATCGAGGCGCTATACGCACAGGCGGGGCGGATGTTGGACCGGGGCGACCGCTGGATCTATTGCGCGCATGCGCTACGGTTGCTGGCCGCTGCTCCCAAAGACGGCATGTCCATGGAGTTGGCCGGATGGGCGCGCGCCGTGACGGAACGGGGCGAGCGCAAGCCGGTGGTGGAAGACTATATGCTCGACCTGCACACCCGCCGCGGGGCTGAGATGGGTCGTGACCTCGCGCATTGGTGGAACCAGGGGGCCCGTTTGCGCAATCGCATCGCCGGATACAATCCAAAATGGGGTGACTACCTGCGGCAGCTGGCGGGAGCCGAACCCCAGAAGGAAGACCCATGACAGCCGGCGCAAGCGTTTCCCTGTGATGGTGCAGTCACCCACATCCGCGCGCAAATGTGGTGCGCGAAGCCAAGCCGGCACCCGCGGCAAAGCCATTCGTGCACAATCAATTGATCGGCGAGGTATCGCGCCTTGCATTCCAGAGGGGCTCGAGAAATGCGAATGATCCTGCTGTGCGTCCTGGCGATGTCCTTGGGCGTGGCGCGCGTGAGCGCACAGGCGGTGGGTAAGCTGCCGGTGCGGGTGGTGGTCGTCACGACCTTCGAGCTGGGTAAGGATACGGGTGACACGCCGGGCGAATTCCAGGCCTGGGTGGAGCGCCTGCCGCTGCCGCAGGTCCTGCCGTTTGCATTGGGCAATCATGTGCTGCGCTACAACGCCGAGAAGCAGGTCCTGGGAATTGTCACGGGCGAAGGCTCGTTGCGCGGTGCGGCATCGATCATGGCGCTCGGCCTCGATGACCGCTTCGATCTGTCGAAAGCCTACTGGATCGTGCCCGCCATCGCCGGCATCGATCCCAACTACGCCTCGGTCGGTTCCGCCGCCTGGGCCGAGTGGATCGTTGATCGGGATCTGAACTTCGAAATCGATGCGCGGGAAATCCCGCCAGACTGGTCCACCGGCCATGTCCCGCTGGGACGCGCCACGCCCTTTGCGCCGCCGCGGCCTGACCTGGATCGGCCCAATGGCGTCAATGGCTATCACCTCAACCCGCAGCTGGTCGAGTGGGCCTATCAGCTGACGCGCAATGTGCATCTGGATGACACCCCCGCCCTGCAGGGCATTCGTGCCGGCTATGCACGCTACCCCAACGCCATGAAGGCACCCTTTGTTCTCAAGGGTGACGAGGTCTCCGCCTCGGATTGGTGGTTGGGTGAACGCATGAATGCGCTCGCCGAGCAGTGGATGGCTTACTGGAGCGACGGCAAGGGACGTGCGGTGACGACCTCGATGGAGGACTGCGGCATCCTGACCTCCCTGACGGCTCTGTCCCGCGCCCATCGAGTGAAGCTGGACCGCGTTCTGGTATTGCGCACGGGCTCCGACTACACCGTTCCCGCATCCGGCCAGTCGGTGGCCCGGCTGCTGGCCAGTGAGGCGGCGGAGGATGCGGCTCTGTCCGCGTACGTGCCTTCCCTCGAGGCCGCGTATCGCGTCGGCAGTCCGGTGGTGAATGAGATAGTTCGCAATTGGGCGAAATACGCCGAGCACACGCCGGCGGTACAATGACGGCGTGCGGCGCCTTGCGGCACCAGCGGGCTGACGGCGCCGCCATCCTCAGCATCAGCTGCGACAGCAGCGGTGCGAGTCGCTTGCGCGACCTGTATCAGCGTGCACCGTGCCGCATGCTGTTCCCGGATATCGAACCCGGTGAGCCGCTGCAGGCGGTGCTGCTCACGACCAGCGGCGGACTGACCGGCGGGGATCGCACCCGGGTGGAATTCAATGTCGGCGCCAACGCGCGCGCGACGCTGACCACGCAGGCTGCCGAGAAGCTCTATCGCGCGCTCCCGGGAACGGCACCGGTAGAGTGTGCCGTCGCGTTGACGGCCGGCACCAACTCGTGGTGCGAATGGCTGGCGCAGGAAACCATTCTGTTCAACGGCGCGCATCTGCGACGTTCGTTCCGCGCGGATCTCGCGCCGGGCTCGCGTATGCTGGCGGTGGAAAGCATCGTCTTCGGGCGGCAGGCGATGGGCGAGGAGCTGCGCACCGGCATGCTGCATGACTCCTGGCGCATCCGCTGCGCCGGGCGACTGGCATGGGCCGACACCATGCGGCTTGAGGGAGACATCGCCGGATTGCGCCGGGCGCCGTTCGGATTTGGCGCCGCCGTTGCCTGCGCGACCATGGTTTTTGCTGGCCAGGATGCCGGCGAATTGCTCGACCCGGTGCGCGCCATGCTCGCGGATGCCGCCGATGAGTCCGGCGCGACGCTGCTGGATGGCCTGCTCATCATTCGCCTGCTGGACAGCGACGCGCTGCGCCTGCGCTCGCGCGTCGTGCAACTAGCCGGCATCATACGACACCGAGCAGCCGGAATCTCCCGCGCGCTGCCCAGAGTGTGGCACTGCTGACCGACGAGGGACGATCATGAATCTGACGCCAAGGGAAAAGGACAAGCTGCTGGTCGCGATGGCGGCGATGGTGGCGCGTCGTCGCCTGGAGCGCGGCGTCAAGCTCAATCACCCCGAGGCTGTCGCATTGATCGCCGATGCCGTCGTGGAAGGGGCGCGCGACGGTCGCAGCGTCGCGCAGCTCATGCAAACCGGTGCGCAGATACTGACCCGCGAGCAGGTCATGGAGGGCGTCGCGGAAATGATCCACGAAATCCAGGTTGAAGCCACGTTTCCGGACGGCACCAAGCTCGTTACGGTCCACCAGCCCATCAGGTGAGTTCATGATTCCAGGCGAAGTCATCACGGCGGACGGCGATTTGGTTCTCAACGTCGGCCGCCGCACCATCACGCTCATGGTGGCCAACAGCGGCGATCGGCCGGTGCAGGTGGGCAGCCACTACCACTTTGCCGAGGTCAATCCGGCGTTGCTCTTCGAGCGCGCCCAGGCCCGCGGCATGCGCCTGGATATTCCTTCCGGCACTGCGATGCGTTTTGAACCCGGTCAGCAGCGCGAGGTACCGCTGGTGGATTACGCGGGCAGCCGCACGGTCATCGGGTTTCGTGGCGAGGTCATGGGACCTGTGGACAAAAAGGGCTGACGTCATGGCTTACTCCATCACGCGCCGTGCCTATGCCGGCATGTACGGTCCCACTGTCGGGGATCGGATTCGCCTGGCCGATACGGAGCTGTTCATCACCGTCGAAGCGGATCGCACGGTGTATGGCGAGGAAGTGAAGTTCGGGGGTGGCAAGGTAATCCGCGATGGCATGGGACAGTCCCAGATCAGCCGCGCGGCGGGCGCGGTGGACACGGTGATCACCAATGCCGTGATCCTCGATCATTGGGGCGTCATCAAGGCCGACATCGGCATCCGTGATGGCCGCATCAGCCGCATTGGCAAGGCCGGCAATCCGGATGTGCAGCCGGGTGTCGACATCGTCGTGGGTCCGGGCACCGAGGTGATCGCCGCCGAAGGCAAAATCGTGACGGCGGGCGGTATCGATGCGCACATCCACTTCATCTGTCCACAACAGGTGGAGCATGCGCTGTTCTCGGGTATCACCACCATGCTGGGGGGCGGCACGGGTCCCGCGCATGGCACGCTCGCCACCACCTGCACCCCGGGGCCCTGGCATCTCGCCCAGATGCTGCAGGCCACCGATCACCTGCCGATGAATATCGGCCTGTACGGCAAGGGCAACGCCAGCCAGCCGCAGGCGCTGGTGGAAATGGTGCGCGCCGGTGCCTGCGGCCTGAAATTGCATGAGGACTGGGGCACCACACCGGCGGCCATTGATTGCTGCCTGTCGGTCGCCGACGCCCTGGATGTGCAGGTCACACTGCACACCGATACCTTGAACGAGTCCGGGTTCGTCGAAAGCACCATTGCGGCCTTCAAGGGCCGCACCATTCACGCCTTTCATACCGAGGGCGCCGGTGGCGGTCACGCACCCGACATCATCAAGGTCTGCGGCCTGAAGAATGTGCTGCCCTCGAGCACCAACCCCACCCGGCCCTACACCGTGAATACCCTGGATGAGCACCTCGATATGCTCATGGTGTGTCATCACCTGGACTCCCGCATCGCCGAGGATGTGGCTTTTGCCGAAAGCCGCATCCGCAAGGAGACCATCGCCGCCGAGGACATTCTGCAGGACCTGGGCGCCTTCTCGATGATGAGCTCGGACAGCCAGGCCATGGGACGCATTGGCGAGACCATCATTCGCTGCTGGCAGACCGCGGACAAGATGAAGCGCCAGCGCGGCGCGCTGCCCGGCGACAGCGCCACCAGCGACAACTTCCGGGCACGCCGCTACCTCGCCAAGTACACGATCAACCCGGCCATCGCCCATGGAATCTCCGCGCACGTGGGTTCGATCGAGGCGGGCAAACTGGCCGATCTGGTCCTGTGGTCACCGGCGTTTTTCGCCGCCAAGCCTGACATGGTACTCAAGGGCGGGATGATCGCCGCCGCGCCCATGGGTGATCCGAACGCCAGTATTCCGACGCCGCAACCCGTGCACTATCGCCCCATGTTCGGCGGCATCGGCCGCGGTGCAGCCAACAGCAGCCTCACCTTCGTCAGTGGCGCCTTCGCGGACGCGGCGGGCCCGCAGCGCCTGGGCCTGGCGCGCGCGGCGGTGGCGGTCAGCCGCACCCGCGCCATCAGCAAGTCCGACATGGTGCTCAATAGTGCAATGCCGCATATCGAGGTGGACGCGGAGACCTACGAGGTGCGCGCGGACGGAGTGCTGCTGACCTGCGAGCCGGCCCAGGTGTTGCCGCTGGCGCAGCGCTATTTTCTTTTTTGAAGCGCGATCTCCCATGATGGAAACGATGCTCCGGGCGGTACAGGTGCTAAAGGCCGGCAGCTGGCAGGCCGCCCCCCTCGATCGCGTGACGCTCAGCTACGATGAGCGTCACCGGCGCCGGCTGCGTTTTCTCGCCGAAGCCGGGACCGAGTTCCTGCTGGATCTGCCGCGCACCACGGTATTGCGGGCCGGGGATGGCCTGCGGCTCGAAGATGGCCGGGTGATCCTGGTGGCAGCTGCCGATGAACCGCTGCTGGAAGTCACGGCCGCCGACTCCGAGCAGCTGGCCCGACTGGCCTGGCATATCGGCAATCGCCATTTGCCGGCGCAAATCGCCACCGGGCGCATTCTGATCCGCGAAGACAGCGTGATCGAAGACATGCTGAAGGGACTGGGCGCGAGCGTGCGGCACCTGGCCGAACCCTTCACGCCCGAGCCGGGCGCTTATGACGGCAGTCATGCCCTGCTGTTTGCGCCGGGCCATGCAGCACCGGGCCATGGACATGGCCATGGATGAGGCACTGGCCGCGCGGTTCGCCACCCAGTTCAAGCTGCTGGCCTGGTGCTCGCCGGCGTATCCCACCGGCGCCTTCAGCTACAGCCATGGCATGGAGTGGGCAATTGAGCGCGGCACCGTGGTGCAGCGCGAGGGTCTGCTGGAATTCGTGTCTGCCGTGATCGAGCGCGGCGGAGGCTGGGTGGACGCGGTGCTGTTCGCGCACGCCTGGCGCGCAGCGCAGCAACCGCCCGCGCTCTGGCAGGGCAGTGCCCGCGCGCAATTACGCGAACTGGCCGAACTTGCGGCGGCGTTTCGTGGCACCGCGGAGACCGCCCTGGAGAGCCGGCAGCAGGGCAGCGCATTCCTGGAGGTCACCCTCAAGGCCTGGCCCCATCCGCGGCTGTTCGAGTTCGCAAGCGACGTCCGCGGCCAGCCGATGGCGCAATGCGTCGCGGTCGCCGTCGCCTGCGCAGTCCATGGGATCGAGCTGTCCGTCGCCATCCACGCCTTCCTCCAGATGATCGCGGCCAATCTGGTGTCCGCCGGGGTCCGGCTGATACCGCTGGGACAAACCGACGCGCAGATCGCCATGGCGCGGCTCGCACCCGTGGTCGCCGGGGCGGCCGCGCGTGCGCTGTTGGTCGAATTGGAGGATCTGGGCACCTGTGCGCCGGCGCTGGAAGTGTGTTCCATGCGACATGAAACCCAATATACGAGGCTCTTCCGCTCATGAACGCCAACCTGACGACCTCCCTGACCTCCACCGGTCCGCTGCGTGTAGGCATCGGCGGTCCGGTGGGCTCGGGCAAGACCGCGCTCACCGAGCGGCTGTGCCGGCATTTATCCCGCCTGTACAACACGGCGGCCATCACCAACGACATCTATACCAAGGAGGACGCCCAGTTCCTGACGCGCTCCGGGGCGTTGCCGCCGGAGCGCATCATGGGTGTGGAAACCGGTGGCTGTCCGCATACGGCCATCCGCGAGGACGCCAGCATCAACCTCGCGGCGGTGGCCGAGATGCATGGCCGTTTCCCGGGTCTGGAACTCGTTTTCATCGAAAGCGGTGGCGACAACCTCGCCGCCACCTTCAGCCCGGAACTGGCGGACCTGACCATCTACGTCATCGACGTTTCGGCCGGCGATAAGATCCCGCGCAAGGGGGGACCGGGCATAACCCGGTCCGACCTGCTGGTAATCAATAAAATCGACCTGGCGCCCCTGGTGGAGGCCTCACTGGAGGTCATGGACCGTGATTCACGCAAAATGCGTGGCAGCCGCCCGTTCATCTTCACCAATTTGAAGAAGGATATTGGCGTCGCTGAGATCGCCGGCTTCATCATCAAATCAGGTGGTTTGCCTGATCGTAGTGTTTGAGGCGCCGACCCGATGCATTGAAATAGTGCGCCGCATTGGGCGGCGCACCACAATGGGCTCCTCGCTTGACACACCGTACTTGCCGCTTGCTAGCATCAATCAGCAAAACAAATAACCGGGGTGTCCTGTGATTCCACGCATCCGTCTACTGATCACTGCGTCACTCCTGCTCTGCAGCGCCTTGCAGGCCGCACAGGCGCAGCAGAGCAGTACCTCGTCGGCTCCGGCAGCCTCTGCGGCAACCCCCGCGACCCCGGCTGCCACGACGTCCATCTCGGCCGCGACCACCGCCGGCGATCTGCAGGAAATCGTGGTAAACGGCATCAAGCGCGGCGATCTCATCATGCCGACCACGGTCACTTCCGGCTCGGCCTACGGTTTGGATCTGGGCGTCATGGATACGCCGCGCAACAACACCGTGCTGTCGAAAGTGCAGATCGATGCCCTCAACGTGCAGAACCCCGGCGGGTTCTCCGCGCTGACCTCCAGCGCCTATTCTGATGCCTCCTTCGGCCAGCCGAACGTGCCGCGCATCCGCGGTCAGCTTGCCGACGTGTTCTTCAACGGCATGCGCGACAGCTTCACGCTCAACGGCTACGGCGCCCCGATGAGTTTCGTGATGGTGGATTCGATCGACATCGTCAAGGGTCCGGCGAGCGTGCAGGGCGGGGCTGGGCCGGGAGTGGGTGGTTCGATCGACATCACCACCAAGGTGCCCTCGAGTACCAATTTCTCGGCCATGCTCGATGCCGAGGCCGACAGCCAGCAGAAGCGCCTCGCGGGCTTCGACGTGGGCGGCCCGCTCACCTCGAACATTGCCGGGCGCGTGAGCTTCATCACCAACGACAGCGGCAGCTACTACTACGACATGTTCTTCCACCAGCAGCAGCTGTTTGCGGCGCTGGTGGACCAGGTCACCTCGAACTACACGATCTCGCTCAATGGCAGCTTCGTCGATACCAAGTACCGCGAGAACGATGGCATCAACCGCGTGAACCAGGACCTCATCGACAATGGCACCTACCTCACCGGCGCGCCGCCGCTGAGCGAGGTCGAAGGCTTCGGCACCCTAGTGAACCTGACCGGCAGCACGCAGCTCAACCGCCGCATCATCATCGATGAGCCGGCCGGCACCGATGCGCACTCCCAGCACGCCATGCTGCAGGCGATCCAGACCTACCGGGTCAACGACAACTTCTCGATCGTCAACAACACGTTCTACGATTACATCAATCGCTACAACCAGACGGAGGATTACTACGCCGACACGGCCGAGGGCAGCTATACCATCGAGAACAAGACCGATTTCAAGGTCAATTTCAGCATCGGTTGGGTGAAGAACGACATCGATGCCGGCTTTACCTACCGCTACGCGCATGTATTGAGCATCCAGAACTTCAACAATGAGCCGGTGAGCGTGTTCGACCTGTCGCAGGATCCGAGCACCTGGGTGTTCCCGGCGGCGAACCAGGGGCCCTCCGGAGGGGCCATTCTCTATCAGGCGGCGTTCGGTCACCCGCAGTACGGCGTCGCGGCCGACAATTTCATCATCCCGGACACCTCCACCGATTCCAATCTGCAGGATGCCGCGATTTTCCTCGAACACCGGCTGCAGTTCTCGCCGCAGTGGAGCGTGCTGTACGGCCTGCGCGGCGATGTGGTGCAGCTGAACGATTCGGACCCGCTTTACTCGCAGGTGCTGGCCGACCCCGACGCGAGCTTCTCCTACAACGGCGGCCCCCAGTCGCAGCACACGGCCTGGTATGGCCTGTACAACGGCAATGTCAGCGTGGTGTACAGCCCAACCGAGTGGGTGTCCGCCTACGCCACGTACAACAAGGCCCAGTACGTGGACTCCAATGACAACGACGGCTCGATTTCCACCCTGGGAGTGGATGCGACCACGCAGCTGCGGCAGAAGACGCTGCTGGAGGAGGGCGGGCTTAAGTTCGACCTGCTCGGCAAGGCGCTGTTCATTGCCGCGTCGGGATTCAAGCAGGAGCGTACCGTTCCCACCGGCGCCGGCGGCCTGATACAGTCCCGCGCCCACATCAAAGGTGGCGAGGTCGAACTGAACTTCCAGCCCAATCCACACTTCTTTGCCACCGCGAGCTACTCCTACCTGCACACCACGCTGGATACGCCAGCGGGTTTCTGGAACTTCCCCGCCCAACCCGGCACCAACATCGATGGCGCCGGCGGCTCCATCGTGTTTGAGCCCAATCAGACTCTCATCGATCCGGGAGTTCCGCAGCATCTGTTCAATGCGCTGGTCAGCTACAAGCTGGACAATGGGCTGGGGGTCCAGGCGAACCTGCAGGTCACCGGTCCGATCCAGACCACGCAGGGGGGCGCGGTGGATGTCGCCGCAACCCAGGCAAACCTGCTCAACAACTTCGGCCCCAGCTCCTTCGTAGGACTTCCCACCAACGTCGTGCTGGCCGCGCTGCCCGCATCCATTGTGAACACCGGCTACTTCAGGCCGCCCACGATTCCGTGGCAGTACACGCTGAACGCCGGTGTCTTCTACACCTTCCTGCAGCACTACACGGTCAAGTTCGAGATCTACAACCTTGCCAACGAGCGCAATCTGCAGAATGACTATTCGTTCTACGGCAACGACTTCCTGACTCTCATTCCACCGCGCAGTTACGACCTGACCTTTACGGCCAAGCTCTGAGGTCCATGACGGCCACCGAGCGCGCCTTTCGCGGCACCTTCCTGCATGCGCCGCAGCGTGGGCGGCTGGAGTGCCTGAAAGACGCGCTCATTGTCGTGGCAGCGGATGGCGCCATCAGTGCAGTGCACGAGGGCGAATCGGCCGCCGCCGGCGCCGAGGCCAAAAGGTTGGCGCAAGCCGGGAACCTGGTCACGCTGGGGCCGCAGCATTATGTGCTGCCGGGCATGGTGGATCTGCATGTCCATGCGCCGCAATGGCCGCAGTTGGGCCGGGCCCTGGACCTGCCGCTGGAGGAGTGGCTGCAGAAATTCACTTTCCCGTTGGAGGCGCGCTACGCGGACAGCGCCTTTGCCGCGCAGGTATACGAGTCGCTGGTTGCGAGCCTGCTGGCCAATGGCACGACCACGGCAATGTATTTCGGCAGCCTGCATCTGGCCGCCACCAAGGTGCTCGCGGACATCTGTCTGCGCCGCTCGCAACGCGCACTGATCGGCCGGGTGGCGATGGACCATCCCGACCAGTGTCCGGACTACTATCGCGACCCGTCGGCCGAAGTCGCCGAGCGCGAGACGCGTGAATTCATCGACTATGTGCACTCTTTGCCTGGCAACCGCGGGTTGATTGTTCCCGTCATCACGCCCAGGTTCATCCCCTCGTGCACCGATGACCTGTTGCAGCGGCTCGGAGCCCTCGCCCGCGAGACCGGCTGCCATGTGCAGACACACTGCTCGGAGAGTGACTGGCAGCATCAGCATGTGCTCGAGCGCTGTGGATGCACGGACACCGCGGCGTTGGAGTCTTTCGGTCTCCTTTCCCGACGCACGGTCTTGGCGCATGGCAACTTCGTCGGGCCGGCCGATGCCGCCATCATTTGCGAGCGCGGCGCCGGCATTGCGCATTGCCCCCTGTCCAATGTGTACTTCTCCGATGCGGTGTTTCCGCTGCGGCGGATGTTGGACGCCGGGGTGCATGTCGGGCTGGGAACGGATATCGCCGGGGGCGCCAGCGCGTCATTGCTCGAGAACGCACGGCAGGCCGTCATCAGCTCGCGCATGCTCGAGGCTGGAGTCGATCCGTGGCAGGAGCGCGTACAGCGGCGCCGAGCGGATTCGCGCATCGATGCGCTGACGGCGTTCTGGGTGGCGACGGCGGGCGGTGGTATTGCGCTGGATCTGCCGGTGGGCCAGTTTGCCCGGGGCTATCAGTTTGACGCCTGCGTGATCGATACGACTGCTCCCCACAGCAACCTACACGTCGATGGCGATGACGCGCCGGAATCAGTGCTGCAGAAGATCATCTACGAGGCGGCTCGCGCCAATATCAGCCAGGTCTGGGTCGCGAACCGGCAAGTCGTATGAGTGGCTATTGATCGCGGGCCACCAGCTCGTCAATCCGTGCATACCAAATGTGCTTGACCGCAGGTTCGATGAACGAGGCCTCGATGGAATTGCGCGCAAGCTGTGCCAGCTGCGCATGCGACAGTTCCAGGCCCGTGGCGACGGCCAGGAAGTTGTCCAGCAGATAACCGCCAAAATAGGCCGGGTCATCGGAATTCACCGTGACGCACAGTCCCCGCTCGAGCAGGATCTTCAGATTGTGGTCCGACATCCTGTCAAACACGCGCAAGCGGATGTTTGACAGGGGGCACACCGTGAGGGGTATCCGGTCCCGCGCCAGCCGTGCGACCAGCAGCGGATCCTCCACGCAGCGCACGCCATGGTCGATGCGCCTCACATGCAGCAGGTCCAGCGCCTCCTCGATGTAAGCGGGCGGGCCTTCCTCGCCCGCGTGTGCGACGGCCAGCAGACCCAGACTGCGCGCGCGTTCAAACACCGCCGTGAACTTGGAGGGCGGGTGCCCCTTCTCGGAGGAGTCCAGCCCGACGCCCACGAAGTGGTCGCGCCACGGCAGCGCCTGCTCCAGGGTCTGCATTGCATCCGCGGCCGACAGGTGTCGCAGGAAGCATAGGATCAGCCGATGCGTAATTCCGGTTTGGGCCTGCGCCTCGTGCAGCGCCCGGGTCAGTCCCGCCATCACCTCGGCGAGCGCGATGCCGCGCGCCGTATGGGTCTGGGGGTCGAAAAACACCTCGACATGAACAATGCCGTCCGCGTGCGCCCGGCGCAGGTAGGCGCTGGCCATGGCGTGAAAGTCGGCGGCGTCCCGCAGCACATTGGCGCCGGTGTAGTAGATGTCGAGGAAGGACTGCAGGTCAGCGAAACTGTAGGCCGCGCGCAGTTCGGCGGCGCTGCGGAAGGCAAGCTCGATACCGTGTTTCGCGGCCAGCGCGAACACCAGTTCCGGCTCCAGCGTGCCTTCTATGTGCACATGCAGTTCGGCTTTGGGCAACGCCCTGATGAAGTCCGGGGTGGAGAGGGCCATAGGCAAAAATCAGCGAAAATGAACTTCCAGCCACTGTACAACAAACCGTCACGAGGGTGATTGCGTCCGCGTTGCAAATGTCGTTAGCATCCTGCATGGGCCAACTGACTACACATGTTCTGGATATCAGTGCCGGCCTGCCGGCCGACGGCGTACGCATTGACCTGCACGAGCACACGCCGCAGGGACTGCGGCTACTGACAACGACGGCCACCGGGGCCGACGGTCGGGTCGCTGCCGCCCTGCTGTCGGGTGCCAGCTTCAAGATCGGCAGCTACCTGCTGACATTTCACACCGCGGAGTACTTTCGGGCACGTGGCGTGAAGCTGCCGCAGCCGGCATTTCTCGAGCAGGCCAGTGTCCAGATCGGCATTGCCGCGGCGGATCAGCACTATCATGTGCCACTGCTGATTGCCCCGTGGAGCTATTCCGTGTACCGGGGCGGATAGCAAATGGACACCGGTGTCGGACCGCCCGCTGGCGAAGTGCGCTTTTTGCTCAATGGGCAGCTAGTGTGCGAAACGGCACTTCCGTGCACCATGACGGTGCTGGAATACCTGCGTGAGGTTCGTGGTCTGACGGGTACCAAGGAAGGTTGTGCCGAAGGCGACTGCGGCGCTTGCACGGTGGTCGAGGGCACGCTTGCGGCGGACGGCAGTCGCATCCGCTATCGCGCCGTCAATTCCTGCATTCGCTTCATGGCCACCGTCGATGGGCATGAATTGGTGACGGTGGAGAATCTGCAGGCCACCGACGGGACTTTGCATCCGGTCCAGCAGGCGATGGTCGATCATCATGGCTCGCAGTGCGGCTTCTGCACGCCGGGTTTCGTAATGTCGCTGTTCGCGCTGTATCTGGAGGGGCCGCCCGCGACCCGCGAGCGCGTGATTCACACCCTCGCCGGAAATCTGTGCCGCTGCACCGGCTACCGCCCCATTATCGATGCCGGCGTCGCCATGCACGACTATCCGGCCCCGGCGCTCTGGTCGGATGCGGCACCGTTGAGCGAATCGCGGCGTGCCGCGCTGCAGGCCCTGCGTGGGAAGCAAGCGCTGCGTCTGCCGGGATTCTATGCACCGCGCACCTTGGACCAGCTGGCGAGTGAGTTAAGCCTTCGGCCGCAGTCGCTGGTGCTGGCGGGTGGGACGGATGTGGGATTGTGGGTCACGAAGCAACTGCGCGAGCTGCCGCCGATTGTCTATATCGGCGCCGTCGAGTCCCTGCAGCAGATCGAGATATCCGCCCTGGAGCTGCGGATAGGGGCCGCGGTGTCTTTGACCGATGCCTGGGCGGCATTGATCGCCTGCTGCCCGCCATTGCGGGAGGTGGCGGACCGCTTTGGCTCCCCGCCAATACGCAATTCCGGAACGCTGTGCGGCAATCTCGCCAATGGGTCACCGATCGGCGATGGCTTGCCGACTCTCATGGTCCTGGGTGCTGAACTCGAATTGCGCTGTGGCGAGCGGACACGCTGGCTGGCGCTGGAGAAGTTCTACCTCGGATATCAGCAAAAGGATCTGGTGCCCGGCGAGTTCGTCGTGTCGGTGAGGGTCCCGATTCCCGCGCCCGATGTGCGGGTCGCGGTGTTCAAGCTCTCGAAGCGCGTGGACCAGGACATCTCGGCAGTGTGTCTGGCGTGTGCCGTGCAGGTCGCGGCGGGGCACATCCAAGGCGCGCGCGTTGCCGTGGGCGGCATGGCCGCAGTGGCTGCGCGGGCTGCGGGCGCGGAGCAGGCACTGATCGGTGCGCCTTGGTCGCGGGCAACTTTTGAACGCGCGGCAACCAGCCTGGCGGGTGAGTTCAAGCCGCTCTCGGACATGCGCGCCAGCAGTCATTACCGCATGACCGGCGCCGCCAACCTGCTGCGGCGCTTCTTTCATTCCTACGAAGCGGATGCCCTGACGCGAGTCGCCGACGTGCCGATGCCGGACAATGCGGGCGTGATGTCATGAGCGTCGCGCGCCACGACAGTGCTCACTTGCACGTCAGTGGGCGCGCCAACTATGCCGACGATATCCCACTGCCGGCCAATACCCTGCACGCAGCCTTCGGCACGAGCAGTATCGCGCACGGGCGGGTGATCCACCTGGATCTGGCGCCGGTGAAGTCGGCCGCCGGAGTCGTCGCCGTCTTTGCGGCGCAGGACGTCCCGGGGGAAAACAATTACGGTGCAGCGGTACATGACGATCCGATTTTTGCGCCGGGCCTGGTGCAGCATGTGGGCCAGCCGCTGTTCGCCGTCGCAGCCAACGGCTATGCGCAGGCGCGGCGGGCGGCCCGACTGGCGGTAGTCGAATACGAGCCGCTGCCGGCCATTCTCGATATCCGCGCCGCCCTGGCGGCCAAAAGTTTTGTGCTGCCCACCAAGACCCTGGTGCGCGGGCAGCCACAGGCGGCGCTGGCTGCCGCTGCGCATCGCCTCAGCGGTTCGCTGGGCGTGGGCGGACAGGATCACTTTTATCTGGAGGGCCAGGTCGCCGCCGCGATTCCTCAGGAGGATGGCGGGATGCTGGTGCACAGCTCAACGCAGCATCCTTCCGAGGTCCAGCAGATCATCGCGCACGCGCTGGGTGTGCCGGCGAATCGGGTGACCGTGCAATGCCGGCGCATGGGGGGTGGCTTTGGCGGCAAGGAGACGCAGCCGGCATTGATCGCCGCGGCGGCCGCGGTCATGGCGCGGGCCACCCAAAGGCCCGTCAAGTTGCGGTTGGACCGCGACACCGATATGGAAATGACCGGCAAGCGCCATGATTTCCTCTGCGACTATACGGTGGGCTTCGATGACTCGGGACGCATCCTGGGGTTGTCGCTGATGCTGGCCTCGCGCTGCGGGTATTCGGCGGACCTGTCCGGCCCGGTCAACGATCGTGCGGTGCTGCACGTGGATAACGCCTATTTTCTGGAGAATGTGGAAATAGTCAGCCATCGGTGCAAGACCCACACCGTCTCCAATACGGCGTTCCGCGGCTTCGGGGGTCCACAGGGCATGATCATGATCGAACAGATCCTCGATGCCATGGCCACCTACCTGCAACTTGAACCGCTGCTGGTGCGAAGGCGCAATTTCTATGAGGAGACCTGCCGCAATATCACTCCCTATGGACAGGTGGTGCTGGGCAATCGCACGGTGCCGATTGTCGATGAGCTGGTCCGCACTGCCGATTACCATGAGCGGCGACGGCAGCTGGAACTGTGGAACGCCACGCAGCCGCATATCCGGCGCGGTATCGCACTGTCTCCCGTAAAATTCGGGATTTCGTTCACGGCAACTCATTACAACCAGGCCGGTGCCCTGGTGCATGTGTATACCGACGGCTCCGTGCTGCTGAATCACGGGGGCACGGAGATGGGGCAGGGACTGTTCACCAAGGTGGCGCAGGTCGTCGCGCAGGAATTCGGGCTGCCGCTGTCTGCCATACGCGTTTCCGCCACCGATACCTCCAAGATCCCGAATACTTCGGCGACCGCCGCGTCCTCGGGCGCGGATCTCAATGGCAAGGCGGCCCAGGCCGCCGCCCAGACGATTCGCGAGCGGCTGGTTCAGTTTGCCTGCGGGCGCTACCAGGTGGCGCCGGAGCAGGTGTGCTTCGCTGATGGGCAGGTTCAGGTCGGCGAACAGCGCCTGCAATTCGCACAGTTGGTGCAGCAGGCCTATCACGCGCGAATTTCATTGTCCTCCACCGGGTACTACCGCACGCCGCGCATCCAGTGGGACAACGCGAACATGAGCGGACAGCCGTTCTTTTATTTTGCTTTCGGGGCTGCGGTCAGCGAAGTGGCGGTGGATACGCTGACCGGTGAGAGCCGGTTGTTGCGCGTGGACATACTTCACGATGTCGGCGAGTCCCTGAATCCCGCCATTGACATGGGACAGATTGAGGGCGGTTTCCTGCAGGGTGTCGGCTGGCTCACCAGCGAGGAGTTGTGGTGGGATGCCAAGGGCCGGTTGGGTACCCATGCTCCGTCCACCTATAAGATCCCATCGGTCGGTGACTGGCCAGCGATCGCCAATATCCGACTGTTCGCGGATCACCCCAATCACGAAGACTCCATTTACCGGTCAAAGGCGGTCGGCGAACCCCCCTTGATGCTGGGCATATCCGCGCTGTTGGCCGTTCGACACGCCGTTGCCAGCTGCGGACCGCGGGGCGCCGTGGTGGACCTGAAGGCGCCGGCGACACCCGAAGCCGTGCTGCGCGCCATTTGTGAGTTGTCGTCGTGAGCGCCGGCCCGCATTCCTGGCTGCCGGCAGTCATTGAAAGGCTGGCGCAGGTCCCGGCGCTGGTGCGCGTGGTGGTCGCCCAGGTACAAGGCTCGACCCCGCGCGAACCGGGTGCCTACATGCTGGTGGATGCGGGGTGTGTGAGCGGGACCATCGGCGGTGGCCGGCTGGAATGGGAAGCCATCGAAGCGGCGCGGGAGCTGTTGCAACAGGGCACGCGCGCGGCGCGGCTCATGAACCTGGTGTTGGGCATTGACCTCGGCCAGTGTTGCGGCGGAGTGGTTGCGGTGTGGCTGGAGTGCTTTCCGCAGGCGAGCCTGCCGCAGCTGCAAAGGCTCAATGAGCGACCCATTGAGGGCCCGCTGGTGCTGGCGACGGCCACCTCGGGGGAGGGTCTGCAGCACCGTTTGAGCAGCGGTATCGTCAGCGACGAAATCGCAGCACGACTGTTGAACCTGCCGCGCCACCTGGCCGTACCGACGGTGCAGCGCACGCGTGCGGGTGATCTGACTTTCTTTGAGCGCCTGGACGAGGAGTATCCCGCCGTTTGGCTGTACGGCGGGGGCCACGTCGGTCACGCGCTTGCCGGCATGCTGGTACAGTTGCCGCTGCGCCTGTTGTGGCAGGATTCACGTCCGGGGCAATTGCCGCAAGGCGCGGCGGAGTATTCCCGATGCTTGCCGGAAACCGAACTGGTGGCCGCAGTGGCGCAGGCGCCGCCGGGCACTTACTTCCTGGTGATGACGCATGACCACGCGCTCGACTATGAGCTGTGTCGCAAGGTGCTGTTGCGCAATGACACGGCCTGGCTGGGACTGATCGGCTCGCAGAGCAAGGGCGCGCGGTTCCGGTCGCGGTTGCGGCGCGACGGATTTCGCCCCGACGTCATCGAGCGGCTGGTGTGCCCCATCGGAGTCGCCGGGGTGAAGAGCAAATGGCCGGCGGCCATTGCGGTGGCCATCGCGGCGCAGCTCATGCAGATGCTCTCGCAGGGCGCCGCAGCGGCTGCGACACGCACGCTTGCCGCTGCGGACGATTCGTGTGCGGCGGTGGACTGCGAGAACTGCGGCAGGCACAAACCGGAAACTGAAGACAGGGTGGTGGCGGACACGTGAGCGGCTATTTGCTGGACTGGGGCAGCCTGCTGGTCCGTTGGATTCACATCATCACGGGTATCGCGTGGATTGGATCCTCATTCTATTTCGTGTGGCTGGACAATCACCTGCTGCCGCCCGAACGTCCCGACGGGGAGTCCGAGGTGGCCGGCGAACTGTGGGCCGTGCATGGCGGCGGCTTCTACCGGGCGCGCAAGTATAAAGTCGCACCCGAGGTGCTGCCGCGCACCCTGCACTGGTTCTACTGGGAGGCCTACAGCACCTGGTTGTCAGGCATGGCCCTGCTTGGCCTGCTGTATTTTCTGCAGGCCGATGCCTACCTGATCGATCCGGCG
Source organism: Steroidobacteraceae bacterium (assembly GCA_035485475.1). Taxonomy (GTDB): domain Bacteria; phylum Pseudomonadota; class Gammaproteobacteria; order Steroidobacterales; family Steroidobacteraceae; genus DAIDKA01. The sequence goes on along the minus strand of DATHOA010000030.1, from coordinate 2,879 downwards.
GTGCGGCCGCTGTCCCAGGGGCTGGCAATCACCCTTGCGATGGGCATTCTGATCGGCAGCTGGCTGGTGTACGACGCATTGTGCCGCTCGCAGCTCGGACGCAGCAACGTCAAACTCGGCATCGCCGTCGCACTGCTGGTGTGCGTGCTGGCGTGGGGCGCGTGCACCCTGTTCAGCGGCCGCGGCGCCTTCATCGTATTCGGCGCAGCGATCGGCACCATCATGGTGGCGAATGTCTTCTTCGTGATCATCCCGGGCCAGCGCGAGCTGGTGCGGGCGCGACAGCAGGGGCGTGAGGCGGATCCTGCGCCCGGCCTGCGCGGCAAGCAGCGCTCCGTGCACAACACCTACTTCACACTGCCCGTGCTGTTCGTGATGATCAGCAATCACTACGCCATGACCTATGGCGCGCACGACAACTGGCTGGTGCTGATCGGGCTCAGTTTCGCCGGCGTGTGTATCCGCGCCTGGTTCGTGGCGCGCCACAAGCCCGCGGGGCGCCAGGGCTTCGCATCCCTGTTGCCGCTCATCATCGGCATTGTGGTCCTGATCACGGTCATCATCGGTCTGTATCCGGACCCTCCGGCCCTGGGCCCGGCTTCCGCCACGCCACTGACCACCGCACAGGCGCAGGTGATACTGGGCCAACGCTGTGCGCCGTGTCATTCGCGTTCCCCCACTCAACCCGGCTTCAATGCACCGCCCAACGGCGTGGTACTGAATTCGCCGGATCAGGTGCGCGCGCACCTGGCAGAGGTGCGCAAACAACTCACCCTGCGCACCATGCCGCTGGGCAATGTCACCGGCATGACCGAATACGAACGGGCGCGATTGCTGCAGTGGCTCGGCCAGGGCGCAAGGAGTTAGCGGGATGCTCACCATCGAGGCACTCAATGCAATGTCGGTGCCGCAGTTCACTCAGGCGCTGGGCTCGATCTTCGAACACTCGCCCTGGGTAGCGGAGCGCGCGGCGCCGCTGCGTCCCTTCCGCAATCGCGAGCATCTGCACCAGGCCCTGTGCCAGCAGGTGGCGCAGGCGAGTGTGGCCGAACAGGATGCCCTGATCCTGGCGCACCCCAGACTCGGCGCCCGCGGCGTCCGGCGTGCCCAGCTGACGCAGTCTTCGGCCATCGAGCAAAGGCGTGCGGGCCTGGATGCCTGCACGGACGAGGAGTACGGCGAGCTGCTGCGGCTCAATGAGCTCTATGTCGCGCGCTTCGCTTTTCCCTTCATTCTGGCCGTGCGGGGACATACGCCGGACTCGATACTGGCCGCGATGACCCAGCGCCTGGGCAATGATCCGGTGACCGAGCGGGCCACCGCCCTGCAGCAGATCAACCGCATTGCCGGCTTCCGACTGGACGATGGCGTCGCGGAACCCGGTGATTCAGCGGCACAGACGGCACAGTAATTGCTAGATTGAAAAGAATGAACTGAAGGATCACCGCCTCATGCTGCAGCGCCTGTTTGGTCTGGATGCCCACGGAACCTCGGTGCGTACCGAAGTGCTGGCCGGATTTACGACCTTCATCACCATGGCCTACATCGTGGTGGTCAATCCACTGGTCCTCGGTGATGCCGGCATGCCGGTTGCCGGCGTCGCCGTGGCGACCTGTGTGGCGGCCGGCTTTGGCAGCATCCTGATGGGATTGCTGTCCAACTATCCTCTGGCGCTGGCACCCGGCATGGGACTGAACGCCTATTTCACCTACACCGTCGTCAAGGGCATGGGGATACCCTGGCAGACAGCTTTGGGCTGTGTGTTCCTCTCCGGTTGCGCATTCGCGCTGCTGACCGCCGCGGGCGTGCGCAAGGTCATCATCAACTCCCTGCCCCGATCGCTGTTTGCGGCGGTCGGCGGCGGTATCGGCCTGTTCATTGCCTTCATCGGCTTGAAGGACGCCGGCATCATCGTCGCAGACCCCGGCACGACGGTGGCCCTGGGCCATCTGACGACGCGGACCGCGGCAGTTGCGCTGCTGGGACTGCTGATCATCGCCGTACTGCAATCCCGCGGCATTCGCGGCTACATGCTGATCGGCATCCTGATTACGGCAGTAGTGGCCTGGAGCGTGGGTCTGGCGCATGTCACACCCGCACACTTCAGCCTGCACGATCTGGGTGGCACCGCATTCAAACTCGATATACCCGCGGCCCTGAATCTGAAGGGCGGGGTCGGCCTGTCGGTGGTCGAGATCATCTTCGTGTTCCTGTTCGTCGATATGTTCGACAATGTCGGAACCCTGGTGGCCGTGACGCGACGTGCCGGTCTGGTGGCGCCTGACGGCAGTATTCCGCGCCTGAATCGCATCCTGGCGGCGGATTCGGCCTCGATGTTTGTCGGCGCGCTGGCGGGCACCAGTCCGGTGACCAGCTACATTGAGAGCGCGGCGGGCGTTGCGGCGGGCGGTCGAACCGGTCTCACCAGCGTGGTGGTGGGGCTGCTGTTCCTGGCAACCCTGGTATTTGCGCCGGTGGTGCAGGCCATCCCCGCGGCAGCGACGGCACCCGCCCTGATTCTGGTCGGTGCCCTGATGATGGGCGCGCTGGCCGAAATCGAGTGGTCGGATCCCGGGCAGGCCATACCAGCGTTTCTCACCGTAGTGATCACGCCGCTGAGTTATTCGATCACCAATGGCCTGGCCTTCGGCATCACCAGCTACGCTTTGCTGAAACTGTTGCGCGGCCAGGCGCAGTGGTCCGACTGGCTGGTGTTCCTGCTGGCCGCGCTGTGCGTGGTGAGGTTCATCTACCTGGCATAGGGCGCCTGGCCGCCCATCAGGTCCGCCAGGGCGAGCGCGACCACCTTGGTGGCCTTGCGCAGGTCTTCCAGCACCAGTTTCTCATCGGCGCGGTGACCATTGGCCTCAAGCAGAGTA
>DATHOA010000029.1:0-42551 GCA_035485475.1 Steroidobacteraceae bacterium | reverse complement strand
TGTTCGCGGCCGGCCTTGCTGCTTGCGGTGAGCGCGGCAAGCCGGTGCAGGAGGTGATCGACAGCGTGCGCGAAGTATTCTTCCGCATCGTGGGCATGGTCATGTGGGTTGCCCCGCTCGGGGCGTTCGGTTCCATGGCGTTCACCGTTGGCCACTTCGGCACCGATTCGCTGGTCGCGCTGGGTCGGCTGATCCTGACCCTGTACGGCATCTCGGCGCTATTCGTGATTGTCGTGTTCGGTGCCGTGAGCTGGTGGTGCGGCGTGAGCCTGTGGCGCCTGCTGGGCTACATCCGCGAAGAGATCGTCATTGTCGCGGCCACGACTTCCACCGAAACCGTGCTGCCGCAGCTGATGCGCAAGCTGCGTGCCCTCGGGTGCGAGGACACCGTGGTGGGCCTGGTGGTCCCGACCGGCTATTCATTCAACCTGGATGGCACCTGCCTGTACCTGGCGACCGTCGTCGTGTTCCTGGCGCAGGCGACCGACACGCCCCTGGGCCTGGGAGGACAGCTGACGATCCTGGCGGTGCTGCTGCTGACATCCAAGGGCGCCGCGGGAGTCGCGGGCGCGGCCTTCGTGGTCCTGGCCGCGACCCTGGGCTCGGTGGGCAGCATCCCCGTGGCCAGTATCGCGCTGGTGCTGGGCATCCATCGGCTGCTCGCCGAGGCGCTGACCTTCGTCAACCTGGTCGGCAACTGCCTCGCCACCCTGGTCGTGGCGCGCTGGGAAGGGTCGCTGGATCACGAGGTGCTGCAGCGACAGATCGGAAGACGCACATGAAACCCACCGCCAAGGAACTGATCGCAAAATTAGGCCTGGAACCCCACCAGGAAGGGGGCTGGTTCCATCAGGCCTACAAGTCGGCGACCCAGGTGCAGGCTGCGCAGGGCTCACGCAGCGCGGTCACCACGGTCTACTACCTGCTTGAACACGATCGACCCTGTCCCTGGCATGTCGTTCACTCGGATGAGATCTGGCATTTCTACCATGGCGCGCCCTCCGAACTGCTCTCGTATGACCCGCTCGCCCGCCGGCTCATTCGTCATCACTTGAACTCGGTGACCGGCGCTGGCGTTCAGGTGGCCGTCATTCCGGCGGGCAGCTGGCAGGCGACTCATTGCCTGGGCGAATATATGCTGGCGGGGTGCACCGTAGCGCCGGGCTACGAGAATGAGGATTTTCGCTGGGTTCGTGAACTGGCCGGACATGCGCAGCACTTCAGCGGTGACATGATGGGGCTTCAAGGCTTCCTATAATGGCTGACTGGATTTCACACATTCTTGCGTTCGTCGGGCCGGCACCGACCCGACCGGCGATTGCGGCCTACGCGCTGATGTGGGCCACGATACTCGTCATGATGATCTGGGAGCGCCGCCACCCGGCCTATCCCATCGACCATCGCGGCACCTGGAAGCGTGACGTCATGGCCGGCATCGTCTACAGCGTGGCAATCATCCCGGTGGCTGGCCTGGTCAGCCGCTACCTGTCGTTCACACCGGTACTGCCGCGGCAGTTCTTTGCGATTCCCTTTGGCGTCCGCTTCGTCCTGTTCGTGGTGGTCGGGGATTTCGGCTACTACTGGGTGCATCGGGCGATGCACTCGAAGTGGCTGTGGAGCGTGCATCGCTGGCATCACTCCCCGGCCTACATGTACTGGTTGATGGGCGTGCGCGGCTCGCTGCTGCAGCAGGTCCTGGTCAATGTGCCCTATATCTTCGCGCAGGCATTGCTCGTGGTATCTCCGTGGTGGACTGGACTTGCGATCCTGTTCAAGAACGGATTCCAGAACAACTGGATGCACCTGAACGTGCGCTGGGGTCCGCGCTGGCTGGAGTGGTTCATCGTGACGCCGCGCTACCACCACATCCACCACAGCGACCTTCCGGCCTACTACGGCTCCAATGTCGCGGCCATATTTCCGATCTGGGATCGGCTGTTCGGCACCTATGTGGATCCGGACACCGTGCCGAGTCAGTTGAGCTTTGGCACCAATGAGAAGGCGCCCGCATGGCGCCTGGCTGTCGGTGTGTGATCAGTTGGCGTATCTTCAGCTACAGTTCGGGCCACGCAACAAAGGAGAACACCATGGGCAAGGGCATGGATCGCAAGAAAGAGGAAAAGAAAAAGCCAGCCAAGACGCTGGAAGAGAAGCGCGCCGCCAAGCGCGCCAAGAAGGAAGGGCGCGGCTGAAGCCACCCGTCCTTCAATGGCTGCTGCCGCGAGCGAGTTCGCCGCGGCAGCAGACCAACCGTTACTTGTAGACCAGTCCCAGCGCCGCCAGCGTTTCGCGGAATTTGTAGATATCCATTCCCAGTTCACCGGCGGCCAGACGCTTGCGCTTGTCCTCCTCGGCGGCGCCACGCTTGGCGGCCGCCTCAGCCACCTTGGCGGCATCGGCGCTGCGCACCACGCACACACCGTCATCATCGGCGACCACTACGTCGCCCGGATTGATGAGCTGCGCGGCGCAAATGACCGGAATATTCACCGAGCCCAGACTGGCCTTGATGGTGCCCTGGGCATAGATCGCCTTGCTCCATACCGGGAAGTCCATCTGCTTGAGCGTCGCAACGTCGCGTACCCCGGCATCGATGATCAACGCCTGCACGCCGTGCGCCTGCAGGGACGTGGCCAGCAGATCGCCAAAGTAGCCGTCTTCACACGGCGAAGTCGGCGCGACCACCAGGATATCGCCGGGTTTGCACAACTCCACCGCCACATGAATCATCCAGTTGTCACCGGGTGGCGCGGAGACGGTGACGGCCGGCCCGGCAATGGACTTGCCGGCATAGATCGGCCGCATATAGGAGGCGAGCAGGCCGATACGGCCCTGGGCCTCGTGTGCCGTGGCAACACCATAAGTGCCCAGCGCCTTGCAGACGGCCGGGTCCGGTCGTGCGATTTCGCGCACCGCGACATGCTTGCTAATGGGAATCTCCTTGAGCTTTCGGGCCGAACGGGAGGGCGGGCGGGGCGGAGGAGGCAGGCTGCTTGGGAACCAGCAGCTGTTCCAGGGGTCGGAACAGCGCATCGTAACGATAGCCCGGCAGTTCGAATTCCCACCCCGCAACCCGCGCATTCAGATCCCGGGCCTGACCTTGCGCAGCCGGCGCCGTGGCGCTGGCCACGACCGTGATATACCGCAGCTCACCGTCCTTGATACCGGCGATGGTGAGACTGAGGCCATCGTGGGTCTGGAAAATGGCCTGCGCGCCGGCCGCAACCGTACCGACCTTGCGGACATCATCAAGCTGCAGGCCGCCCAGGGCAGCGGCCTGCGAGGCCGGCGCGGCGGGGTCCGCGAGCTTGCGGCCCTTTGGAATGGGGCTGACGACCCAGTCCGCAGCGGCGGCGGAGCGTTTGATGCTGTAGTCCGGCGTGCCCTGCACCTTGATATCAATCGCGGTGACCTGATCGGGTGAAACGTCGAGCAGCGAGCGCTCCAGCCAATGGCGCGGATCCGCATCCGGTGTCAGCTGCGGGCTCGCGAGCAGACTGTCCGCCTGGCCTGCGACGCGCACGTACACCGAGCCGGTACCGGAGGTCTTGCCGACAATCAAGTGCTGGGTTTTTCCATTGAGATCGAGATCCAGGCCGGTGCTCGTGGCGGGCACCCCAGTGGGATCCTCGACGCCCAGTTTTGAATACAGGGCAGGGTCCGCGGTCTTCTGTTCCTCGGTCTGCAGGTCGGCCAGGTCCAGCAGCAGTTTGCGCACCTGCCCGGTGTCCGCCGGATAGTCGCGTTCCGTGACGATCCAGCGGGCGCCGTCATGCTTCAGGGTCGCATGACTGCCGTCGCCTTTGAAGATTCGCAGGCGGGTCACCGAATTGAGCGCCGCGGGCGTCAGCTGCAGAACCTTGGCCGGTGCCTCCGGTGTGCCGGCCGCGCCATGCCGGGACACCAGCCATACGCCGGCGCCCGCCAGCGCAATCCCGGCCACGATCAGCGCGGCGACCGGTGCCGGCCGGATCATCCCTGCGCCCTGCGCAGTTGCCGGCGTCGCAGCAGCAGGCCGATCAGCACGGTGATCACGGCGAACAGTACCGGCGCCAGAACGATGTTGATGAACTTCAGCCAATCGCCCAGGCGCGTGATGTTCTGATCCAGGCCCAGCTGCACATCACGCAGCTCCTTGCGAATGCGCAGCTTCTCGGCCTGGAAGCGGTTCAGGGCCTGTTCCTGGTCGGGCGTGAGAATTGCGCCACTGCGGTCGGCGCGCTGCGATTGCAGGGCGGCGAGCTGATCCTCGGTGGCATGCAGTTCCTTCTCCAGTTCCTGCTCCTTGTCGCGGAAGCGGTCTTCGGCCTGGGCACGCAGGGCCTCGACGCGCACGAACGGGCGCTGGTACCCGGCCCGGCCGCGGATCGAAATCAGATCATCACTGCCGGCCAGGTTGTCCACGGCATTGGCGACCAGGTCGCCGTTGTTGGCGAAGGGTTGCGCGATCCGTTGTCCTGCCAGCTGCTGTGAACGAACCCACAGGTAGTCGGACAGCACATCGGTGTCGGCTACGACAATCAACTCCAGTGGCTTGATCGAGTGGGTCAGCAGGGTCGTCCCGGCGGCGAGCGTTGCACCCTGGGGGAGGCCGGCGGGGAATGCGGTAGTGACGTTGCCGCTGATGCGCGCCGCCAGGGTGTAGTGCTGCCCGCTGGGACGAAAGCCCTCAAACAGCGTGGCCGGGTCCTGCAATGCCTGGAAGCGGGACACCGGCATCAGCTGCGCCTGGTCGCTCGAGGACAGCAGCGGTTCAAAGGTGACCTGCGCACCTTTGTGTTGCGTGAGGTGGCCGGCGGTGGCCAGGTTGATGTTGGACAGCCCCTCGGTCACCACATCCTTGGGATTCATGGCGCTGGCATCCAGTCCCAGTACCCCGAGGTGCCGCACCGGGGGGCCGCCTTCGCTCACCGCGACGCTCAAGGCGTACCGCGAGTCCGCGACCACCTGCTGCGGATCAAAGTCCACGCCCCAGGCGCTGAGCAGATTGCCCAGATGCGAGGCGCGATCCGCCGTCAGCGCGGCCGCCGGATTGGCCGGATCGGCGCCCGCCGGATCCTGGTCCGCCAGGGGATCGACGAAGGCCAGCACATGCCCACCGCGCAGCGCGAACTGATCGATGGCGAACTGCGTCGCCGTCGACAGATGCTTCGGGTGCGCCAGCACCAGCACGCTGATTGCCGGATCGATGCTGCCGACATTGTTGTCGAGCATGCGTACGTCCATGAGCTGCTGGATCTGCTCGAGCACCACCCAGGCGGAGCGCGGCTGCCCGCTTGCCTGATCGAAACCCGCGCTCATGGGCAGTTCGGACAGCCAGCCGATGACGGGCTTGCGGGCCCCGCCCAGCTGATACACCAGTTTCGCCAGATCGTATTCCAGGAACTCGCCCTTATTCGGGTCAAAGAACTCGATGGCGGCGTGACCATCGGTGGAGTTGGTTCCGGCCAGGCCGAAGTACAGCGTGTTGGCCGCGTTGCCCCCGATATTGATCGAGCGCACACCCAGTTCGGCGGCCCGGTCCTCGTCGGCCGAGAAGGGCTGCGGGTCGATGAAGTGCAGGTGGATCTTGCCGTTGGCGCGGCCGGCGAACTCACTGAGCAGATCACGCACCCGGTTGGCGTAGCCGGCGATCTGGGCATTCTCAGCGCCGGTTTTTGCGGTGTAGAAGAAATACAGATTGATCGGTTCGCGCAGGCCTTTGAGTATGTGGTCGGTACCCGGCGCGGTCGTGTACAGATGGTTCTGCGTCAGATCGATGCGCCAGCTGCGCAGCACGTAGCCGGCGACCAGCGTGATGCCGGCAAACAGCAATGCAAGCGCAACGAGCGTGCCGACTCCCAGCGTTGAACGTTTCATCATGACTCGCCCTTGACGATCATTCCGACTTGCGCACGTCGAGCACGACGGCGGTGGCCAGCAGGAACCAGCCGATCAGCAGCCCGAAGTAAATCAGGTCGCGGATGTCGATGACCCCCTTGGAGATGGCTTCGAAATGCGTCAGGAAGCCCAGCGAGGAGACCGCATCCACCAGAAATTGCGGCGCCCAGCCGCGAAACGCGTCGAGCACCAGCGGATAGCCTGCGACCAGGAACACGAAGCACAGCGCAATCCCGACGATGAAGGCCACTACGGGGTTGCGTGTCAGCGCCGAAGCCAGCGAGCCGATACTGAGGAATCCGGCGGCCAGCAGCATGCTGCCGATATACGCCGCCAGGATGGCGCCATTGTCGGGACTGCCCAGATAGTTGACCGTGATCCACATGGGGAAGGTCAGCGCCAAGGCCAGGATCGTGAACGCCCAGGCTGCCAGGAACTTGCCGACCACGGCCTGCCAAAGTGTCACCGGCAGAGTCATCAACAGTTCAATGCTGCCGGTGCGACGTTCGTCCGCCCACAGCCGCATCGACACCGCCGGGATCAGGAACAGGAACAGCCAGGCGTGATAGCTGAAGAAGCCATTCAGATCCGCCTGTCCGCGCTCGAAGAACTGGCCCAGGTAGAAGGTGAACAGATTGGCCAATACCAGGAAGATCAGCAGGAACAGATAGGCAAGCGGCGTGGCGAAGTAACTGGCCAGCTCGCGGCGCATGATGATGGCAACGTTGCGCATGTGCTTTGACTACGCGGTTATGGTTCTGAAGACTTCATCGAGCCGCCCGGATTCCAGGTGCAGCTCCTTGAGTGCGATGCCCTGACTGCTGGTCAGGGCCGACAGTGCATCCAGCAGTGGCGCCCCGGCGCGTGGCAGCGCCGTGAGCCGTGCATCGCGCTCGTTCACTTCCACGGCGGCCACCAAGGGCAGTGCCGCAACCGCGGCGCGGGCCATCGCCAACTGTTCCGGGCGACTCAGCTGCAGCGACACCGCGTTGTGATAACGCGAGCGCGCCGCCAGGCCGTGCGGTGTATCGTCGGCCACGATGCGGCCGCGCGCGATGATGATGGCCCGGGTACACACCGCATCCACCTCTTCGAGAATGTGGGTGGAAATGATCACGGTCTTGTCACCGGCCATGTCATTGATGAGGGTGCGGACCTCGTGCTTCTGGTTCGGGTCGAGGCCATCCGTGGGCTCATCCAGAATCAGCACCGGCGGGTCATGCATGATGGCCTGCGCCAGGCCCACGCGGCGCCGAAAGCCTTTCGACAAGGTTTCGATGGTCTGGCTCAGGACGCTCTGCAGCTGCAGTCGTTCGATGGCCGTATTGACTCGCGCCCGTCCGGCACCGCGCAGCCGGCGCAGATCCGCGATGAAGTCCAGGAAATCGCGCACCGTCATCTCGCCATAGGCGGGCGCGCCTTCGGGCAGATAACCCAGACAGCTGCGCGCCGCGAGCGGATCGGTATCCACGTCATGTCCACAGATACTGGCGCTGCCGGAGGTGGGCGTGATGAAACCGGCGAGCATGCGCATGGTCGTGGTCTTGCCCGCACCGTTGGGCCCGAGGAACCCCAGCACTTCGCCGGGGGAGGCCGTGAAGCTGACAGTGTCGACGGCCGTGAGGGTCCCATAACGCTTTGTCAGTGCTTCAGTCTTGATCATCGTTTCGCCATGCCATCGGTTGCGCGCCAGAAAAGTATCACTGCAGCGGCACCCAACATGCCACCCAGATGCGCGAAGTGCGCGACGCCCGCCTGATTTCCGGTGACCCCCAGGAACACCTCAAGCAGCGCATATAGTGTAACGAATGCCCAGGCGGGGAGGGGGATGGGCGGGAAAAGCAGCATGATGCGCACGCGCGGGAAATACATGGCGAAGGCCAGCAGCAGACCGAAGATCCCACCGGATGCGCCCAGCGTGGGTGCGCCGGAGTGCTGGAACACCGACACCGTCAGTTGCGTCAGGGCCGCGGCCACCACGCATACAAAATAGAAGACGGTGTAGCGCGCGGCGCCCCAGTGCCGCTCCAGCGGCGTGCCAAACATGTACAAGGCGAACATGTTAAACAGGATATGCAGAAAGTCATTGTGCAAAAAGGCATAGGTTACGAGCTGCCAGGGCTGGAACAGTGTTCCGGGGGGCCACAGGGCGAACCACTGCAGCAGCATCTGTCCGGCCAGCTGCTGCAACAGGAAGACGCCCACATTGGTGAGCAGCAGGGCCCGGGTCACGGGCGGCAGATTTCCAAGCATGCGCTATCTTAACGGCAATGGCGTCGGTATGGCCTGACGCTTTATGCTTAGGGGCTGGCCGTCCCGGCCATTGCTGAGTATCGGTCGACATGGCTAAAGAGGGTGATCTGCTGTGGACCCCGGGCCCGGAATGGGTGGCGGCTTCCAATCTGACGCATTTCATGAAGTGGCTCCAGGAGCACCGGGGCCTGAGTTTCAGCAATTACCCGGATCTGTGGCGCTGGTCCGTCACCGATCTCGAGGCGTTCTGGGGCGCGTTGTGGGAGTACTGCAATGTGACTCCCTCGGTGCCTTACCAGCGGGTGCTGGGCCGTAGTGAGATGCCGGGCGCGGACTGGTTCCCGGGTGCGCGCCTGAACTATGCCGAACATGCGCTGCGCTTTGAGCGTCCCGGCGCGACGGCATTGTTCTATCTCAATGAGCGCTCACCGCTCACGTCCATGAGCTGGGAGGAGCTGGGCGGCGCGGTGCGCATCCTGGCGACCCAGCTGCGACGTCTGGGCGTGGTGCCGGGCGATCGCGTGGCAGCCTATCTGCCGAACTCGCCGCACGCCATTATCGCCATGCTGGCCACGACCAGCATCGGGGCGATCTGGACCAGCTGCGGTCCGGATTTCGGAACGCGCGGCGTGCTCGACCGTTTCGCGCAGTTGGCCCCCAAGGTGCTGTTCTGTGTGGATGGCTATCAATACGCCGGCAAGCCGTTCGATCGCCGACCGGAACTGACGCAGATCGTGAGCGGCCTGGATTCCCTGGAGCAGGTGGTATGCCTGCCGTACCTGAACACCGAAGACCGCACGCCGTTTTCCAAGCCGACTGTGTTCTGGGACGACCTGCTCGCCGCCCGCCCCGTGCCGAAGTCGGAATTCAAGTTCGAGCAAGTACCCTTTTCACATCCGCTGTGGATTCTGTTTTCCTCGGGCACGACCGGCTTGCCCAAGGCCATCGTTCACAGCCAGGGCGGCATCCTGCTCGAGCAGTTGAAGGCGTTCAACTTCCAGATGGACATGAAGCCCGGTGAGCGTCTGTTCTTCTACACGACCACCGGCTGGATGATGTGGAACTTCCTGGCGAGTGCGCTGCTCAAGGAGGTCGTGCCGGTGCTGTATGACGGCAGCCTCATGTACCCGGAGCCGGATTCGCTGTGGAAGATGTACGAGGAGACGCAGGCCGTCGTCATTGGCGCCAATCCCGGCTATGTCACGCTGCTGCAGAAGGCCGGCGTTGTGCCCAAGGACAAATTCAAGCTGCCGCATCTGCGCATCGCGATGCTGGCGGGTTCCCCCGTGACTCCCGAAGTCATGGAGTGGTTCTACCTGAACGTCAAAGACAGCATGATGGTGCAGAACGGCAGTGGCGGCACCGACATCTGTTCCGGATTCATCGGCGGCGTGCCGATCCTGCCGGTGCGCGCCGGTGAAATGCAGGCGCCGCTGCTCGGGGTGGCCGTTGCCGCGTTCAATGCCGAAGGCAAGAGCGTGGTCAACGAGGTCGGCGAAATGGTGGTCACCCGCCCAATGCCTTCCATGCCGGTGTTCCTGTGGGGCGACAAGGACTTCAAGCGCTACAAGGAGTCCTACTTCGAGGAGTTCCCCGGCGTCTGGCGCCAGGGTGACTTCTTCCGGATCAACGAGCGCCTGGGCGGCTTCGTGCTCGGCCGCTCGGATGCCACCCTGAATCGTCATGGCGTGCGCATCGGTACCGCCGAGATCTATCGCTCACTGGCGTTGCTGCCGGAAATCGAGGACTCGCTCATCGTCAACCTGGACATCGCCGGTGGCCGGTTCTTCATGCCACTGTTCGTCAAATTGCGCGGCGGCCTGCAGCTGGATGCGGCCCTGATCGAGCGGATTCGTGCCAAGCTGCGTTTGGAATACTCCCCGCGCCATGTTCCGGACATCATCTACCAGGTAGCTGATATCCCCTACACCCTGACCGGCAAACGGATGGAAGTGCCGGTGCGGCGCATACTGGCGGGCGTGCCGCTCGCCAAGGCCGCCAACCGCGATGCCGTCGCCAACCCGGCCGCCCTGGACTACTTTGTCGAATACGCGCGCACGCAAACTGACTATCCGCTGGCCGAGGCGGTGGGTAAGACAGCTTGACGGCGCAGATTGGGGGTTCCTAAGCTGTCCTGGCCAAACGGAGAGTGCGTGATGGAAGACGTAAAACTGCTGATCGGTGATCGTGATGTGGCTGCCAAGGGCGCTGCGACCTTCAATCGGCTGAACCCGCTATCCGGTGAAGTGGCAACCAAGGCGGCCGCGGCGCAGGTGGAAGACGCGCTGGCCGCTGCCGAAGCTGCAGCCAAAGCTTTTCCCGCCTGGTCGGCGCTGGGACCTAGCGCGCGGCGCGCGAAACTGAACAAGGCGGCCGATCTGCTGGAAGCGCGTGCTGCCCAGTTCGCCACCTTCATGATGGCCGAAACCGGCTGCACCAATGGCTGGGGACATTTCAACGTTCACTTCGGCGCGATGATCCTGCGCGAAGCGGCGGCGATGACCACGCAGATCACCGGCGAGGTCGTGCCCTCGGATGTGCCCGGCATGATCGCCATGGCCATCCGCCAGCCCGTGGGCGTGTGTTTGGGCATTGCGCCGTGGAATGCGCCGGTCATTCTCGGTGTGCGTTCCATCGCCATGCCCCTGGCCTGCGGCAACACCGTGGTGCTCAAGGCCTCCGAAGTGTGTCCGGCCACCCATCGTCTGATTGGTTCGGTGCTCCAGGAGGCCGGACTGGGCGAGGGCGTCGTGAACGTGATCACCCATGATGCCAAGGATGCCGCGTCGGTGTCCGAGGCCCTGATCGGGCACCCGGCCGTGCGTCGCGTGAACTTCACCGGCTCGAGCCGGGTCGGCAGAATCGTGGCCCAGACCGGCGCGAAGTACTTGAAACCGGTGTTGTTGGAGTTGGGGGGCAAGGCGCCGCTGATCGTTCTGGAGGATGCGGACATCGACGCGGCGGTAAGCGCCACGGTGTTCGGGGCCTTTGCCAACTCCGGTCAGATCTGCATGTCCACCGAGCGGGTGGTGGTGCACGTGAAGGTCGCGGATGAATTTGCCGCCAAACTGGCCAGGCGCGTGGCCGCGCTGCCTGCGGGCGATCCGCGTGAAGGCGAGGTCGTGCTGGGCTCCGTCATCGGCCGCCCGACGGTGGATCACGTGGAGAAGCTGGTGGCGGCCGCGGTGGCCCAGGGCGCCAAGGTGCTGGTCGGCGGGGAGAAGTCCTCCAGCACCCTGATGAAGGGCGTGGTCGTGGACCATGTGACCCAGCAGATGGCGCTGTTCAGGGAAGAGACCTTCGGCCCGCATGTATCGATCATCCGCGTGAAGTCGGCCGATGAGGCCGTGGCTGTGGCCAACGACACCGAATACGGATTGTCATCGGCGATTTTTACGCGTGACATCGCCAAGGGCCTGGAACTGGCCAAGCGCATCGACGCGGGCATCACGCATATCAACTCGCCCACGGTGCAGGATGAGGCGCAGATGCCCTTCGGTGGCGTGAAGTCATCCGGTTATGGCCGCTTCGGCGGCAGGGCCGGCATCGCGGAGTTCACTGAGCTGCGCTGGGTCACGATTCAGACCACGCCGCGGCACTACCCCTTCTAAACGCATCGCGAGGCAACCATGGATTTACAACTGCGCGGCCGCAAGGCCATCGTCACCGGTGCGACCAAGGGTATCGGATTGGCCATCGCCCGGATGCTGGCCGGCGAAGGGGTCGACGTGGCGATCTGCGCCCGTACCGCCGCCGATGTGCGCACCACCGTGCAGGAATTGTCAGGCAAGGGCATCAAGGCCTACGGCGATGCCGTGGACGTGCAGGATCGCGAGGCCTACACGCGCTGGATTGAGTCGGCCTGCGGACAACTCGGCGGCCTGGATATTTTTGTGTCGAATACCACCGGCACTCCCGGTCTCGCCGGTGAGACGGGTTGGAAGGCGACATTCGAGATCGATGTGATGGGCGCCGTACGCGGCGTCGAAACCTCGCTTCCCTACCTGCGCAAGTCACCGGCGGGCGCGGTGGTGCTGATCGGCAGCATTTCCGGGGTGATATCGAAGGTGATTCCCGCACCCGGTGCGTTCTCGTACGGCGCCGGCAAGGCCGCATTGATCGCCTACGGTGCGATGCTGAGCAAACAGGTGGCCAAAGAGGGCATCCGCGTGAACACGGTGTCGCCGGGACCGATCTACTTCGAGGGCGGTCCGTGGGACCGCATCAGGCAGAAAGCCCCGGCGGTGCTGGCAGATGCCGAAGCACATTGCGTGATCGGCCGACTGGGCCGTCCCGAGGACATCGCGGCCGCGGTGGTGTTCCTGGCCAGCCCGGTTTCGGGATTCACCGTCGGGCAGAACCTGCACGTCGATGGGGGCTACATGGAGCACATCGCGTTCTGAAACCGGCGAGTGGTGATTGCGCGGGCTGAGATTGCTGCAGAGTTTGGGGGGGAGATGACGCAGCGCGAAACGCTTTCAACCGAGACAGTGCTGCCGCGCCGGCGCGTGGAGTTCTGGAATCACGCCGCGTGCGCCTCCCTGACTCCTCAGGCTGCCGAACCGCTCAGTCCGCGCACTTTTTCCGGACGCATGATTCGCGGTGATATCGGCGACCTGCGCTTCGTCGAGTTCAACTCCGATGCGGCCGTCGTGCGCCGTTCACGGGCCCATATCGCCCGCTCCAATGGCGCCGATTACCTGATCCGCTTCCAGCTGGACAGCGAGAGCGTCTGTTCGCAAGGCGGGCAGGACGTGCGCCTGCGGGCGGGGGATTTCTCCCTGTGTGACAGCGCGCGGCCTTACCAGTTGGCCTTCAATCGGCCGGTTTCGATCCTCACGCTGCGGGTCGCCAAGAACGTCCTGCAGCGTTACGTCGGGTGCCCGGAGAACCTGGTGCACGTGCCCGTGTCCGGCAGTTCGGGCCCGGGCTCCCTGGCCACGCGCGTGATCCGTGAAATCTGGCAGTCATCCGATGAAACACTGCAATCCGGTGTGGCGCCACGGTTTGCGAATGTGGTGCTCGAGCTCATCGCCAGTGCCTACGTGGGTGTCGGCAGTGCCAAGGTGGACCGGTCCTGTCTCAATTCCGCCCTACGACTGCGGATCGTGGATTTCATCGACGAGTTCCTGTGCGATCCGGACCTCTCCCCCGCGGTGGTGGCACAGGCATTGAAGATTTCCAGCCGCCACGTTCATCGGCTGTTTGCCCAGCAAGGCAACACCGTGACCCGATACATACTGCAGCGCCGTTTGGAGAAATGCCGCGCGGCGCTGGCCGATCCGCTGCTGGCGGGGCTGAGCCTGACCCATATTTGCGGCGAATACGGCTTCCGCTCCCTGCCGCATTTCTCGCGACTGTTCCGCGACGCCTACGGAATGGCACCCCGGGACTATCGTCGCGCCGCAGCAACAGTTGACTTGTCATCATTAGACAAGCACGAGGTCACTGCCGGATAAACAGCACGCCAGAACGTCCCCTATGATTCCCCGGCAAGAATGATTGTCCGAAGAAGAACGATTGGGGGGATTTATTTTATGAGTTGTGTTGTCAAGCAATCTCTGCGGCGAATCCTGCGGCCCTGGTTTTTCGCCTCGCTGGCAGCGTCGGTCATGGTGGGACAGGCCCTGGCGGCCGATCCCGGCGCGGCGACCACGCCGCAGCCCGCTGGCGCGACGCAGGCCGATACCGGCGGACTGCAGGAAGTCATCGTGACGGCGCAGTTCCGTTCGGAGAATGTGCAGCAGACACCGCTGGCGATCACGGCCGTGAGTGCCGAGGCTCTGGCCGAGCGCGGTCAGACCAGCCTCACCGAACTGTCGCAGGATGCACCCAGCGTCCAGCTGCAACAAACATCAGCTGCATTCGGACCGTCCATGAGCGCGTTCATCCGCGGCATTGGCCAGTCGGATCTGGATCCAGCGCTGGAGCCGGGCGTCGGTGTCTACATCGACGATGTGTACTTCGGCACGCTCACCGGCTCGCTCTTCGATCTGCTGGATCTCGATCGTGTCGAGGTACTGCGCGGTCCGCAAGGCACCCTGGAGGGCATGAACTCCGAGGGTGGCGCCGTGAAGCTGTTCTCCAAGAAGCCTGACGCCACCGAGAGCATGAACTTCGATCTGCTCGGCGGCAGCCGCAATCACGTCGAGCTGCGCATGGGCACGAACTTCGCGCTCATGGACAACCTGTTCGTGCGACTCGCTGCCGTGGGCAACCAGCAGGACGGCTATGTAAACCGGTACGACTTCGGTTGTGAGAACAAGAACTTCCAGGCAACGGCTATCGATGCAGCGGGCAACGAGTATCCCGGCACCTACTCGGTACCCGTCGGGTTTGAGCCAACGACCGCCCATTGCGTCCTCGGCCAGGAAGGCGGCAGCAGCTATGCAGCCGCCCGCGCCGCTGTGCGCTGGGTCGCCAGCGACAAGCTGGAATTCAATTTCATTGCCGATCTGACCAACGTGAACCAGGAACACCCGGCCGAGACGCTGGGCTACGCCGGTCCGGGTCCGCTGGTGGGCAACGCCTCTGCCGCGACGGCGGGGTCGTTCGGGCTGGGAGTCCCCACCACCACGCCTGGCAGAAATCTGCCTTACAACGAGACGCTGGTGCCACAGATCATCCCGGGAAATTTCTACGCCACCTACGCCAACTTCTGCAATCCGGCGCCTGGGACGTCTGGGACTCCGACAGGGAGCTATGCTTTTTTGGGCACCAACGCCGGCCAGCAGGCCTTCTGCGTGGATCCGCGCCAGACCTCCGACAACTGGGGCGCGCAACTCGCTACGGACTGGAACATCAACGACAATCTGGCGCTGAAGAACATCGCGGCCTTTCGCGGCTATGAGGCGAGCTGGGTGCACGACAATAGCGTGTCGCTCTGGCCGCTCGATCTCGGTGCCGAGGGAATGGGCCATCATCAGTTCAGCGAGGAGCTGCGGCTCAACGGCAGCTTCGATAAATTCGTGGACTTCACGGCCGGGCTGTTCTATTTCCGCGAGCTGAGCGTGTACTTTGGCCACGAGGACCTCTCGTACGCTTTCGTCGGCACCGTGGCCTCAGTCTTTGGCCCAACCGCGGGCATGGACCTATCGAACGGCCTGTTCAACTTCTACCAAAACGATCCGGTGCTGGCACATGACAAGGCCGCCTTCCTGCACACCACTTTTCACCTGACCTCGAAACTCGACGCGATCGTCGGGGCCCGTTACACCGCTCAGGACAAGACCTACCACTACATCCGGGTGAATCCGGACGGCACCACCGGCCCCGAAGCGGCGACCCTGGTGACGGGGCTGAACGACACCGAGGCCAAGTACAAAGGGAATCGCTGGGACTGGCGCGCGAATCTCAGTTACCACTTGACGGATGACGTCATGAGCTACGCCCAGTACTCCACCGGTTTCAAGGGTGGTGGCGTCGATCCGCGTCCGTTCTATCCCGCGCAGTCCATCGAGTTTCAGCCTGAGACGCTCACGACTTACGAGGTGGGCTTGAAGAGCGGATGGTTCGAAAATCACCTGCACGCCAATATCGACGCCTACTTTTCCCAGTACCGCGATATCCAGCTGACACTCGCCAATTGCAGCGCCATTCCGTCCATTGCGGCGGCCTCCGCGGCGGCCGGCGCCGACTTCGGATCGCCATGCGCATTGCCGTACAACTCCGGGGATGGACATCAGAAGGGCATCGAGTTCGAAACTCAGGCGCGCTTTGGTGGCTTGCAGGTGGACGCCAATCTGAGCTGGCTGAAGTTCCAGTACACCAACAGCAACCCCGCGATCACCCTGATCACGCCCAACGAGGTGTTGCCGTACATGCCAAGCTGGACGGGCGCGGCCGGTGTGCAGTACACGGTGCCGTTTGCCGGCAAGGGCTCTCTCACCGGGCGAATCGACGGCAGCACGCACAGCACTATCTATACCGGGGCGCAGAATTCGGTCTACAACCGGACCCCAGGCTACACGCTGTACAACGCGCACCTGACCTGGGAGGCGCCGAAGGCGAACTGGCAGATCAGTCTCGAAGGCAAGAACCTGACCGGGAAGCGCTACTACTTCGGGCAGTTCGACTTAGTGTCCGCCGGACAGGGAACTCAGGTCGACAATCCGGGGCCACCGCTCGAGGTGGATCTGGAAGTCAGGCACCAGATGTAGCGAACTGCGCGATAGTGGTCCGGTAGACCTTCGGCGCCAGGGTGTGGATGTCCTCCTGGCGCAGCTTCTTGTTCAGCACCTCGATGCCCCAGGGGCCGGTCCAGCCGGCCGCCGTGATCTTGGCCACGAAGCTCTTGATGTCGAACTCACCCTCGCCGCACAGCTGGCGGTATCCGGTGGTCTCCTCGACCATGTCCGGCATGGAATGTTCGCGCGAATAGCCGTCATTGATCTCCATGCCGATGCGGTACCTGGCCGGGAATTTCGCCACGCTGTCGTAGGGGATGTTCAGTTTCACCATATGCCACAGGTCGAAGAAGATGCCGCCATTGCTGGCATCCGCGCCCTGGGCCAGGGCCAGCGCGTTCTCCAGTGAGCTGATGATGCTGAAGGGCATCATTTCGAACGCGACCCGCGTTCCATACGCTTCGGCCTCGCGGCACAGCGCGGCAAAACGCTCGATCAGCTTCGGGAACGGACATTTCTGGTTGCTGAAGTCGCCCACCTTGATGGCCCGGGCACCCAGGGCGGCCGCGGCATCGAACAACAGTTTCTTGGTGAGGTCTGACTTGGCCTTCTCCTCCCCGTCGTTGAACCAGCCGGTCAGGAACTCCAGCTCGACATGGCGGATACCGTTGTCCTTCAGGATCCTGTTCATGTCCGCCAGGGAGTAGCGGCGCAGCGTGTACTCGAGGTCGGCATGCCAGAACCCCATGCCCGTGAAGCCGGCCTTGGCGGCCTGCTCGACGCGGATGGGAAAGTCGACTGAGCTGTGCTCAGGACCGGTGTGCGGAATGGCGCCGACGGCCAAAGTCCAGTAGGAGGCAAGCAGATCGACCTGGGTTTTCATCGCTGGGTTTTACACTGCGGGCAGCGCTGCCGTAAAGGGCCGCGGCGCGGTAGACTCCCAAATCCGCGCCAAGGAGTACTCCGCCGTGAACGCCGCCCTCGAAATGCCTCGCCAGCCTGAACCGTCCGCGACCGTCGCCCGTTTTCTGCAGCGTCCGCCGCGGTTGCTGATCGGCGGGGAGTGGGTCGAATCCCGTTCCACGGGCCGCATTCCCGTGGTGGATCCGGCCTCCGGGCGGCAGATTGCGGTGGTGGCCGACGCCAATGCGGAGGATGTGGACCGGGCCGTGCGGGCCGCCCGCGCCGCCTTCGAGAGAGGCGCCTGGCACGACATGCTGCCGGCCCAGCGCGAGGCGCTGCTGTGGAAGCTTGCGGATCTGATCGAAAAACACGCCGATGAGCTCGCGGAGCTGGAGAGCCTGGACAACGGCAAAACCAAATTCATCGCCAGCGTGGTGGATGTCCCGAACACCCGCGATTACTTCAGATACATGGCCGGCTGGGCCACAAAACTGGAAGGCGCAACCTTCGACACCTCCATTTCGGCCGGTCCGGGCTCGAAGTTCCACACCTACACCCTGCGCGAACCCATCGGGGTGGTCGCCCAGATCATTCCCTGGAACTTCCCGCTGGCAATGGCGGCCTGGAAGCTTGGCCCGGCGCTGGCCTGCGGCTGTACCTGCATTCTGAAGCCCGCCGAGCAGACCCCGCTGTCGGCACTGCGCTTGGGCGAGTTGATCACCGAGGCCGGCTTTCCGCCTGGCGTGGTGAATATCCTGACCGGCAATGGCGAGACCACCGGGGCGGCGCTGGTTGCGCATCCGGGCGTCGACAAGGTCGCCTTCACCGGCTCGACGCCGGTGGGCAAGCTGATCAACAAGTCCGCGACGGACACCCTGAAGCGCGTCTCCCTGGAGCTGGGCGGCAAGTCCCCGGTCATCGTGCTGCCGGATGCCAACCTCGATGCCGTGATCGGTGGCGCGGCCAATGCGATTTTCTTCAACGCCGGACAGGTTTGTGCAGCCGGCTCACGGCTGTATGCGCACAGCAAGGTGTTCGACCAGGTGGTCGAGGGCGTCAGCCAGGCCGCGGCGAAGATCCGCTTGGGGCCGGGTCTTGACCCGCAAACGGAAATGGGCCCGCTGGTCTCGAAGGAACAACAGGATCGGGTACTGGGCTACATCGAGGCCGGCCGCAAGGGTGGCGCGAAGGTCATGACCGGGGGCGAGGCGCCGGCCGGCCAGGGCTATTACGTAAAGCCCACGGTGCTGGCGAATGTCCGGCAGGACATGTCGGTCGTGCGCGAAGAGATTTTCGGGCCCGTGCTGGTGGCCCAGCGCTTCGATGAGCTGGACGAAATCGCCGCCATGGCCAATGACTCACCCTACGGACTGGGGGCGAGCATCTGGGGCCGCGACATCAGCGCCATCCATCGCCTGGTGTCCAAGGTGCGCGCGGGTACGGTTTGGGTGAACTGCCACGGCTTCGTCGATCCGGCCATGCCCTTCGGCGGCTACAAGCAGTCCGGATTTGGTCGCGAGCACAGCCACACGGTCTTCGAGCACTACACTGAAATAAAATCCGTGTGCATCGCGCTGTAAGCTTGGATTTTCGATAAGAACAATTTCTGGTCCGTGACGGGGGGAGTTTGTGATGCGCCCAAGCGCTTTGGCCTTGGCCTGCCTGATGCTGGCGGGTTGCAGCCCGCACGGCCCCAGTGGGGTCACCGGCAATACTGTCCCGGCGCCGGCGTCGGCGCCCGCGCCCATGCCGGTCGATATGGCGCGTCTGTTGGGAGCGGGCGGCGAGGGCGACAACTGGCTCAGTTATGGTCGCACCTACGATGAGCATCGCTTCAGCCCACTGCAGCAGATCAATGCCCAGAACGTCGCGGGCCTGAAGCCCAGCTGGCACTTTGATCTGCCCGTGGATGCGCGCGTGCAGGAGTCCACGCCGCTGATCATCGATGGCGTGATGTACGTGACCACGGCCTGGAGCCATGTGTACGCGCTGGATGCTGCGACCGGCATGTTGAAATGGAGCTATGACCCGAAAGTGCCGGGTCATACGGGTATCGACGCCTGCTGTGATGTGGCCAATCGCGGCCTGGCGGCCTGGCAGGGGCGGCTGTATCTGGGCACGTTGGACGGCCGCCTGGTTGCCCTCGATGCGGCCACGGGCACTCCGGTCTGGGACGTCAGCACCATACCAGCCGGCTCACGCGCCACCATCACCGGTGCGCCGCGCATCATCAAGGGCAAGGTCATTATCGGCAACGGCGGCGCTGAGAAGAGCGCGCGTGGCTACCTATCCGCCTACGCTGCGGACACCGGCAAGCTTATCTGGCGCTTCTACACCGTACCGGGCAAGCCGGGCGTCAAGGATGGCGCGGCCTCGGATGAGGTGCTGGCGAGGATCGCCAGCAAGACCTGGCGCGGGCAGTGGTGGAAGGGCGGCGGCGGGGGCACGGTTTGGGATGCCATGGCCTATGACCCGCAGTCGGACCTGCTGTACTTCGGCACCGACAATGGCGGCCCGTGGAACAAGAAGTTCCGCTCGCCGGGATACAGCGATGACCTGTTCATCACCTCGATCATTGCGGTGCACCCGGATACCGGTGAGTACGTGTGGCACTTCCAGAACACTCCCGGGGAGATGTGGGACTACAGCGCGACCCAGTCGCTGGTGCTGGCGGACTTGACCATTGATGGTCAGATCCGTCACGTCATCATGCAGGCGCCGAAGAATGGCTACTTCTATGTGCTTGACCGACTCACCGGCAAGCCGATCAGCATTCACCCCTACGTGGATTCACTGACCTGGGCCAAGGGCGTGGATCCGATAACCGGTCGTCCCCAGATCAATCCCGATGCTCAGTATGACCACACCGGCAAGCCGTGGCTCGGGGCACCCGGTCCCGGGGGTGGGCACAACTGGATGCCGATGTCCTTCAGTCCGCAGACCGGCCTGGTCTATATCCCCGTCATCGAAGTGTCCTTCCCCTACATCGGCCAGCAGTCCTACCACCCCACCTTGCTCGACTTCAATGTCGGCGTGGATATGAATGCCGGCAGCCTGCCGCAGGATCCGGTGATCAAGGCGGCCGCCATCAAGGGACTCAAAGGACATCTGTCCGCGTGGGATCCCGTGGCGCAGAAGGAAGTGTGGCGCGTGGCGGTCAATCATCCCTGGAATGGCGGCACGCTGGCGACGGCGGGGCATGTCGTCTACGAGGGCGATGCCATGGGCAAGTTCAGTGCCTACCAGGACAGTGACGGAAAACTGCTGTGGAGCGTGCAGACCGGCACCGGAATTCTGGCACCCCCCATCAGCTACGCGGTGGCCGGCAAGCAATATATTGCCGTGGAGACCGGTTGGGGTGGCGCGTTTGCGTTCTCGGCGGGTGAGCTGGCACTGAAGACCCAGATCAATCGCGGCAATATTCCGCGGGTGTTGGTATTTGCGCTCGATGGCACGGACCAGATTCCATCACCCCCACCGGCCTCGACCGCCGTGCTGACGGCGCTGCCGGAGCTGGGCAATGCCACGCAGATCGCGCAGGGCAAGCTGGCGTACCACACCTTCTGCAACAACTGCCACGGCGATACCGCGGTGAGCGGCGGCGTGCTGCCGGATCTGCGTTATTCGGCTGCGCTGCGCGATCGCGATCAGTTCGAGAAGATCGTGCACGATGGCATTCTGGAGCCCAAGGGCATGGTCGCCTTTGCCAGCGTGCTGCAGCCCAAATCGATCGAATTGATTCGTGCCTATGTCACTCACCGTGTGAACGAGAGCGTGGCGGAAGCCAAGGCTGCGAAATGACGCGACGGGATTTTCCGTTGCGATCGCTGCTGCTGGCCGCGGTGCTGTGTGCCACGGCGTGCGCCGCCATCGCTCAGAGCGGTCAATCCGATTCGGTCACCGTGAAGACTCCGGCGGGCGTATTGCGCGGTGCCCAGCGCGATGGCATGCGCAGTTTTCTCGGTGTGCCGTACGCACAGCCGCCGGTGGGTGAGCTGCGCTGGCGACCGCCGCAGCCCCCGCAGGCATGGAGCGGCAGCCGTGACGCATTGCAGTTCGGTGCCGAATGCATGCAGGGCCGGGGTCGGACCGCGGTGCTGATGAGTGAGGACTGCCTGTTCCTGAACCTGTGGGTTGCCGATAAACCCAAGTCGCACCACCTGCCGGTGCTGGTGTGGGTGCATGGCGGTGCGTTCATGGTGGGCTCGGCCGGACAGCCGACCTACGACGGCGCCAGCCTCGCCCGGCAGGGGATCATCGTCGTCACCTTGAACTACCGACTGGGCCGGTTCGGCTTTCTGGCGCATCCGGCGCTGACGCAGGCGAACCCCGATGAACCGTTGGGCAATTACGGCCTCATGGACGTGCTCGCCGCACTCAAATGGGTACACACGAACATCAAGGCCTTCGGTGGTGATCCGCGCAAGGTCACACTCGCCGGCCAATCCGCCGGTGGCGCGGCCGTATACGATCTGACCACCTCGCCGCTGGCGGCGGGGTTGTTCTCCAAGGCCATTATCGAATCCGGGGTGTTCAGCACGCCCTCCACCTCGTTTGCAAAGGCCGAAGCAGCCGGGGCCGCGGCGGCCCTGACCTGGGATCCCAATGCCAAGGATGCGGCGGCGCTGCGCCGCCTGTCCGCCACGCAGGTGCAGGGCGATGCAGCGGCACTGTCGGGAAATTTCGGGCCCATGATCGATGGCAAGCTGCTGACACAGGATATTGCCACGGCGTTTGACGAGGGTCAGAACGTCAAGGTGCCGCTGTTGATTGGTTCAAACAATTACGAGGCGGGATTCTTCGGCAATGCCGCGCAGGGCCTCGCGCAACGCCTGGCGACGGTGTGGCCGCGGGTCACGGCGATGTATGACGGCTACGGCACGCAGCGCACCGACCTCGTGGAATTGCAGCTCACGACCGACATGATGATCACCGTGCCGACGCGCACCGCGGCGCGCGCTTCCGCCTCGCACGGAGCGCCGACCTTCCTCTACTACTACTCATACGTACGCCCCTCGCAGCGCGAGCGCGTGCCCGGCGCGTCGCACATGGATGAGGTGTATGCGCTGTTCGGGCACATGAACCTGATGCCGGGTGATCCGCCGGATCAGCCCGATGCCCTGCCGGTGGTTGCGGCGCTGCAGGAGCGTTGGGCGCGCTTTGTCATCACCGGCTCTCCGGCCAGCAAGACCGAACCGTGGCCGGCGCTGGATCTGGATAATCAGCAGCTGCTGGAATTCAGCAACGCAGGCGAGTTCGTGCGCACCGACTTCGCCAGTCAGCGGCTGGATCTGGCGGCGGCGATTCCGCGACCCGCGCCGGCGCGCTAGCGCAGGATGTTCAGCCGATCGCTGCCCATGCGCTCCACCATCCAACCCGGATACTCGCGCGCCAGCGCCGACACCTCGTTCAAAGCGCTCAGATCCTCGGTGCTCAGCTTCACCTCGGTGGCGGCGAGATTGTCCGTGAGCTGTTCGCGGGTCTTGGCGCCGATGATCACGGAGGTGACGGCGCTTTGATGCAGCAGCCAGGCCAGCGCCACGCGGGCCACGGAAACCCCGTGCCTTGCTGAGATCGGGCGCATCACATCGATGATGCGGAAGGCTTTCTCGCGATCCACCGGTGGGAAATCAAAGGTCGTGCGGCGCGCGCCTTCCGGGCCTTGGCCATCGGGCTTGAATTTGCCCGACAGCAAGCCGCCCGCCAGCGGACTCCAGGGCAGGATGGCGAGGCGCTGATCATTGGCCAGCGGCACTATCTCGCGCTCCAGCTCGCGACCGGCAAGGGAGTAATAGGCCTGGATGCTTTCGAAACGCGCCAGGGCCTTGCGTTCACTGATACCCAGTGATTTGGCGATATGCCAGGCGGCATGGTTGCTGACACCGAGGTAACGCACCTTGCCGGCGCGCACGCAGTCATCGAGCGCGTCCAGGGTTTCCTCGATCGGGGTCAGCGGGTCGGTGCCGTGGATCTGGTACAGGTCCACGTGGTCCAGCTGCAGGCGCTTCAGGCTGGCATCGAGCGCGGCCATGATGTGGTAGCGCGACAGGCCCAGCTGATTGACCCCGGGACCCGCGCGGCCGAGCACCTTGGTGGCGAGCACGAACTGATCGCGGGGAATGGCGAGATTGCGCAGCGCCTGACCGAGGATCTCCTCGGAGCGACCGGCCGAGTACACATTGGCCGTATCGAAGAAGTTCACGCCGCCATCAATGGCGGTTTTTACCAGCTCATCAGCGCTGGCCTGCCCGACGCTTGCGATCTGCGCCCAGATGCCCTCGCTGCCACCGAAGGTCATGGCGCCCAGACACAGCTCCGAGACCACCAGCCCGGTGTTGCCAAACTTCTTCATGCGCATGGGGAAGTCCTTGGTTGCTCAGTGCGTAGCGGGCTTGCCGGCGCTCGCGGCGGCGGCGTCGCGGACCGCGGCATCCAGATCATCACCCAGTTCCAGGTAGCGACCCGACAGCGCGCTGTATCTGCCGCTGGCCAGGTCGAGGCAGCGCTGCGCGCAGCGCACCAGGTCGGCATTGCGGTGCGGCGACTCGCGCACCGAGCGCAGCCGGTCCACCATGCCGGGCAGCCAGCGCTGCGCATCGGGACTGTTGGCGGTGTCCTCGGCCATGCCCGTGTACACGAACCCGGGGTCGATGGAGTACACGTCGATGCCGAATTCGCGGCTCTCCGCGGCCGCGACGGCGGCGAGGCGCGTTTGGGCGATCTTGCCCAGGCAGTAGGCGCTCAGGTAGGGCGCGACGATGCGGCTGGCGATCGCGGACACCAGGATCACGGTTCCCGCGCGGCGCTCGACCATGCTCGGCATGACCCGCTGCATGTAATAGAACGGTGCACGGATATGCACGTACTGGGCGGCCACCCATTGTTCCGGATTCACCGACCAGACCGGTCCGAAGGGGCCCGGCACGCCGGCATTGCTCACCAGCAGGCTGACGGGTCCGAGTTCCCGTTCCGTGGTGGCGACCACCCGATCGACGTCGATGGGGTTGGTGACATCGCCGGCGATGGCGATGGCGCGCCCGCCGATGCGGCCGATGTCCTCGACGGTGGACTGCAGTTCGGAGAGCGTCCGCGAGGTGACGGCGACGGCCGCGCCTTCACCGGCGTAGCGCATCGCGATGGCCCGGCCAAAGCCACGTCCGGCCCCGGTGACGATGGCCACGCGACCTTTGAGCATCTCTCCCATAGCTGCACCTCGAGTTTGGTGCCATAAAGTCTAAGGCACCTGCGCAGCGTCGTGTGGCCTGATACGCTAAAATAGGTTTATGTACACCACCAGTTCAGCCATGTTGTCGGCCCTGCGCGAAGCGGGCGTGCAGTACCTGTTCGTCAACCTGGGCAGCGATCACAGCGCGTTCATGGAAGCCTATGCCATTGCCCGCGCGTCTGCGCAGGGCGCAGAGTTTCCGTACCCCGAGGTGATCACCTGCCCGAACGAAATGGTGGCGCTGAGCGCGGCGCACGGGCATGCCGCGGTGAGCGGCCAGGCACAGGCGGTCCTGGTGCATGTGGAGTGCGGCACCCAGGCGCTGGCCGGTGCCGTCCACAATGCGGCGAAGGGCCGCGTCCCGGTCCTGATCATGGCCGGCATGTCGCCGGCCACCCAGGAAGGCGAGGCGCGTGGCAGCCGCAACGAGTTCATCCACTGGATCCAGGATGTCTTCGACCAGCGCGGCCTGGTGCGCGGTTACATGCGCTACGACAACGAGATCCGGGTGGGTGCGAATGCCCCCCAGATCGTGCATCGCGCCCTGCAGGTGGCCAGCAGCGATCCGAAGGGTCCGGTGTACCTGGTGGCCGCGCGCGAGATCCTCGAACAGGAAGTCACACCGCACCGCGAGGAAGTGCGGCTGTGGCCGCGGCTCGGCGTGGGTGCGCTGGCACCGGAGGATGCCCTGGAGGTGGCCCGGGCGCTGGCCGCGGCGCGGCGGCCGCTGGCGGTCACGACCTATCTGGGCCGCAATGTGGCCGCGGTGCCGGAGCTGACCCGGCTGTGCCGTCGGCTCGGTATGGGAGTGCTGGAGTCGGTGCCTTCGTGCGTGAACTTTCCACCCGACGATCCTTTGCACCAGGGCTACCAGTGGAATGAAAAGCGCCAGAACCCGGCGCTCGCGGAAAGTGACACCATCCTGGTCCTGGACAGTGACGTGCCGTGGATCCCGTTGATCAACCGGCCGGCGGTGGACGCCCACATCCTGCACATCGACGTTGATCCGCTCAAAGCTCAGATGCCCCTGTGGTACCTGCGTGCTGCGCGGGCCTGGCGGGCCGATGCCGCGACGGCGCTGCGCCAGATCAACGCTGCCCTCGACACGCTCAGCATCGATGCGGCCGCCGTGCGCGAGCGCGCCGCGCACCTGGGGCGCCGTCATGAGGCACTGCGCGCGGAGCGCGAACAGCTGGAGCAGCCGGGCGAATTTCTGAGCGCGGAATATGTAACGGCGCAGGTGCGCGAGGCGATTGGCGAAGATGCCCTCGTGCTCAGCGAGGCGGTCACCAACTTCCATGTCGTGACCAATCATGCGGGCCG
This sequence comes from Steroidobacteraceae bacterium, assembly GCA_035485475.1. Lineage (GTDB taxonomy): Bacteria > Pseudomonadota > Gammaproteobacteria > Steroidobacterales > Steroidobacteraceae > DAIDKA01. The sequence goes on along the minus strand of DATHOA010000029.1, from coordinate 16,841 downwards.
CCGCAAGCCCGGCACCTACTTCGTCAGCGGCGGGGGTTCACTGGGCTGGAACGGCGGCGCGGCGATCGGCGCGAAGCTGGCGCGCCCGGACGCGCTGGTGTGCAGCTTCACCGGCGATGGCACCTACATGTTCTCGATACCCGCGACGGTACATTGGATCGCGCGACGCTACGGCACGCCGTTCCTGCAGGTGATTTTCAACAACCAGGGGTGGCGCGCGCCGAAATTCTCCACCCTGGGCGTGCATCCGGATGGCTTCGCCAGCCGCGCGGCCGACCTGGACATTCGCTTCGAGCCGCCGCCGGATTACTCCGGCATCGCGGCGGCGGCGGGCGGCGCCCATGGCGAAATCGTACGCAAGCCGGCGGAACTGGCGCCGGCCCTGCAGCGCGCGCTGCAGGCCATCCGCGAGGGGCGCTGCGCGGTGATCGATGCGTGGCTGCCGCGGCTATGACAGATTGAAGACCGCTTCGGCGTTGGTCTGGAAGAACTTCTTCTTGTCGGCCGCGCTCATGACGATGTTGTCGCAGGCGATCACTTCGCTGGCCTCAAACTGGTACGGATAGTCCATCGCATACAGCACACGCTCTGCGCCGAGCACCTCTTGCGCGAAGGTGATGGATGGTCCCCAGGCCATGCCGCTGCAGGTCACAAAGATGTTCTGGCGCATGTAGTCGCTGGGCACGCCACGCAGCGGTTTCAACTGTGGATAGCGCTTGGAGTTCAAGGTGGCGCGATACATATAGTCGAGGCGGTACAACCAGTAGGGCAGCGCCTCCCCCATATGGCCGATGACCACCCGCAACTTGGGAAAGCGATCAAAGACACCGCTGACGATGAGCCGCATCACATGCAGTGCGACTTCGACCCCGAAGCCGTAGATCGCGCCATCCAGGCCGGCCTCCAGGAACGGGGCAATCATGCGGTCCGACGGGGTGTTCGGATGAATGTAGACGGCGGCGTTGCAGGCTTCGGCGGCCGCGAAAATGTCCCAGTACTTCTGCGCGTCGAGATATTCCCCGTGCACATGGGAGTTGAGAATGACGGCGTGCAGGCCGAGCTTGTGGATGCCGCGCTCGATTTCCGCAGCGGCGGCCGCCGGATCCTGCGGGGCGATGGCGACCATGCCGGCCAGTCGGTCCGGATACTTCGCAACAAAGGCCGCCAACTCGTCATTGGTCGCGCGGGCCAATGCCGTGCCGGTGGCCGCATCAAAGATATGGGCGCCGGGTGAGGTCAGGGCCAGCACCTGGACATCGATGCCGGTCGCGTCCATGTCGGCGATGCGCCGTTCGTCCAGCCACTGCAGCCGCTCGATGATGCCGGTGGCGCGCGCACTGGTGCTGCCCAGATAGAAACCCCACATCGAATTGAAGCCGATGTCATCAATACTCTTGCGGGCCAGTACGTCGCGGTACTGGCGCAGCATGTCGACCGTCGCAAAAGCCTCTTCGGTGGCGATGCGCCGGTACTGGCTCGAGCGCGCAATCTTCGGGTCTGACATGGGGACTCTCCGGGCAGGCAATCTGCGCAGCTGCGCATCATAGCGGACTATACTGGCGGGCACTTGACCCACAGGCAACGAACAGAATGTCCAAGTACCAACCCAATCTCGATCTGGAAAAACTCATCGCCATCGACATCCACACCCACGCCACGATTTCCGGGCGTGCGCCGCGCGACCCGTGCGCGCATGCCTTTGATGAACAGATGGCCAAGTACTTTCGCTCCGGCAAGGCCCCGACCATCAGCGAGGTCGCGCAGTACTACCGCGAGCGCAATCTGGCCGCGGTGATTTTCACCGTGGATGCCGAGGCCGGCGCGGGGCATTGGCGCATTGCCAATGAAGAAGTCGCCGAGGTCGCCGCCGAGAACAACGATGTTCTGATCCCCTTCGCCAGCATCGATCCGGCGCGCGGCAAAATGGGTGTGCGCGAGGCGCGGCGCCTGATCCAGGACTACGGCGTGCGCGGCTTCAAGTTCCATCCGTCCATGCAGGCCTTCTATCCCAACGATATCAAGTGCTATCCGCTGTACGAGGAGATCGCCGCGGCGGGATTGCCGGCGCTGTTCCATACCGGTCAGACCGGGGTCGGCGCCGGACTGCCCGGCGGCATGGGCGTCAAGCTCAAGTATTCGAATCCGATCTACCTGGATGATGTCGCGGCGGATATCCCCACGCTCACCATCGTGATGGCGCATCCCTCCTTCCCCTGGCAGGACGAGGCACTGGCCATCGCAACGCACAAGCCCAATACCTGGATCGACCTGTCGGGCTGGTCACCGAAGTATTTTCCGGCGAACCTGGTGCAATATGCCAACTCGCTGATCAAGGACCGGGTGCTTTTTGGCTCGGATTATCCGGCCATCACGCCTGACCGCTGGATGGCCGACTTTGAGAAACTGGCCATGAAACCGGAGGTTCGGCCCCTGATCCTGAAGGAAAACGCCATCCGATTGCTCGGGCTGCGCAAATGAGCCATTTGCCCGGCAGATAGCCGGTATTTGCCTAAATCGCGTTGCGACATCTGCCCGGCAGGTGGAGAATGCCACCCCGCAAAACCAAAGTCCTGGACGCACAGTCCATGCCATTTCCTGATCCCGATCTGCCTTAAAGCAGTCGTGTGGGTCGGTTTTCTTTAAGGCCAGATGATTTTTTCAAGAGGTGGGGCAATGAGCCAGCAGAACCTGGAAAGTGTGTTGAAAGCGGCCGGCAATCCGGTCCAGATGTTGCGCAACTCCAAGATCGGTGCCTACGTGTACCCGGTGGTGCCGAGCGAGTACACCAACTGGCGCGATGAACAGCGCGCCTGGCGCGAAAGCGCGGTGCTGTTCGACCAGTCGCACCACATGGCGGAGTTCACGGTGAAGGGCCCGGACGCCCTGAAGCTGATGTCCTACTGCACCATCAACAGTTTCAACAACTTTGCCATTGGCAAAGCCAAGCAGATGGTTCCGATCAGCTATGACGGCTATGTCATCGGCGACGGCATCCTGTTCTACGAAGACAAGGACGAGCTGGTGTTCGTCGGTCGCGCCCCGACGGTGAACTGGCTGCAGTTCCAAGCCGAAACGGGCACCTTCAAGGTCGACACCATCCGCGACGACCGCTCGCCCTCGGCGCCGCGCGGCAAGGCCGTCACCCGTCGCCACTACCGCTTCCAGATCCAGGGTCCGAACGCCTGGAAAGTGATCGAGAAGCTCAACGGTGGCCCGATCCAGGAAATCAAGTTCTTCAACTGGAGCCACATCAATCTGGGCGGCCAGAAGGTGAAGGCGCTGCGCCACGGCATGGCCGGCGCGCCCGGACTTGAGATCTGGGGCCCGTACGCCGATTACGAAAAGGTTTTCAATACGATCATGGAAACCGGCCGGGAGTTTGGCCTGACCGCAGTCGGCTCGCGCGCCTATGCCTCCAACACCCTCGAATCGGGGTGGATCCCGTCACCGTTGCCCGCCGTGTACAGCGGCGAGAGCATGAAGAAGTATCGCGAATGGCTGCCTGCCAACAGCTACGAGGCCACCGGCTCGATTGCCGGCAGCTTCGTGTCGGACAAGATCGAAGACTACTACACGACGCCGTACGACCTGGGCTATGGCCCGTTCGTGAAGTTCGACCATGACTTCGCGGGTCGCGAGGCGCTGGAGAAGCTCTCGAAGCTTCCCCACCGCAACAAGGTGACCTTTGCCTGGAACGGCGATGACATGGCGAAGATCTTTGCCTCGTTCTTCCATCCCGGCAAGCTGTCGAACAAGTACTTCGAGTGGCCCATCGCGAACTACGGCTCATCCTCCTTCGACGCTGTGAAGAAGGGCGGCAAGGTCGTCGGCTATTCGATGTTCGGCGGCTACAGCTACAACGAGCGCACCGCGCTGTCGCTGGGTGTCGTCAACCCGGACGTGCAGATCGGCGAGGAGCTCACGCTGGTGTGGGGCGAAACCGACGGCGGTACCGCCAAGCCCACCGTGGAGCGTCACGAGCAGACCGAAGTGCGGGTGCAGGTCGCTGCAGTGCCCTACGGCGAGGAAGCCCGCAAGAGCTATGCGGCCGGCTGGCGTACCAAGTCGACCAAGTAAGACTCAGCACGTACCGTTGAGTAGCGGCGGGGTGGGAAGCGATTCCCACCCCGTTTTCATTTACAGCTGCGCGCGAGCGATGATGTCGCTGCCGCCGCTGACCACCGCCGCGAAGCTGCGGGCGCGCGGCAGGATGTGCGCCGCATAGAATTCCGCATGATCGAGGGTCGAGTGCGTGGCGACACTGTCCGGTTCGCCTCGCGCGGCCGCATGCGCGGCGAGCGCCCACTGCCAGCCGCCCGCCACCACGCCCAGCCACTGCAGGAAGGGGTAGGCGATACTGGCGACCAGGCCCGCTTGGGCACTGCCTGCCCCGAGCAGCTGCTGCACGCAGCCGCGCAGGCTCACGCATTCACTCAACAATCCCGCGCGCAGTGCCGAGCCGCCATCCAGCCCCCGCGCTGCCAGTTCGATGTGCGTGAGCAGTTCCCCGAAGCCCACGGCCGCATCGCGCAGGATCTTGCGGCCCAGCAGATCCTGGGCCTGGATGAAATTCGTGCCTTCGAACACCGGTCCGATGCGCGCATCCCGATAGATCTGCGAAGCTTCGCAGTCATCGACGTATCCGGTGCCGCCATGCACCTGCACGCCCAGCGAAGATACTTCGACGGCAACATCCGAAGCCCACGCCTTCACCAGTGGTGTCAGCAGGCCCAGGCGCCGCTGGGCCAGCTCCCGCACGGGCGCGGGCGTTTCGGCGGCGTGTACCAGATCGAGCGCGGCCGCGGCGCAGTACGCGAGGCAGCGCGCGGCATGGGTCAGCACATTCATGGTCAGCAGCATGCGGCGCACATCGGCATGCTCGATGATCAGGCGTTGGGCGCCTTGCGCATCCCGCCCCTGACGCCGCTCGGCGGCATACTCCAAGGCCAGCTGTCGCGCGCGCTCCGCGACGCCGGTGGAGTGCAGACCGACGCCGATGCGCATGTGATTCATCAGCGTGAACATGCACCCCAGGCCGTTGTGCAGCTTGCCCACCAGCCAGCCGCGGGCCCCCGTGTTCTCACCCAGCACCATGGCGCAGGTCGGACTGGCGCGAATCCCCATTTTGTGTTCCAGCGATGCGGCGCCCAGATCGTTAACCTGCCAGGCACCGTTTTCCTGCAGGCGCCGCGGCACCAGGAACAACGACAGCCCCTTGATGCCCGGGGGCGCGTCCGGTGTGCGCGCCAGCACCAGGTGGACGATGTTGTCCGCCATATCGTGCTCGCCCCAGGAGATGTAGATCTTGCGCCCGAACAGCAACCACGAATCCCCCGCGGGCCGCGCCAGCGTGCGCACTGTGGACAGATCCGAGCCGGCCTGAGGTTCGGTCAGGCTCATGGCGGCGGTCCACTCACCACTGACCAGGGGCGGGATATACAAGCTGCGCAGCGCCTCGTCACCGTGGACGGCCAGTACTTCAACTGCGCCCACCGAAGTTTCCGGCAGCATCGCAAAGGCGAGGTTCGCGCCGCCCCAGATTTCAGTCGTTGCGGCCGCGATCAGCATGGGCAGCGCCTGACCGTCCCAGGCCGCGGGAGCCGCCAATGCCGGCCAGCCGTCCGCGCAGAACTTGCGCCAGGCGGCGGGGAAGCCCGCGGCGGTGATGACCCCGGCAGCCGACAGCTGTGCGCCTTGGGAATCACCCAGGCGATTCAAGGGCGACAGCACCTCCCTTGCCATGCGCGCGGCGCCCGCCAGGATGGCATCGGCGGTCTCACCGAGGATTTCCTCATGCCCCGCCGTGGGCCTGAAACCGCTGTGGCGTGCCGCCTGCTCGAGCGCGTCCCGGATACGGATCAGCGGTGCCTCGTAGGGGGTGCTCATGCCAACACTCGCTTGATCTAAGCCTGCAGGTCGCGTGCAACGTCAATGAACAGCGAGCGCAGCCACGTATGACCCGGGTCCAGGTCATTGCGCGGGTGCCACAGCAGGATTTCGTGACCGTCCAGGGCCTCGAAGGGCAGGGCGAAGATCTTCAGGGGTACCAGCGGCAGCACCAGCCTCGCGACCCGTTCGGGCACCGTGGCCGCGAAGGGTGAGCCGGGCAGCATGAACAGCATTTCGAGCAGGCTCTGGGTGGTCGCGCGCACGTTCAGGTCCATTCCGGTCAGGCGCCGGACCAGTTCCTCCACCGGCGCGGTGTGGCCGTTGGGGCGTGCGAATATATGCGGCAGGGACTGATAGTCGGCAAGCGTCATGGTCTCACCGGGGATGGCCATCTCCTGCGACATCACGCACACCCAGCGCACGGGCCGCAGCGGCACCGACTGCAGGGTTTCGGGAAACTCGCGCAGGCCATACAGACGGGTGATATCCAAGGACAGGCACAGGTCTGCATCGCCATAGGCCAGGCGGGTAAGACTGGTCTGGGAGACCTGCTCGACGTGGCACTGGATCTGCGGCGCCTCGCGCGCCAGGCGGCCCAGCACCCGCGGGATCAGTTCCGGGACGGCTTCGTCGGTGGCGATGACGGTGAAGGTGCGCCGCATGGTGGCCGCGTCAAAGGTCGGCTGAGTGCCCAGCGTGGCTTGGACCTTCAGCAGCGCCTCGCGCACCGGTTGCTGCAAGGAGCGCGCCCGGGGGGTCAGTTCCATCTCCCGGCCGACCCGCACCAGCAGCGGGTCCTGGAAGAAATCCCGCAGCTTCTGCAGCGAGGCGCTCATGGCCGGTTGGGACAGGAAGACTCTTTCGGCGGCACGGGTGACGTTTTTCTCGTGCAGCAGTGCGTCGAGCGCAATCAACAGATTCAGGTCAAAGCGGTTCAGCTGCATGTAGTCGACAAGTCCTTTCCCCCAGGCGGCCATATTGGCCGCGAATAGTGCCAATCCGCAAAAATGATTGCCCCCGTATGATATCGCAGCGCAACAATCAGGTTTGGCCGGTCCTGGGCGCGAACCGGTGTGCGACAATCGGGCCTCTTCAGGCATTCGCTGGCATGCACCACATCCACCCCAAAACCTTTCCAATTCCCGCGCTGCGGATAGCCGGCCACGCTTAAGGTCATGGAGGCTGTCAGCGCGGCAGAGCAACCGGCGAGTGCCGGGGTCGAAGTCATGGTGGACCGCTGGGTACGCGGCAGCTCGGTGCACACCTTGGACCGGGTGGCCGAGGAAGTCCCGGTCGCGCTCCTGTACAACGGCGAGCCGCACGTCGTGATGCTGGCGACGCCCCAAGATCTCGAAGACCTGGCACGCGGCTTTTCGCTGAGCGAGGAGTTGGTCGATCAGCCCGATGAGATTCGCGGCATCGAGGTGCACCGGTTGCCCGAGGCCGCCGAAGTTCGCATCGCCATAGCGTGGGAGAGGTTCCCGGAGCTGCTGCGCCGCCGCCGCAATCTCACGGGACGCACGGGCTGTGGTCTGTGTGGCGCGGAGACCCTGGAGCAGACGGTGCGCACACAAACGGTCGTGGGCGCAGGTCCGACGGTCAGTGTTACCCAGTTGCATGAGGCCATCGCGGCTCTGCCGGACTTTCAGCTGCTGAACGCCAAGACGGGCAGTGTTCACGCCGCCGCGTGGGTCATACCCGGCCGTGGCATCGAATGCCTGCGCGAGGATGTCGGGCGGCACAATGCCCTGGACAAGACGCTCGGCGCGCTGGTGCAGGTCGGCGCGGACCTGCAGGCCGGTTTCATGCTCGTGACCAGCCGCGCGAGCTATGAAATGGTGCAGAAGGCCGCCACCATGGGCGTGACCTTCATGGCCGCCTTGTCGGCGCCGACCTCGTTCGCCATCCGCCATGCCGAACGTTGTGGCATGACGCTCGTGGCCTTTGCGCGCCGCGAACAGCACGTGGTGTATGCCCACGGGCAGCGCCTGATCCTATAGTTTCAAGCAATCGTTTTTTGAAGTAGAGGGGCCCTTATGAGTGCATCCGGCAAGGCGTTGATCTGCGGTTCAATCGCCTTTGACAGCATTATGGTATTCGCGGGCCGGTTCAAGGATCACATCCTGCCGGACAAGATCCACATGCTGAATGTGTCCTTTCTGGTGCCGCAGCTGCGCCGCGAATTCGGCGGCTGTGCGGGCAACATTGCCTACAACCTGCGGCTGCTCGGGGATGTGGGTTATCCCATGGCCACCGTCGGGCGCGATTTCGCCCCCTACGCGCAGTGGATGCGTGATACCCATGTGCCGCAGGACTATGTGCGGGTGGTGGACACCGAGCACACCGCGCAGGCCTTCATCACCACGGATGCGGACGACAACCAGATCACGGCGTTCCACCCGGGTGCGATGCAGCTGTCGCATTTGAATACCATTCCGGCGGATGCCGGGATTACGTTGGGCATTGTTTCCCCGGATGGTCGCGACGGCATGGTGCAGCACTGCGCCGGCTTCGCCGCCGCCGGGATTCCGTTCATCTTTGATCCGGGCCAGGGTCTGCCGATGTTCAACGGCGATGATCTGCGCGCCATGATCGCCCAGGCCTCGTGGCTGACGGTCAATGACTACGAGTGGCAGATGGTGCAGCAGCGCACCGGCTGGTCGGCCGCCGATATCGTCAAGCACGTGAAGGCGCTGATCGTGACCCGCGGCGCGGAAGGCTCGACCATCCATACTGCGCGCGGGGAGATCATCATTCCTGCTGCGCAGCCGCAGGCGGTCGTGGATCCGACCGGTTGTGGGGACGCCTATCGCGCGGGCCTCATCCATGGCCTGATGCGTGGCCTGGACTGGGCGGCGACCGGACGCATCGCCTCGCTCCTGGGGGCGTTGAAGGTCGCGACGCGTGGCACCCAGAACCACCGCTTTACCCCGGCGGAGCTTGCCGTAAGCTACCGGGCCGCCTTCGGCGCCGACTTGCCCTGATGTTGTATCATGCGTCTTTACCCTAAAACCCCTAAACAGGACTTGAAGCTCATTCATGGCCAATAATTACGTGTTCACCTCGGAGTCGGTGTCTGAAGGTCATCCCGACAAGGTTGCCGATCAGATCAGCGATGCGGTATTGGATGCCATTCTGACTCACGACAAGCGCGGCCGCGTGGCCTGCGAAACCCTGATCAAGACCGGGGTGGTGATCGTGGCGGGCGAAGTGACGACTTCGGCGTGGATCGATGTGGAGGCACTGGTGCGCAAGACCGTGCTGGATATCGGCTACAACTCCTCCGAGATGGGCTTCGATGGCGCCAGCTGCGGCGTACTCAATGTCATCGGCAAGCAGTCCCCGGACATCGCCCAGGGCGTGGACCGCAAGGATGCGCGCAAACAGGGCGCGGGGGACCAGGGCCTGATGTTCGGCTACGCGACCAATGAGACCGAAGTGCTGATGCCGGCGGCGATCACCCTGGCTCATCGCCTGGTGAAGCGTCAGTCCGAAGTGCGCAAGAAGGGCAAGCTGCCGTGGCTGCGCCCGGACGCGAAAAGCCAGGTCACGCTGCGGTACGAGGATGACAAGCCGGTTGGCATCGAGGCGGTGGTGCTCTCGACCCAGCACAGCGATGACATTTCCACGCGCGCGCTGCGCGAGGCGGTGATGGAGGAGATTCTGCTCCCGGTGCTGCCGAAGAAGTGGATCGACCAGCGCACCAAGTACCATATCAATCCCACCGGGCGCTTCGTGGTGGGCGGCCCCGTGGGCGACTGCGGACTGACGGGCCGCAAGATCATCGTCGACACCTACGGCGGCTTCGCCCGCCATGGTGGCGGGGCGTTCTCGGGCAAGGATCCCTCCAAGGTCGATCGTTCGGCGGCCTATGCGGCACGCTACGTGGCCAAGAACATTGTCGCCGCGGGTCTTGCCGATCGCTGCGAAGTGCAGGTCTCCTACGCCATCGGCGTGGCGGAACCGACTTCCATCATGATCGAGACATTCGGCACCGGCAAGGTGACGCGCGAGCGGCTGACCCAGCTGGTGCGCAAGCATTTCGATCTCACCCCCTATGGGTTGCGCGAAATGCTGGACCTGATTCGCCCCATCTACCAGATGACCGCCTCCTACGGCCACTTCGGTCGTACCGAGAAAGAGTTCACCTGGGAACGCACCGACAAGGCGGAGATCCTGGCTGCGGAACTGAAGGGCAAGGCCCGCGCGGCCTAGCTGCCGGGCCGGCCGCGGCCCGTTGCGAGAATTCTGCCGCGCGTGTCGCGCGGCAGCGTCTGGCGCCTGAGGAGCGCTGCGACAGGCATCTGCAAGCCGGCAAGGCTTGCGGCCGCGCCTGCCAGGCTCAGGAAGCTAAGACGCCCTGTGATGTACACGGCGCTCGTTCTTCATTTGGAGCATTGAACATGAACGCCACACTCAAGCCCGCTTCGGGCTTTGCTGATTTTAAGGTTGCCGACTTGAATCTGGCCGGCTGGGGCCGGCGCGAAATCGCGATTGCGGAAGTGGAGATGCCCGCGCTGATGGCCATCCGCAAGGAATACGCCGCCACGCAGCCGCTGAAGGGCGCACGCATCACCGGTTCGCTGCACATGACCATCCAGACGGCGGTGCTGATCGAAACCCTCAAGGCCCTGGGCGCTGATGTGCGCTGGGCCTCCTGCAATATCTTCTCGACCCAGGACCATGCGGCGGCGGCGATTGCCGCCTCCGGTACGCCGGTGTTCGCCACCAAGGGCGAGACGCTCGAGGAGTACTGGGACTACACGCACCGCATTTTCGAGTTTGCGGATGGCAAGGGCCCGAACATGATTCTGGATGATGGCGGCGATGCGACGCTGCTCATGCATCTGGGCGTGCGGGCCGAAAAGGATGCCGCGCTGATCGCCAACCCGGGCAGTGAGGAGGAAACCTTCCTGTTCGCGGCCATCAAGAAGAAGCTGGCGAGCGCGCCGGGCTGGTACTCGAGGATGGCCAAGGAAATCCGCGGCGTCACCGAGGAGACCACCACCGGTGTGCATCGGCTGTACCAGATGCACAAGGAACAGCGGCTGATGTTCCCGGCCATCAACGTCAACGACTCGGTGACCAAGAGCAAGTTCGACAATCTCTACGGTTGCCGCGAATCGCTGGTGGATGGCATCAAGCGCGCCACCGATGTGATGGTGGCCGGCAAGATCGCCGTGGTGGCCGGCTACGGCGATGTGGGCAAGGGCTCGGCCCAGGCGTTGCGGGCACTGTCGGCCCAGGTGTGGGTGACGGAGATCGACCCGATCTGCGCCCTGCAGGCGGCCATGGAAGGCTATCGCGTGGTGACCATGGACTACGCCTGCGACAAGGGCGACATCTTCGTGACCTGCACCGGCAACTTCCATGTGATTACCGGTGCCCACATGGCGCGCATGAAGAACAATGCCATTGTCAGCAACATCGGGCACTTCGACAATGAAATCGATGTCGCCGCGCTGGAGAAGCTGAAGTGGGAGGAGATCAAACCCCAGGTGGACCATGTGATCTACCCGGACGGCAAGCGCATCATCCTGCTGGCCAAGGGCCGGCTGGTGAACCTGGGCTGTGGCACGGGCCATCCCTCCTACGTGATGAGTTCCTCCTTCGCCAACCAGACCATTGCGCAGATCGAGCTGTACGCCAACACGGGAAAGTACCCGGTGGGGGTCTACACGCTGCCGAAACACCTGGATGAGAAGGTGGCGCGCCTGCAGCTGACCACGCTCAACGCCCAGCTGACCGAGCTGACGGCCGAGCAGGCCAGCTATATCGGCGTTTCGGTCAAGGGTCCCTATAAGGCGGACCACTACCGCTACTGAGACCCTAAGCCCCATAATCCCCCCCGAGAATTCTCTCGGGGGGGACTGCATGCTCAAAAGCATAGTCGGCATCGTTCTGGCGATTATCGGGGCCTTTGCCATCGGTGGCATCGCCCTGCACCGCAACGAACCCATCAACGCGCTGTGGCTGGTTACGGCCGGCGTGTGCATTTATGTCATCGGCTACCGCTTCTACGCGGCCTGGATCACCGCCCGGGTGCTGACCGTGGACGCCACGCGGGCGACGCCGGCAGAGCGTCTGAATGACGGCCGTGACTTCGTGCCGACCCATCGCTGGATCGTCTTCGGACATCATTTTGCGGCCATCGCAGGTCCCGGCCCGCTGGTTGGACCGACCCTGGCCGCGCAGTTCGGGTATCTGCCGGGAACGCTGTGGATCCTGTTCGGCTCGGTGCTCGGCGGCTGTGTCCAGGACATGGTGATCCTGTTCATGTCCACCCGCCGCGACGGACGCAGCCTCGGGCAGATGGCGCGCGAGGAACTCGGACCCTTCGGTGGCTTCGCCGCGCTTGCCGGCACGCTCATGATCATGATCATCCTGATCGCGGTGCTGGCGCTGGTGGTCGTGAATGCGATGAAGGGCAGCCCCTGGGCGACCTTCTCGGTATTCGCCACCATTCCGATCGCGCTCGCCATCGGGCTGTATGTGCGCAGCGTGCGACCGGGTCGCGTGCTGGAGGCTTCCATCATCGGCATGATATTGCTGCTGCTCGGCGTTGCGGGTGGCGGCTGGATCGATCAGAGCGCGGCGCTGCGCGGGATGTTCGACTACACCGGTCCCCAGCTGGCCGCATTCGTGATCGGGTACGGCTGGTTGGCCGCCATTATTCCCGTGTGGCTGCTGCTCGCGCCACGCGGCTATCTGTCCACGTTCCTGAAACTTGGCGTGATTGCGCTGCTTGCCATCTCGATCCTCGTCATCCATCCGGAGCTGAAGATGCCGGCGCTCACCCGCTTCACCGCGGGCAACGGGCCGATCTTCGCCGGCAAGGTCTTTCCGTTCGTCTTCATCACCATCGCCTGCGGAGCGGTGTCGGGATTTCATGCGCTGATCTCCAGCGGCACGACGCCGAAGCTCATCGGCAGCGAAGCCGACGTGCGCCTGGTCGGTTACGGCAGCATGGCATTGGAGTCCTTCGTCGCGATCATGGCGGTCATCGCAGCAACACTGCTCGACCCGGGCGTGTACTTTGCGATCAACACCGGGGCCGGCGTAGTCGGCGCGGATCCGCACACCGCGGTCGCGACCATTACCGGCTGGGGCTTCCCCGTGACGGCCGACCAGATGGCGCAGCTCGCTCACCGCATGGGCGAGCGCACGCTCTTCGCCCGCACCGGCGGCGCGCCCTCGCTTGCGGTGGGCATGGCGAGCATCTTCAGCTCAACCTTCGGCAACCGCCTGCTCGCGGCCTGGTATCACTTCGCACTCATGTTCGAGGCGGTATTCATTCTCACGACCATCGATGCGGGCACGCGGGTCGGCCGCTTCATGCTGCAGGACTTCCTCGGGCACTTCTGGAAGCCGCTGGGCCGCACCTCCTGGTATCCGTCGGTGCTCATGACCAGCGCACTGATCGTGGCCGGCTGGGGCTACTTCCTCTATGTCGGTGTCATCGACCCCAACGGCGGCATCAACATTCTGTGGCCGCTGTTCGGCATCGCCAATCAGATGCTCGCGGCCATCGCCCTCAGCGTCGCGACCGGGATTCTCATCAAGAGCGGCAAGCTGCGCTACTCGTGGGTGACCGGCGGACCCCTCGCGTGGCTTGCGATCGTGACGACGGTCGCGGCCTGGCAGAAAATCATGAGCCCGGATCCGACGCTCGGCTTCTTTGCCGGGGCGGCGGATCTCGCCAGCAAGCTCGCCAGCGGCGCTTTGCCGGCGGCGCGCGCCGCGGTTGCTCCGAAGCTCATCTTCAACCAACAGCTCGATGGCTGGCTTACGATCCTCTTCACCGTGATCGTGTGGCTGGTGATCGCCGACATGCTGCGCGTGGCGATCCGCGCGGCGCGCGGGCTGCCGACACTGGCAAGCTCCGAGGCCCCACGCGTGGCGCGCATGCCGGCGGTGGGCGGGAGCGGGTCATGACCTTCGCAGCCGCCGGGGTTGTGGCCGCCGGGCGTGCCTGCTGGCGTGTGCTGCGGGCCCTGTCGGGCGATGATGCCTATGAGCGCTATCTCGAGCACCGGGCGGTGACCCACCCCGAAGCGCCGCTACTCTCGCGCCGTGAGTTCTATGTTGGCGAGCAGCAGCGCAAGTGGGGTAGTATTAACCGCTGCTGCTAGCATTGAGACTAAGGGTCATGGCGGATTTGACGGCTCACGATTTTGCAGATGTAAACCCCGCGGATGGGGAAGTTGACGACAGTCGACGGAAATTTCTCCTGCGTGCCACCATCGGCATGGGGGTGGTCGGCGTGGCCTTCACGGCAACGCCATTCATCGAATCCTGGCTGCCCTCGGAGCGCGCGCGCGCGCTGGGTGGACCCACATCGGTGGACATGAGCAAGCTCGAGGCCGGGCAGATGATCATCACGATCTGGCGCCGCCAACCCATCTATGTCGTGCACCGCACGCCCGCGATGCTCGGGCTGCTGGGCAACCACAATGACCGGCTCAAGGATGCCGAGTCGGCCGATTCCGATCAGCCGGCGTATTGCAAGAATCCGCTGCGCGCCCGCAACGGCGAGTACTTGGTGCTCATCGGTATCTGCACGCACCTGGGCTGCCTGCCCAAGCAGCGCTTCGATGCGGGCGATCCGCAGCTGGGTGCGACCTGGCCGGGCGGCTGGCTGTGTCCTTGTCACGGCTCGCGCTTCGACCTGGCCGGACGCGTGTTCGACGGTTCACCGGCCTCGGTGAACCTGCGCATTCCGCCGTATACCTACCCCACGCCCGCGCAGCTGCTCATTGGCGGGGACGAGGGCACGGGCGCCGCCGCCTAGCCGGCGGCGCGCCGCGGTAGCCACGCTTCCGCGATCTGCACGGCATTCAACGCCGCGCCCTTGAGCAGCTGATCGCCCGCGCAGAACAGGGCGATCGAGCGTCCTGACGGATCGCTCACATCCTGGCGGATACGGCCCACCAGCACATCATCCTGGCCCGATGCATCCTTGGGCATGGGGAAGTAATTGTTCGCGACGTCATCGACGATGCGGACTCCGGGGGCATCGGCGAGCATGGCGCGTACCTGCAGCGGGGTAATCGGATCGCGGCACTCGAAGGTCAGGGCGACACAGTGCGCGCGCAGCACCGGCACACGTACGCAGGTCGCGCTCACGCGCAGATTCGGCTCGCCGAAAATCTTGCGCGCCTCCTGCATGACCTTGGTCTCCTCCTCGTTATAGCCGGTGCCCGGATCAACGCGCGTGTTGTGACTGAAGACATTGAAGGCGTAGGGATGCGGCAGCACCGTGTGCCGGTACTCGCGGCCCTCCAGATGCGCGCGGGTGGCCTCCCGCAACTCCTCCATGGCGGCAGCTCCGGCGCCCGAGGCGGCCTGGTAGGTCGCCAGCTGCAGGCGCTGGAGGGGATTTTTCTGATGAATTGGCCACAGTGGCAGAATCGAAATGATGGCCGCGCAATTCGGGTTCGCGATGATGCCCTGGTGGCGGGCGATCTGCGCCGCGTTGATTTCCGGTATGACCAACGGCACATCCTCCTGCATGCGAAACGCCGAGGAGTTGTCGATGACGATGGCACCGGCGCGCGCGGCGATCGGCGCAAAGCGCTTGGAAATGCCGCCACCGGCGGAAAACAGCGCGATATCCACGCCCGCGAAGCTCGACTCGGTCAGTTCCTGGACGGTGATGAGCTCGCCCCGGAAGCGCTGGGTCTTGCCGGCCGAGCGGGCCGAGGCCAGCAGGCGCAGTTCGGACACCGGAAAGTCACGTTGCTCGAGGCAGCGGGCCATTTCCACGCCGACCGCCCCGGTTGCGCCCACCACGGCAACGACGAATGCCGGACGCGACGGCGCATGCGGTCCCGGGGATGGAGCAGGGTGATTCGAAGCTGCGGGCGGCATAGGGGATCTCCGTAGGGCACCTGAAATGAAAAGGCCCCGTCGTTCGGACGGGGCCTGCTTGAGGAAGTCGCGTGTGCAGCGCCAACTACCCGAAGCACCCCGCCGTGGGCGCTTTGTGGGTCTTGGTCGGCTCCGGCGGCGTTGCGCCGACGACGCGGCTGCGGCGCAGTCGCGGTGTATTGCTCGCCACCTTGGTGAGGGCCGTACCGCTGGGCGGCGCGATGATCAGCTGGTACGAAATGGCAGTGCTGCCGCATGCCGGACAGCGATTGGCCCACGAGGGACACTCGCGCTCACATGCTCCACAAACTCTTGAGTGCTGAATAGCCATTGCCGGAATCTCCGGGGGGCGCCTGAAGGGGCCGCAATTGTAGCGGATCAATCGGCCGGCGACGAGCCTCAACGCAAGCCTGGGGGACTACCATTAGTCAAGTATCTGCACTATTTTGGGGCGGGATCGAAGCCATATTTGGCAAAAATCGCCCGGGCCGTGGGTGAGGAGAGGAATTTGACGAAATCCGCGGCGCCCACGGGGTCCCGAGCGGTAGCGGCGGCGGGGTAGACGATGGGCTCATGGGAGCTGGCCGGGAAGTCGGCCACGATCCTGACTTTCTTTTCGATGAGCGCGTCGGTGCGGTACACGATGCCCAGCGGCGCCTCGCCCCGGGCCACCAGCGCCAGCGCCGCCCGGACATTGTCCGCGGCCGCGATCTTGTCCTGAACTTCGCTCCACACGCCCAGCTTGGTGAGCGCACTCTTGGCGTACTTGCCCACCGGCACGGAGTCCGGATTGCCGGTGGCCAGGCGGCCATCGCCCAGCAGTTTGGCCAAGGCGAAGTGGGGCCCGATCCGGATGGTGACGGTGCTGTCCGCGGGACTGATGAGCACCAACCGGTTGCCCAGCACGTTGTGGCGGCTGCCGGGGTCGATGAGATTGCGGGTCTGCAGATAGTCCATCCATTCGGTGTCGGCCGACATGAACACATCGGCCGGCGCGCCGGCCTCGATCTGCCGGGCCAGAGCTGAACTGGCCGCGTACGAGAGCGTGACGCCGTAGTGCGTCTTGGCCGTGAAGGCCGGTC
>DATHOA010000028.1:0-9125 GCA_035485475.1 Steroidobacteraceae bacterium | reverse complement strand
GCATGCCCCGCTGTACGATGTGGATGCGCAGTACGTGGCCGAGATGGCGCGCCAGGAGGTGCGCAAACGCTTCGGACCCAAGGCCGAGACGGCCGGCTTCAGGGTCTACACCACCATCGACAGTCGCCTGCAGACCGCCGCGAATCGCTCCGTGCGGCTGGGTCTGATCGAGTACGACCGCCGCTACGGCTGGCGCGGCGCGACCGCCCATGTGGAGGTGAACGCGGGTGCCGACCCTTCGGATCTCGAGGACCTGCTCGATGAATACCCCCCCGTCGGGCCGCTGGTTCCGGCGGTGGTGACGCAGGTCGCGGACCAGTCGGCCAAGGTTTACGCCAAGGACATAGGCTTCCAGCAGATCAACTGGGACGGCCTGGCCTGGGCGCGCAAGCAGCTGGACTACGAACGCACGGGGCCGGCGCCGAAGAGCGCCGGTGAGGTGCTGGCGCGCGGCGATGTGGTGTACATCTATACCGACGGGAAACATGCCGCGCAGCTGGTGCAGGTGCCGGAGGCACAGGCGGCGCTGGTGTCCCTGGATCCAACCGATGGCGGGGTTGCGGCGCTGGTCGGCGGATTCGACTACTTCACCAACAAATACAACCGCGCGGTACAGGCCAAGCGCCAGCCGGGCTCCTCGTTCAAACCCTTCCTGTATTCCTCGGCGCTGGAAAATGGCTTCACGGCGGCCTCGGTGCTGCCGGATGCCCCGATCGTCATCGAGGGCAGCGGCATGGAGACGGCCTGGCGCCCGAAGAACTCGCACGGCACCTTCAACGGCCCGACGCGACTGCGCGAGGCCCTCGCACAATCGCTGAACCTGGTGTCGATCCGCCTGCTGCGCCAGATCGGCATCGACTACGCCATCAACTACGTGACCCGCTTCGGCTTCGACAAGCCGTCCCTGCCGAACAATTTCACGCTGGCGCTGGGCACGATGCAGATCGCGCCGATCGACCTGGCCGGCGCCTACGCCACCTTCGCCAACGGCGGCTTTCGGGTGACGCCTTACTACATCGATCGCATCGAGGACCTGTCCGGCAAGGTGCTGTGGGCGGCCAATCCACCCATCGCCTGCCTGCAATGTGAGCAGACCGCAGATCTCACCGCGGTGCCACTGCGCGATGCCTCCGAGGCGACCTTCACCGCGGCGGATGGCGTGCGGGGCGGACCCGGACCGCTCACTGCCCAACAGCTGGCGCCGCGGGTCATCAGTCCGCAGAACGACTACATCATGACCGACATGATGGCCGATGTGATCCGCCACGGCACCGGCCGCCGGGCGCTGGTGCTGGGACGCACGGATCTGGCGGGCAAGACCGGTACCACCGATGAGGCCAAGGATGCCTGGTTCAATGGTTTCAACACCAAGCTGGTCACCACCGTGTGGGTCGGCTTTGACCAGGAGCGCTCGCTGGGCGAATCAGAAGAGGGCGCGCGTACGGCCCTGCCGATCTGGATCGGATACATGCGCGAGGCGCTGAAGGACATGCCGCAGGAGAAACTGCCCATGCCCGACGGGCTGGTGCAGCTGCGGGTCTCCGCGGCCACGGGCACCTTGGTCAGCGCCGAGAATCCGGAAGGCATGCTCGAGACCTTCATGGTCAATCACCTGCCGGGCAGCGGCACGCCGGCCAACGGCCAGAACCCCTCGGCCACCGAACAGACCTCCGCGGGTGGTGATCCACTTTTTTGAGCGTGCCACGGTTTTCAGCGTTTGATTTTCGGGCCCACCGGCCAGATGATTGGAACATGGCAAAACGATTGGGCGTTCGCGGTGAACATCTGCGGCACGCGCTCGCACAGGAAGCCGCGCGGGTCATGGCGGAGCACGGCATTCGTGATTTCCTGGTTGCCAAGCGCAAGGCCGCCGAGCGCTTCGGCGTCACCGACGGCGCGGTGTTACCGAAGAACACCGAGATCGAAATGGCGCTGGTCGAATACCAGCGGCTGTTTGGCCGCGACACCCACACCGAATCCCTGCATGCCCAGCGCAGCGCAGCCCTGCAGGCCATGCGCCAGCTGTCCGGATTCGAGCCGCGCCTGGTCGGTTCGGTATTGAGTGGCACGGCCACGCAGCACTCGGAGGTGCAGCTGCATCTGTTCGCGGAGCGACCCGAGGCGGTGACGATTTGGCTGATGGATCAGGGGATCCGCCACGAGGTGACGGCGCGGCGCGTGAAAATGAACGCCGAGCGGGTGCTCGAATATCCCGGCGTGCGCTTCGCGGTCGATGACCAGGCCATCGAGGCCACGGTGTTCCCGACCGATGGCATCCGCCAGGCGCCCGTCAGCCCGGTCGATGGCAAGCCGATGCGCCGGGCGGATGCGGCGGATGTGGAGGCGCTGCTCGCCGCCGGCTAGCGCGCGCTCTCGCGGGTACCGATGGCCGCGTAGTCACGCGCCGGGGAGCCGGTGTACAGCTGCCGCGGCCGACCGATGCGCATGTTCGGGTCGGCAATCATTTCCTGCCAATGCGCGACCCACCCCACGGTGCGCGCGATCGCGAACATGACCGTGAACATGGAGCGGGGAATCCCCAAGGCGCTGTAGATCATGCCCGAATAGAAGTCGACATTCGGGTACAGCTTGCGGGACACGAAGTACTCATCCTTCAGTGCCACCTCCTCCAGGCGCAGCGCCAGTTCGAACAACGGATTATCCGGGCTGCCGAGTTTTGCCAGCACCTTGTGGCACATCTCGCGGATGATCTTGGCGCGCGGATCAAAGTTCTTGTAGACCCGGTGACCGAAGCCCATGAGCCGGAAGTGACTGCTCTTGTCCTTGGCCATCGCCAGGTACTTGGGAATATTGTCGGCGGTGCCGATCTGCTCGAGCATCGCCAGCACGGCCTCATTGGCGCCGCCATGCGCCGGTCCCCACAGCGCCGAGACGCCGGCGGAAATCGCCGCGTAGGGATTGGCGCCGGTGCTGCCGGCCAGGCGCACGGTCGAGGTGCTGGCGTTCTGCTCATGGTCGGCATGCAGCACGAACAACAGGTCCAGCGCCTGGGCGGACACCGGATCGACCTCGTAGGGCTCGCAGGGCACGGCAAACATCATGTGCAGCAGGTTGCTGCAATAGTCCAGATCATTGCGCGGGTACACGAAGGGCTGGCCCACGGAGTGCTTGTGCGCGGCTGCCGCGATGGTGGGGATCTTGGCGACAATACGATGCGCGAAGATCTCACGATGGCGCGGATTATGGATGTCCATCGTGTCGTGATAGAACGCGGACAGCGAGGCGACCACCGCCGACACCATGGCCATGGGGTGGGCGTTGTGATGGAACCCGTTGAAGAAGCGCAGCAGCGTCTCATTGATCATCGTGTGATGACGGATGCTGAGCGTGAACTCATCAAGCTGGCTCTTGCTGGGCAATTCGCCGTACAGCAACAGGTAGCTCACTTCCGTGAAAGTGCTCTTGGCCGCCAGCTGTTCGACCGGATAGCCGCGATGCAGCAGCACGCCGGCATCCCCGTCGATGTAGGTGATCTTGCTTTCGCACGCCGCGGTGAGCCCGTAGCCCGGATCGAAGGTGAACGCGCCGAATTCCTTGTTCAGCGGCGCTATGTCGACGACGCTGGGGCCCACGGTCCCCGGACGTACCGTCAGCTCCGTCTTTTTGCCACTGGCGCGGTCGATGAGCTCGAGCTTGCTCTCAGTCATGTGTTGCGGCTTCCTGGAATGCTGGCGCGGGAAATTCGCGCATGCGCAGCTTCAGCGTTACATGGTCCGCCAGCGGAATCAAGGCAGTGAGAATTAAATAAAGATCAGGAACGCGCGGACCTCCTCGAGCTCCAAGGATTCTCGTCACGCGCTCGGTATTGGAGGGGGCGTCGCCCGGACGCGAGCTTCTATGCTCGGTCCGGGCTTCAGCTAACGGTCAGCGGGCTGCGGCGGGGGCGGCGTACTTCTTGCGGAACTTGTCCACGCGGCCGGCCGTGTCGACGATTTTCTGCTTACCCGTATAGAACGGGTGGCAGGCAGAGCACACTTCCACCTGGAGGTCATGGCCCAGGGTCGAACCGGTCTTGAAGGAGTTCCCGCAAGTGCAGTTGACGTTGATCTCTTTGTAGTCAGGATGAGTGGCGTCTTTCATAATTAACTCCCGGTCTTAAGCGGGCATGGGCAAATGGGCGCGCGAGTTTAGCGGCGAATCCCTCCATGCTCAAGGCCTTGAATGGGGTCCGGCAGGGGAATTTCAACTTTCAGCCGCCTTTCGGTTATTCGGGCGCCACGAGGGGCAGTGGGGAGCTGATTCGCGAGTTCTGTGGTGCACTGCGGGGTCGTTTCTTATCCACAGAACCTGTGGATAATTCTGTGGACTATCGGTGCCGGAGGGCCGCGTTATTCGGCTTAAATTGCACTTTTGTGACCTTGGTTAAAGAATATACACATACTTTTAACCTTCAGGTTCAATAGCTTACGGGCGTCATATCGCGCAGATTGGTCAATATTGCACGTAATCTGCTCATTTACCGATGTGCCCCGTCAACCCTGTGTATAAAGACCCCGCCGCGATCGGATTGACCGTCAACGTCTTGACAGCGGCGGATCTGCAGCGCTGGCCGAATCGGGAAGAAATTCGAGCAGCAGATCGTTCAGGAAACGCAGACCGGTGGCGGTCGGGGCCCAACGCCCCTCGAACTCGCGAAGCAACCCGCGCTGCCGCTGGATGACCAAGGTGGGGGCCACCTGCTCAAACCCCAAGCCCGTCCGCAGCTCGAACTGGGGGGCCTCGAACCCCCCGGTCAGGCGCAGCGCGTTCATCATGAACTCGAAGGGCAATTCGCCGGGCGGCACGGTTCGGACGGCCAGCGGCACCCCGGCCTGGTAGCGGCGCGGCTCGCGCGTCTGGGTCGTGCGCACGATGGTCGCGGCGCCGGCATCGGTGAGCTTGCCATGGGCGCCGGCGCCCACCCCCAGATAGTCACCGAAGTTCCAGTAATTGAGATTGTGGCGGCATTGCCGCCCGGCGCGGGCATAGGCCGACACCTCGTAGTGCGCGAGGCCGGCGTCCGCGAGCTCCTCGGCACATGCCTCGAGCATCAACTCGACGCTGTCCTCGCTCGGCAGGGGCGGCGGCTGGGCGCCGAACACGGTGCCGGGCTCCATGGTCAGGTGATAGTGGGAAATGTGCGCAGGCTCGAGTGCCAGCGCCTGGCGCAGATCCGAGCGCGCGCCGGCGACATCCTGTTCGGGCAGGCCGTACATGAGGTCCAGGTTGAAATTGCTCAGGCCCGCGGCGTGCAGTTCCTCGGCACCGCGCGCGGTATCGGCCACGGAATGGATCCGGCCGAGCACCTGCAGCTGCTTCGCGCCGAAGCTTTGCGCCCCCAGCGAGACCCGATTCACGCCGACCGCGGCATATTCGGCGAAGCGCCCGCGCTCGATGGTGCCGGGGTTGGCCTCCAGGGTGATCTCGATGTCCGGCGCAAAACCGAACAAGGTGCGGGCCTCCTCCAGAACGCGCCCGATCGCGGCCGGAGAAAACAGACTGGGAGTGCCGCCCCCCATGAAAATGCTGGTCAGGTACCGCCCCGACAGCTGCGGGGCGGTCGCCTGCGCGCGCATGTCGCGCGACAGTGCGGCCAGGTAATCGGCTTCGGGCAGCTCACCGTTCAGCGTGTAGGAGTTGAAGTCGCAGTAGGGGCATTTGCGCACACACCAGGGAAAGTGCAGGTACAGCGCCAGCGGCGGGGTATCGAGCCTCATGGCAGCGCGGCCAGCAGCGCGCGCAGCGCCTGGGCGCGGTGACTGATGGCGTTCTTCTGCGCCGGGGGCAACTGCGCCGCGGACACTTCGTAGCCGTCAGGTTGAAAGATGCTGTCGTAGCCGAAGCCCCCGGCACCGCGCGGCGCGGTGAGCACGCGGCCCTCCCAGACACCGGCGGTCACGAGCGGGTCAGGATCGGCGGCGGCGCGCATGAACACCAGGGCACAGCGATAGCGCGCGCGGCGCTGCGCGTCGGGCACACCGGCCAGTTCATGCAGCAGCAGATTCAAGTTGTCGGCATCGCTGGCGTGCTCGCCGGCATAGCGCGCCGACCAGACACCGGGCCGGCCGCCCAGCGCATCGACCTCGATGCCCGAATCATCGGCGAGCGCCGGCAGTCCCGACTGCGCCGCCGCGTGGCGTGCCTTGAGCAGCGCGTTCTCGAGAAAGGTGGTACCGGTCTCGGCAGGCGTCACGATCCCAAACGCGCTTTGCGGCAGGACTTCGATGTTGCGCGCGGCGAGCAGGGCGGCGAACTCGCGGACCTTGCCGGCATTGCTGCTGGCGAGGACGGCCTTCAGGTTCACGGCTCAACCCAGCGCCGCGACGGCCTGCGACTGCAGCGCGAAGATCTGGGTAAGGCCGGTGGTGGCCAGATCCAGCAATGCATCGAGCTCATGGCGGCGAAAGGCATGCCCTTCGGCCGTGCCTTGGATTTCGACGAAGGCGCCGCCGCTGTTCATGACCACGTTCATGTCGGTCTCGGCCTGTGAGTCCTCGGCGTAGTCGAGATCGAGTACCGGCGCGCCATTGAATACGCCCACGGAAATCGCGGCAATCTGGCCGTGCAGCGGATTGCGGGTCAGCGCGCCGCGCTTGTGCAGCACGGCGCAGGCCTGCGCCAGCGCTACGTAGCTGCCGGTGATGGCGGCGGTGCGCGTGCCGCCATCGGCCTGCAGCACATCGCAGTCCAGCGTGACCGTGCGCTCGCCGAGCGCCTTCAGATCGACGATCGCGCGCAGCGCGCGGCCGATCAGGCGCTGGATTTCCTGGGTGCGGCCGCTTTGCTTGCCGCGCGCGGCCTCGCGGGCCTGGCGCGTGTGGGTCGAGCGCGGCAGCATGCCGTACTCGGCCGTGACCCAGCCTTGGCCCTTGCCGCGCAGAAAGGGTGGGATGGTCTCCTCGACACTGGCGGTGCACAACACATGGGTGTCACCGCAGCGCACCAGCACCGCGCCTTCGGCGTGGCGCGTGAAACCGCTCTCGAAGCTGATGGCCCGCAGCTGGTCGGCGGCGCGGCCACTGGGGCGCACGATGGTCACTGGCCGTGCCAGCGCAATACGGCGCCCGAGGTGTTGTCGCTGGTGGGGCCCGCGGCGGCCACGGCGGTGCGGCACAGGGCCGCCAGCTGGTCACGTGCGGGGATTCCGGCCATGGTCAGAGCCGTGGCAATCTCGCTGTCGCGCAGGCAACCCCACACGCCATCGGTGCACACGAACAGCACATCGTCGCGCTGCAGTGCCCGCCGTTGCCCCAGGGTCATGTCCGGCAGAACCGGATCGCCGCCGAGGCAGCACTCCACGTAGTTACGCATGGGGTGATTGTGCGCCTGATCGGGCGTGATCAGCCCCTCGCGCAACAGCAGTTCGACATGGCTGTGGTCGCGGGTGCGCGCCGCAACGCCGCCGTGACGCAACAGGTAGATGCGGCTGTCGCCGACGTGCGCCCAATAGGCGGAGCCTTGCTGGACCAGGCACACGGCACAGGTGGCGCGCGGCCGATTCTCGAGGGGCAGGTGCAGCCCGATGCGCACGACCTCCTCGTGGGCCCGGCCGAGCGTCAGATGCAGGAAACCGAGCGGATCGAACAGCGGTTGTGGGGTATGCCAGAACGCCTCGAGCAAGGTCTTGAGTGTGACCTCGGCGGCACGGGCCCCTTCGGCGTGGCCCCCCATGCCGTCCACGACCACCAGCAACGCGGAATGCTCGGCAACGGCCACCGCAACCCGGTCCTGGTTCTCCTCGCGGCCCCCGAGAAGACTCAAATCGGCGTATTCAACCTGCAAGGAATTGTCTGTCTGTCTGGTACACTTTGGCCGATCTTATATCACGCGGAACGCTGGCGGCAGCAGACGCGAGCGCGCGGCCGCCACGGGCGCCAAACCGGCTTAAGTCGCCAGGACCACAATGATTGCGAGCATGACGGGCTTCGCGCGTCGCGAAACCTCGGGGCCGTGGGGCTCTCTGATCTGCGAACTGCGCAGCGTCAACCACCGCTTCCTGGAGTCAAGCCTGCGGCTGCCGGAGGAGTTGCGCAGCCTCGACCCGGAAATCCGCCAGCAGTTCGGGCGCGGCCTGAAACGCGGCAAAGTCGACTGTACCTTCACCTACCGGCGCACCGACGCAGCCGTACGCGCGCTCGATCTGGATCGCGAGGCCCTGGAGCAGCTGCTGGGGCGGGCGCGGGAAGTCGCAGCCCTCGCCGGTTCGACGCCCGTGAGCATCGATGCCCTCGAGGCCCTGCGCTGGCCCGGCGTCATCCGCGAAACCGATACGGGCACGCAAGACCTGCTGCTGGCGGCCCGGGCCCTCGCCGTGGCCACCGTCGATGATCTGGCGCAGGCGCGGGCCCGCGAAGGCGCGCGCTTAGGTGAACTGATCGAGCAGCGCTGTGCCGGCCTGACCATGCTCGTGGCCCAGGTGCGCGCGCGCCTGCCCGAAGTACGCACCAAGACCCGATCGCGCCTGGATGAACGCCTGGCGGAACTGAAGGCCGAAGTAGATCAGGAGCGGCTCGAACAGGAACTTGCGCTGCTGCTGCAGCGGTTGGACGTGGACGAGGAGCTGGACCGCCTCGGTGCCCACGTGGAGGAGATCCGTCGCATCATTGCCAGCAGCGAGCCGGCCGGCCGCCGCCTGGATTTTCTGATGCAAGAGCTCAACCGCGAAGCCAACACCCTGTCATCAAAGTCACAGGACCTGGAAACCACCCGCGCTGCGGTTGACATGAAAGTGCTCATCGAGCAATTGCGCGAGCAGGTGCAAAATATCGAGTAGTGTCCAGGGGCGTCCGTCCGCGTCCCTGGATGTTCGCGCAACCCCCTATATCTAAAGCACTTTGGTCACTTTCGTGTCCACGGACGTCCATGGCCGTCCACCCACGTCTAGCCCAAATTTGTAGCTAGCTTTGTAGCTAGCTCGCACTTGCTCGTGGAGTCGCGCGGCGGCAAAATTCTAGCTACAACGGGTCACCTAAGGGGGTGATTCATGGCTGGAAAACTGAACTCCTTGAGTGTCGAACGCGCCCATCGCAGCGGCGCCCGGGTCCTGCTCGGAGACGGTGATGGCCTGTACCTGCGCAAGCAGACTCGCGATGGTGCCTCCTGGACGCTGCGCTATAGATTCGGCG
>DATHOA010000027.1:0-21072 GCA_035485475.1 Steroidobacteraceae bacterium | reverse complement strand
CGGTGCCCGCTTCTTTCCGGGCGCGCAACTCAACTTTGCGGAGAACCTGCTGCGTCATCGCGACGAGCAGCCCGCGCTCATCTTTCGCAATGAGCGGGGCGAGCGCACGCAGCTCTCCTTCAATGCACTGCATGCGGCCGTGGCGCGGGTCGCGGCCTGGCTCGCAGCCCACGGGGTCGGCCGCGGCGATCGCGTTGCCGCCGTGCTGCCGAACATTCCCGAAGCCTGCGTCGCGATGCTGGCGACCGCGGCGCGCGGCGCGATCTGGTCTTCGTGTTCGCCCGACCTCGGTAACAGTGCGCTGCTGGAGCGCTTCGGGCAGATTGCCCCGAAGGTGCTGTTCTGCGCCGACGGCTACAGCTACGCCGGCAAGCGATTCGACAGCCTGCCGGCGCTCACCGAGCTCATCGCGCAACTGCCGAGCCTCGAGTGCGTGGCCGTGGTCGGCTACCTCGATCCGCTGCCGCCGCTCGCGGGCCTCGCGCACGCCGAGCGCTTCGCGGAACTTGGGACTCACGCCCAGGACATCCGCTTCGAGCGCGTCAATTTCAACGACCCGCTGTACATCCTCTACTCCTCCGGCACCACCGGCGCCCCGAAGTGCATCGTGCACGGGGTCGGCGGCACGCTGCTGCAGCACCAGAAGGAGCATCTGCTGCACACCGACCTGAAGCGGCACGACCGGCTGTTCTACTACACGACCTGCAGCTGGATGATGTGGAACTGGCAGATGAGCGCGCTGGCCTGCGGAACGACACTGGTGCTGTACGACGGTTCGCCGTTTCATCCCGACCCCGGCGCGCTGTGGCGCATGGCCGCGGAGGAAGGCATCACGGTCTTCGGCACCAGCGCCCGGTACCTGGCGTCCCTGGAAAAAAGTGAGTTCCGGCCCGGCGCGCGAGTCGACCTGTCCGCGCTGCGCGCCATCCTGTCGACCGGCTCACCACTGCCTGCGGCCAGCTACGAGCGCATCTACCTCGACATCAAGCAGGACGTGCAGGTCGCCTCGATTTCCGGTGGCACCGATATCGTGTCCTGCTTTGGACTGGGCTGTCCGCTGCTGCCCGTATACCCCGGCGAGCTGCAGTGTCGCGGCCTGGGCATGGCGGTCGACATTTTCGATGAGGCCGGACATCCGCTGCGCGGCGAGCCCGGCGAGCTGGTGTGCACCGCCCCGTTCCCCGCCATGCCGATCGGGTTCTGGAACGATCGCGACGGGCGGCTGTTTCATGCCGCCTACTTCGAACGCTATCCGAATGTGTGGCATCACGGCGATCATGCCCTGATCACCGAACACGACGGCCTCGTGATCCTCGGCCGCTCCGATGCGATGCTCAAGCCCGGCGGGGTGCGCATCGGCACCGGCGAGCTGTACTCGGCGCTGGCCGGCATGCCCGAAATCAGCGAAGCGCTCGCCGTCGGTCAGCGCTTCGCCGGGGACGTCCGCATCGTGCTGTTCGTGCAGCTGGCGCCCGGCGTCATTCTCGATGAGTCCCTGAAGCGGCGCATCCGCGATCGCATCCGCAGCGCCACCACGCCGCGGCACGTTCCCGCCCGGATCCTCGCCGCGCCGGATCTGCCGCGTACCCTCAACGGCAAGGCCTCCGAGCTTGCCGTGCGCGCGGTCATCGAAAACCAGCCGGTGCGCAACCGCGCGGCGCTCGCGAACCCCGAATCGCTCGACTACTTTCGCAATCTCCTCGAACTTCAGTCATGAGGTCGTAGAATGGCCTGAAGTGTTCCGCGGGGATATTGCTGCTATGGCCGAGCTTGCGATGGACTTCGGGCTGGGTGAGACGGCGGATGCGATCCGCGAGTCGACCGCGCGCTTCGCCGCCGCGAACATTGCACCCCGCGCTGCGCAAATTGATGCCAGCAATGTCTTCCCGCGTGAGCTGTGGCCGGCCATGGGCGAGCTCGGCCTGCATGGGATTACCGTCGAAGAGGAGTGGGGTGGGCTCGGGCTCGGCTATCTCGAACATGTCATCGCCATGGAGGAGGTGTCCCGGGCTTCGGCCTCCATCGGACTGTCCTATGGTGCGCACTCCAACCTTTGCATCAACCAGATCCGCCGCTGGGGCACCCCGGCGCAAAAGAAGCGTTATCTGGGCAAGCTGATCAGCGGTGAGCATGTCGGGTCACTGGCGATGAGCGAAGTCGGCGCCGGGTCCGACGTGCTATCGATGCAGCTGAAGGCCGAGCGGCGCGGTGAGCGCTATGTGCTCAATGGCACGAAGTTCTGGATCACCAATGCGCCGCATGCCGACACGACGGTGGTCTACGCGCGAACCTCGGCTGAGTCCCAGGGCATCACGGCCTTCCTGGTCGAGAAAGGGATCGGGGGATTCAGCGTCTCGAAGAAGCTCGACAAGATGGGCATGCGCGGCTCGGATACCGCCGAGCTCGTTTTCCGTGACTGCGAGGTGCCCGCCGAGAACATCCTCGGGGAACTCGACGGCGGGGTACGCGTGCTGATGAGCGGTCTGGATTATGAGCGGGCGGTGCTCGCCGCGGGTCCCATCGGCATCATGCAGGCCTGTCTGGATGTCGTGCTGCCCTACGTGCGGGAGCGCAAACAGTTCGGGCGCGCCATCGGCACCTTCGAGCTGATGCAGGGCAAGATTGCCGATATGTACGTGGCCGCGAATTCCGCACGCGCTTACGTGTATGCCGTGGCCCGGGCCTGCGATGCCGGGCGCGGCAGTCGGCAGGATGCGGCCGGCGCGATATTGCTGGCCTCCGAGAATGCGGTGCGGACCTGCCTGGAAGCGATTCAGGCCCTCGGCGGTGCGGGTTATACGAAAGAGTGGCCGGTCGAGCGCCTGTTGCGCGACGCCAAGCTCTACGATATCGGGGCCGGAACCAACGAGATCCGCCGCTTCCTGATCGGTCGCGAGCTGATCGGCGCATGACGGACGACAACGCGCGGGTCAATCGCGAACTGGCCGCACAGCTGCGCGAACGGGTCGCCGCGGCCGCCTTGGGGGGACCTGCGGCCGTGCGCGCGCGCCATACCGCGCGCGGCAAACTGCTGCCGCGGGATCGCGTCATGCGCCTGCTCGATCCCGGCGCGCCGTTCCTGGAAATCGGTCAACTGACCGCCTTCGGACTCTACGCTGACGAGGCGCCGGGCGCTGGGCTGATTGCCGGTGTCGGTCGGGTCTGCGGGCGCCTGGTCATGATTGTCGCCAATGATTCAACGGTCAAAGGCGGCGCGTACTTCCCGCTGACGGTGAAGAAGCACCTGCGTGCCCAGCGCATTGCGCACGAGAACCACCTGCCGTGCATTTATCTGGTGGACTCCGGCGGTGCCAATCTGCCCTACCAGGCCGATGTGTTCCCCGACCAGGAACATTTCGGGCGCATCTTCTATAACCAGGCGCAGATGTCCGCCGATGGCATCGCCCAGATCGCCTGTGTCATGGGTAGCTGTACGGCCGGGGGTGCCTATGTCCCGGCGATGTCCGATGAATCCGTGATTGTGCGCAACCAGGGCACGATCTTTCTGGCCGGTCCGCCGCTGGTCAAGGCGGCCACCGGGGAAGTCATTTCGGCCGAGGAACTCGGCGGTGCCGATACCCACGCGCGACGCTCCGGGGTCGTTGATCATGTCGCCGCGGATGACGAGCACGCACTGCTCATCGTGCGCGACATCGTCAGCCGCCTGAATACGCTGCCGCCGGCACCGCTCGAACTGCGAGCACCGCGCCCGCCGCAGTTTGCTCCCCAGAGCCTGTATGACGTCATTCCGACCGATGTACGCGCGCCCTACGATGTCCGGGAGATCATCAAGCGGCTGGTCGATGCCTCCGAACTGCACGAGTTCAAGGCCTTGTATGGCACGACGCTGGTGTGTGGATTTGCGCACCTGTGGGGCATGCCCATCGGGATTCTTGCCAGCAACGGAGTGCTGTTCTCCGAAAGCGCCCTGAAGGGCACTCACTTCATCGAGCTGGCCTGCCAGCGACGCATCCCGTTGCTGTTTCTGCAGAATATTTCCGGCTTCATGGTCGGCGGCAAGTATGAGGCCGGCGGTATCGCCAAGGATGGCGCAAAACTCGTAACCGCCGTGGCCACCGCCACGGTGCCGAAAATCACCGTGCTCATCGGCGGCAGCTTCGGCGCCGGCAATTACGGCATGGCCGGTCGGGCGTATTCGCCGCGCTTCCTGTTCTCCTGGCCCAACAGTCGTATCAGTGTCATGGGGGGCGAACAGGCCGCCGCCGTGTTGGCCACCATCAAACGCGACGCCATGCAGGCGCGCGGGGAATCCTGGAGTGCCGAGGACGAGGCGGCCTTCAAATCCCCCGTGCGTGATCGTTACGAGGCCGAGGGCAATCCCTATTACGCGACCGCCCGCTTGTGGGACGACGGGATCATTGATCCGGCGCAGACGCGCGATGTGCTGGGCCTCGCGTTCGCGACCGCGCTCAACGCCCCGATTCCCGATCGACCCAGGTTCGGGTCGTTCCGGATGTAACCCCCATGATGGAATCATTGTTGATTGCGAATCGCGGGGAGATCGCCCGGCGCATCATTCGTACCGCGCGGCGCCTGGGAGTGCGCACGATCGCCGTGTACTCCAGCGCCGATGCGCACGCGCCCTTCGTCAGGGAAGCGGACGAGGCCGTGGCGATCGGTGCACCGCCCGCACGCGACAGTTACCTGGACGGCGCGAAAATCCTCGCCGCCGCCGCCGCGACCCGGGCGGCGGCAATCCATCCGGGCTATGGATTTCTTTCGGAAAATGCGGCGTTTGCCGAAGCGGTGCAGGCCGCCGGCCTGCTGTGGGTCGGCGCGCCGCCCAAGGCGATCCGCGCCATGGGACTCAAGGACGCCGCCAAGCACCTGATGATGCAGGCCGGTGTGCCCGTGACGCCCGGCTACCTGGGTGCCGACCAATCCCCGGCCCGCCTGAAGAGCGAGGCCGAGACGATCGGGTATCCGATCCTGATCAAGGCCGTTGCCGGCGGTGGCGGCAAGGGTATGCGCCGCGTCGAGACCGCGGAGGATTTCGCTGCAGCGCTGGCATCGTGCCGGCGCGAGTCCGCCGCGGCATTCGGCGAGGATCGGGTGCTGCTGGAAAAATACATCTCCTCACCGCGGCACCTGGAGGTGCAGGTGTTCGGCGATTCCCAGGGCCAGGTCGTGCATCTGTTCGAACGCGACTGCTCACTGCAACGCCGCCACCAGAAGGTCATCGAAGAGGCGCCCGCCCCCGGCATCAACACCGCAACCCGCGCCTTCCTGTGCGAGACGGCCGTACGGGCGGCCATGGCCGTCAACTATGTCGGCGCCGGAACCATCGAGTTCATCGCGGATGCGTCCCAGGGCCTGCATGCGGATCACATCTGGTTCATGGAAATGAACACCCGCCTGCAGGTCGAACATGCGGTGACCGAGGCCATCACCGGGCAGGACCTGGTGGAGTGGCAATTACGGATCGCCTGCGGGGAGCGGTTACCGCGGCGCCAGGAGGAACTGCGGATCGACGGCCATGCCATGGAGGCGCGACTGTATGCCGAGAACCCGACCACGGGATTTCTGCCATCGACCGGTCGGTTGCAGCACCTGGTACTGCCCACGGACATTCGCATCGACAGCGCCGTGGAGCAGGGCGATGAGGTCACGGGTTTCTACGATCCGATGATCGCGAAGCTGATTGTGCACGCGTCCACCCGCAGCGCCGCCGCGCGGCAACTGGCGCTGGCCTGCGAGAGCGTGGAAGTGTGGCCGGTGCGTACCAATGCCGCATTGCTCGCGCGCGTGGCGCGCCATCCGGCGTTCATCGCCGGTGATCTCGACACGGGATTCCTCGAACGCCACGCGGCCAGTGTGATTCCGGCCGCTCTCCCGTCGCCGGACGTCATCGAGGCCGCGGCCGGTGCGCTGGCCAGGCAGGCAACCGATGATGCCTGGCATGCGCTGCTGGGCTTTCGCAGCAATGCCGCACCATACCTTAAGGTCAGCGTCGCGATCGGGGATGGCAGCTACACGGTACCGATCGATCCGCGCCCCGCAGCGGGGGTTACGGTCGGCGCTGAGCAGGTGCTGTTCATACGGGGCGAGGCGTGGAGTTTCGGTATCCCGAGGTCCACGGGTGGCAGCAGCATCGAAGCGGACGGCGACGGGAGTGTGCTGGCCCCGATGCCCGGTCGCGTCATCAGCGTGGCCGCACGCAACGGACAGACGGTGAAGAAAGGACAGTCCCTGCTCATCCTCGAGGCGATGAAAATGGAGCTGGCGCTGCAGGCGCCCTGCAATGGTGTGATCAGCAGTCTCGCGGTCGCCGCGGGCGATCAGGTCAGCGAAGGCGCCGTACTGGCGCGCGTTGCCAAGGAGTCGTGATGGCCGGCCGATACTACGAAGAGTGGACCGTTGGGGATCATATCGAGCATGAACTGCGCCGCACCGTGACGCACACCGACAATCTGCTGATCTCGACGCTGACTCACAATACACAGCCCCTGCACCTGGACGCCGAGGCTGCCGCGCAGAGCGAGTTTGGCCAGATCCTGGTCAACGGTATCTTCACCTTTGGACTCATGATCGGGATATCGGTAGGGGATACGACGGCTGGCGTGTTGATCGCGAACCTGGGCTACGACAAGGTAGTGATGCCGAAGCCGGTCTTCATCGGCGATACGCTGCGCGGCGATTCCACCGTGGCGGCATTGCGGCCGAGCGGGTCGCGGCCCGACGCCGGCATCGTGACGTTCACGCATCGGCTCTTCAATCAGCGCAACGAAATCGTCTGTCAGTGCCTGCGAACGGCCTTGTTTCGCCGGAAACCCCAATGAAACTGCGCTCACTGCTTTTTGTTCCAGGTGATCGCCCCGATCGGGTGCAACGGGCCGCCGCTTGCGGCGCGGACGCGCTGATCCTGGACCTGGAGGATGCCGTGGCCATCGAGGTCAAGGCCGAAGGGCGCGCCTACGTGGTCGCATCGCTATGTCAGCGGCCCCGCCCCGTTCCCTATTTTGTCCGGGTCAACGCCTTGAGTTCCCGTTTCCTGGACGAGGATCTGAAGGCCCTGGCCGCTTGCCCCCCCGATGGCATTGTTTTGCCGAAAGCCGAAGGGGCTGCATCGATCAACGAACTGGTCCGACGGATGCAGACCCTGGGTCTGTCCTGTCCGATACTGCCGATCGCGACCGAAACTGCGGCTGCGATTTTCCGTCTGGGTGAATATGCAACGGTGGCCAGCCAACTTCTCGGCCTGACCTGGGGGGCGGAAGACCTGCCCGCGGCCATCGGTGCCGAATCCGCGCGCGACGCCGACGGTGGATTTACCGCGCCTTACGAAATGGTGCGCTCGCTGGCGCTGTTTGCAGCGCATGCCGCCTCGGTTCCCGCCATCGAAACCGTCTTCCCCGCATTTCGTGATCTGGAGGGACTGGCGATTTACGCGCAGCGCGCAGCGCGCGATGGCTTCACGGGCATGCTGGCCATTCATCCGAACCAGATACCCGCCATCCACGCCGCATTTACTCCCTCCCCCGCACTCATCGAGCGCTCGCGGCGCATTGTCGCGGCCTTTGCAAATCAGCCCGGGGCCGGCGTCCTGCAGGTCGATGGCGCCATGGTTGATGCGCCACACCTCAAGCTGGCACAGCGCGTACTGTCACGGGTTGCCGACGAGGACTGCCCGTGAACGACGCCGCGACCAGCCACGCGCAGGCCGCCAACATCACGCTCACGACCAGTTCCGACCATTGATTCTGGGGCGGCATCGCCCAGCTTGGTCGCGGCTGCGCAAAAAAGCTCGGCACCCACACCAGCAGGCCAAACAAACTCATCATGATGGCTTCGAGGATGGCCGCCAGGCGCGGGACAATCCCCACTGCGATGCCAATTCCCGCGGCAACGTGACCGAGTCCCGTGACGTAAGCGAGTGCCAACCGACCCGGTAGCCAGCTCGGCACCATGCTGG
Organism: Steroidobacteraceae bacterium; assembly: GCA_035485475.1. Taxonomy (GTDB): domain Bacteria; phylum Pseudomonadota; class Gammaproteobacteria; order Steroidobacterales; family Steroidobacteraceae; genus DAIDKA01. Next base: position 13,139 of record DATHOA010000027.1, on the reverse strand, counting down.
CGGTGTAATCGGCATAGGCAAAGTGCGACCAGCCATAGAAGACGCAGGTGAGACCAAACAGCAATTGTGCTGCGCGCATGGCGCGCGCGCTGGCGATGGGCAGCGGCGATCCTCGCAACCGCCAGCGCAACAGCGCGTAAAGAATCCAGGCACCGATCAGTGGCGCCAGGGCTTCGCAAAAGCCATACCACGCGCCAACCCCGAGCGGTTGGGAGAGAATCGGGAGTGCACAAATCAAGGCCCAGATGATCTGGTAGGCGCCGATCGTCAATGCGCTCGGCAACGCCGTGCGCGCAAAGCAAAGACCGGCGCTGGCGGCGAGAACGAGTAGCGCCGATCCGTAGAGCCACGTTTCCCGCCCGGGAATCCACGTGGGAAAGGGCTGTCCCCTGGGCACGAAATCGCCGTAGCTGAGGCTCAAGATTCCAACGCTCGCCAGGGCGATGACGAACAAGCCGCGAGCGAATCCAGCAATACCCATGGGCGATACCTTTAAGAGAATTGGCCTGCGGCCGGTTTGAGTATAATCAGCGCTTGGTCCGCGGCGATCATGGCGCATAGGGACTTCAATATGAACGTTTCGCAACATGCACGCTTCTCGGTCCTGTTGTCACTGAGCCTGTTGTCGGCATCATGGTGCGGGAGCGCGCTGGCACAGGATCAGCCGCCACCACCACCGCAGGCTGAAGCGGCACCGCAAGGCGGTGCACGTTCTTCCTACACTGAGCAATCGCCCACGCAGCTGCAGCAGCTGGTGGCACCGATTGCGCTCTATCCGGATCAGCTTGTCGCCCAGATCCTGGCCGCTTCGACCTTTCCCGAGCAGATCGTGGAAGCCGATCGATGGGCCCAGGCAAATCCAAGTTTGAAAGGCGCCGCGTTGGGCCAGGCGGTGGATCAGCAGCCCTGGGATAGCAGCGTTAAGGCGCTCACCGCATTTCCCGCCGTGCTGGGAAACATGGACAAGAATCTGTCCTGGACCTCCTCCCTGGGAGATGCCTATTACAACCAGCCGCAGGATGTCATGAACGCCGTCCAGGCAATGCGCGGGCGCGCGCAGCAGGCCGGCAATCTGAAGAGCACCCCGCAGCAGGCGGTCGCGGACCAGGATTCGACCATCAGCATCGAACCGACCAATCCGGATGTGGTCTACGTCCCGGCGTACGATCCGTGGCTGGTCTATGGCGATCTGATACCCGAGTGGCCGGGATGGTACCCCTACCCCGGAATCTGGTTTGGCGGTCCCTACCTTTCCTTTGGCGTGGGCTTCGGCATCGGTTTTCTGGGCGGCTTCGGCTGGGGCTGGCACAACTGGGGATTCGATTGGCACCGCCGCGCGGTGCTGTACAACCACAGCCCCTACTTCTCCCGCAGTACCACGTTCTATAACCGCGCCAATTTTTATCGGGGAGCGGGCGGCGATCGCGGAGCAGGCTACCGGGGAGCCGGGGGCACCCGCGGCTTCGACGCTGCGCGTGGTGCGGGCGGCGCGCGAACGGAACCGGGTGGCGCGCGCGCGGGCGGCTTCAACGGTGGGGCGGCGGGCCGGCCGTTTGGCGAAGATCATGCGGCCATGCGCGGCTTTACCCCGTCGCACGGTGATAGCGGCATGCGCTCCGGAGCGTTCAGCGGCTTCGACCACGGCGGTGGAGAGGTGCGCGGCTTCTCGCAGCGCGGCAGCGCCAGCTTTGGTGGCGGCGGAGCACGCGGTGGTGGTGGCGGCGGTCATGGCGGCGGCGGCGGCGGACATCGCTGATGAAAACGGTAAACGGAGATAAGCCTATGTGGCGAGCAGCGGTCCTGCTATGGGTGGCATGTCTTACCCTCCCCTCGATGGCACTGGCGCAGAAGGTCTTCTCCTCGCCGGCGCAGGCGAGCAGCGCACTGTTCACGGCGGCGCAGCACAACGATGAGCAGGCCATGCTCGATATCCTCGGACCCGACGGCCGCAAGATCGTCTCCTCCGGCGATGCGACCGAGGATGCCGACACCCGGGCCAATTTCGTGCGGCGCTACCAGGAAATGCACCGCCTGATGAAGGAGCCGGACGGCACGACCACGCTGTACGTCGGCGCGCGCAACTGGCCGATGCCCATACCGCTCGTGGGCTCGGGTACTGCCTGGCACTTTGATACCGAGGCGGCCAGGAAGGAGATTCTCTACCGACGCGTCGGCGAGAACGAGCTGTCGACCATCCGCATCTGCCAGGAGCTTGCCGCCGCAGAAAAGGAGTATCACGCCGCGCAGGGCGGCCAGTACGCCCACCGGTTCTACAGTGATGAGGGCCGGCATGACGGCCTGTATTGGAAAACCACTGCGGGCCAGCCTCAAAGTCCCATCGGCCCGCTGGTCGCCGCGGCCGCCGCGGAAGGCTACGAGACCCATCCCGGCACCCGGACTCCCTATCATGGCTATTACTTTCGGATACTTACCGCTCAGGGTAAAAATGCGCCGGGCGGTGAGAAGAGCTATCTCGTGGACGGCAAGATGAGCGGAGGGTTCGCATTCCTGGCCTACCCCGCGCAGTACCGCTCCTCGGGCGTGATGAGCTTTCTGGTGGGCGCGGACGGCGTGGTGTACGAGAAGGATCTCGGCAAGCAGAGTGCAACCCTCGCCAAGGCCATGCAGGCGTACGATCCGGATCCCAGCTGGCACACGAGTGAAGACGCCCAGGAGCAGGCGGCCGGCGCGCGGCAAAACAAGTCAAACTAGAACACCATGGCCAGCCGGTGCACCCTTAAGGGATTTCTTGCGTTGACGATGCTGGCCGCAGTCGTCGCCTGCTCGAGTTTGCCGCAAGGTCCTCGCGACTTGTTGGATGAGCGTACGGGGGCTACGGTCACCGTAGTAGGCGCACCGATCACATTTGTCCGCCAGCCCAACGGCCAACCTTCCAAGGACTTTCTGACGCTCGTCGCCATTCAAAAGGACGACGCAGGCAAATACACTCAACTGTTGCTCCTGTATCGTTGGTCCACATACTTTGTCCCGGTATCGTCTTCGCCCCAGGACCATGGCGAAGAACTGCTGATCGATATCGACGGTCACTCGATTGAATTGCAACCGCTACACGGATTGCCAGCGGGTTTGCCGAGGCCAAAGGACCTGTTCGTGCCGGAGACGACCGAAGCGGCCATGCGCGCATACGTTACCGATCTCGAAACGATGAGACTGATCGCAACGAGCCATGAGTTGACCCTAAGACTGCCCCAAGAGTCGCTGAACGATCAATTCCTGCTATGGCAGGATAGCCGGCCAGCGCTCGCGCAATTCGTCAAGCAGTTGTCTGGTTCCTGAGTCTCGCTAGCCCCCGCGCTCGATCAGCGCAATCCGCGAGCTCTCCTGTATGCGGTCGAACAGGACTGCGCTGCCGTCGCGCGACAGGTCGAAGTCGCTGATGGCAATGTCCGGCGCGAGTTCCGTGAGCTGGCGTTGCGCTCCCGTGCGCAGGTCCACGAGCCAGAAGTTCTTGTGGCCCACATCGCCCCGCAGCAGCACGATCGAGTGCGCGTCGGGACCGAAGGCGATACGTCGGGCGCCGCGGGTCAGCATCAGTGCCGGTATCGGGTATGGCCTGCCGTCGCGCGCCACCGCCCGCAGCGGGAAGGTCGTGCCCACATCAGCACCTGAATAGAGCAGGAATTGGCCATCCGGGGACCACACCGGGTCGATCGAGTACTCCGGCACCAGGGGGCTCGGCGGGCTGTCATCCAAGGAGATATTCATCAGACGCGGCTCGCCATCGCGCAGCACGGCCGAGACGATCGAACGGCCGTCGGGTGCCCAGGCCGGATTGCCGCGCAGATCAAGCGCGCGGGTCACGGCGCGCAATTGCATCCCCTCGCTGTCCATCGTGTACAGGATGGTCCGATCGCCGTCGGCCACCGTGAAGGCAATGTGTTGGCCATCGCGGGTTACCGCGGGGGCGCCCACGATGATTGAATGGGCGTCGCTCCACAGTTCGCGGCTGCGGCCGTTTGCGGTCCTCCAGATTCCCTGGCGGCCGGCACGCGCCGAGACGTACAGGGTATAGTCGGATCCCGTGCGCGGCGACAGCCCGGTCGCCGAGACCATGGAGATGGGGGCCGTCGCGCGCTGACCGCCACCAGCGCCGGGCTGCGCGCCCAGCGGCGCGCTCCAGATGCTGGAGTTGGATTCGTCGATGGTGGCGATGAGACGCGTGCCGCCGGCGCTCGCCGCAAGCGAGGTGTAGCGCTCGAGCCCGAAGCTGATACGGTGCGGCACTCGCTGCTCGACATCCAAGGCGTACAGCCACGGGCCCGATCCTTGCGGGTCGGTGGCGAGATAAACGAGCGTGCGTTCATCGAGCAGCACCGGATGACTCACCCGCGAGTCGTGGAAGGTGATGCGCTCCAAGCCCGCTCCCGAGGGGTGAATACGCCAGATATCCCAGTCATCCGGCGGGACGCCGCGTGCAAAATAGATGTAGCCGTCATCCTTGGACCACAGCGGGAAGTGACAATGCACGCCCGCCGGGGCGACATAGATCCGGCGGGTGACACCGGCCGCGTCGCGCACGAACAGCGGATCACCCGGCGCGGTCGTGTGATACACGAGCTGCTTGCCGTCATGCGACCATGCGACCTCCGCAGCATCCGGACTGAAATCACGCAGCCCGCCGCCCGCAGTCGGGGCCGCCATCAACTTGATGTCTTCGGGATGCGATCCATCCGAGCGACGCGTCCAGACCGTGACGAAGGTGCCGTCGGCCGAGAAGCCGAGTGAGCGGATCGAGGGATTGACGAGCTCGATACGGTCGCTACCGGTCAGGTTGCGGTAGTTGCCGCTGCCGATCTGGGTCAGCCAGGCATCCATGTGCCCGTCATGGTCCGCGAGGAACGAGGCCCAGCGGCCGTCGCGTGAGATCTCGGCCGCCTGCTCGATGCCCGGCCAATCCGTCAGGCGGGTGAAGGTGGCGTTGGCCAGCGGATTGCGCCAGGTCTCGGCAGCCGGATGGCCAAATCTGAACGCCGCGTAGCCGAGCAGCAGCACCGCGACCAGGGTTGCGGCCAGGCCCAATGATCGCTTGTTGCGGCGCACGAAGCCGGTGGGCACCGCCGCCGGGTCTGTGGCCGGCGACTCGGGCGACGGGCTCAGCAAGGGTTCCGGTGCGAGTTTGCCGCGGCGACTTTCCCACCAGGCATCGAGTTCCGAACGGAACGCGTACACCGAACCCTGCTTGGCATGCACATGGCGGTGAACCGGCATGCCCTCGCGACGCTCCCAGCGCTGCACCGTCGTCACATCACGATTGAAGTGCGCCGCGATCTTCTTCCAGGAGTCCAGCCGGTCCATTTCTCATTGTATGCCGGCCGGCTGTGGGCACGGTAAAGCACGGCATTGCGCTACACAGCGCGGCATTCAGTCTCTCACCCTTTGACGACATCGGATCGCTATCGCATACCTCTGCGCTGCCTTGAAAACAAACTTGGAGATTTCCCATGAAAAGCAAAGCGTTGAGATGGCCGGGGCGGGGCAATGCGGTGATGGCATTGATGCCGCTGGCAGTAATGGCAATCACGGTGGCCGCACTGCCCGGGGCGCAGGCCGAAGGTCGGTTCCAGGCACCGACACTACCGGCGAGCTTCAGCGGCATGCTCAATGACTACACGCCCCCTCCCTCGGTCGTGAACGGCGTGGCCGTCGTGACCGGCGGTCCTTATGAGATGCATGGCAAGTGGTCGCTGCAGCTGCTCGAGGAGCGCGGTAGCGCGACCTTCTCCGCGGAAATGACCATGGAGACGGCCGATTTCGCCAATACGGACACCATGAACCACGATCCCACCAAGCTCGGCCCGCACACCCATCACATCAGTGTGACCGACGGCGTGATCCACAATGATCCGACCGACCCCATCAACTGGAAGACGCAGTGCCCGGTGTTCAAGCCCGTGGTCACCGGCGGTTTCGTCGTCACCGGGAGTGCGAACGTCACCGGCAACGGGGGCAGCCCGCCCTTCGGCAACCCATCGCCGGTGACGATCTGCATACTCGGCGGGACGGCGAGCGCGACGGTCACGGGCCCGCAAACCGTCGTGGAGTTTTCCAACTTCACGCTGGCATTCGGGGCGGGGTCGAAAGCCAGCACTCATTTTGGCATGCAGGCGATCAACGGCGTGGTCGACCGGTGTGAACGTCCCTGGACCCGCGAATCAAACGACTGCAAGCTCGAGCTCGTGAACTGACCCGAGGAATGACGCCGTGCCCGGCCGACCGTGGTGCAGCGCCTCGGTCGCGCCGGTGTCGCTAGAACTTTGCCTTGAAATCGACGAACACGCTGCGGCCGGTCTCCACACCCGTGGCCCCCAGCTGCAAGGGTGCTCCCGTCGTGCCGAATTCCAGGTGTTGCGCGTGAATGAGATTCGACCCGGTGAGCCCGATCGACATGGCCGGTGTGATCGCCCAGGAAAGGTGCGCGCCGAGCTCCGTGTAGGCGGGAGAGATGGGATCGGGCAGCGCGCTGATGTGGCGCAAATCGAAATACAGCAGCCACCTGCTGCCGATATTCATGGTTGAGCGCAACGAGACCTGGTAGCTGGGGTCATCGCCCGCCAGCGCCGTGCCGCCAAAACCGCTGCTGCCGGGTTCAAAATGCAGATTCTCGTGCAACCAGTTGGTTCCGGCGCTGAGGCGCCACCAATCGTTGACCTGGTAATCGCCCCAGGCTTCCACGCCATAGGTATTGCCCGCCATCAGATTTTCAAACATGGCCGGCAAAACCTCACCGGGAGAGTATTCGACGCTGCGCAGGTCCGTATAGACGTTGTAGAACGTGGAGATTGACACCGAGCTGTTCGTCGTCGGCTGTGAGCGGAAGCCGAATTCATATGCGGTGAGTTTCTCGTCCTGAAAGTCGCCGCCCCGGATGACCACCACGGGCCCGAGGACTTCGTATAAATCCCGGTCGAGGCGCGATGGTGCGCGCACTGCCTTGGAGGCTGCCGCCCACAGCAGCGCGCTGTCGGATACCTTCCACGAGAGACGCGCGTTCGGCAGGGGTTCGCCACCGGTATACGCATCATGTTCGTACTTCGTGCCGAGAATCAGCTTCACTGTTTGGCTGAGCGAAATGCTGTCCTGGAAGAAGACATTGCTGTAGTTGAGGGTACGGCGCTGCGGCGCGAAGAGCAGCGCCTGTGTGCTCGACAGCACCGTCGGAAAGTTGTCCTCCTCGGTGCGAACGCCTCCACCCCAGACGATGCCCTGGCGCTCTCCCCAGGAGAAGCTGTGCTGAACGTCAACGTCATAGGTGGTCAGATCGTCACTCTCGAGCCCCGTACGGGAGAAGTCGGTGTAGTCGAAGTAGGCCTGAATCTGCAGCGCCGCGCCGCCGTCCAGCGCGTGATTCCAACGCGCCAACACGTTGTCGCCCGAAATCGACTCATCCGGGGAAGCTCCTTTCTCCTCCGAACCGCGGTAACTATCGCCCTGCAGGGTCACCAGATCGCCGGCAGGCATCCAGTCAAAGCGAAAGCCGCCCTGGGTCTTGTTCCAGCCGTCATCGGCATTGGTGCCGGTTGCCGTTTCATCCGGCCCCGTGCGAAACGAATCAACATAGGCGCGCACGCTACTGGTATCGCCCACCCGGTCACCGTATTGAACGCTGGCCCGCTGCTCGAGGTTTCCGCCCCCCACACTCGCCGATCCGCCCTGCGTGTCGGTGCTCTTGCGCGTAATGATATTGATGACGCCATTGACCGCATTGGCGCCCCACAGCGTTGCGCCCGGCCCGCTGATGACTTCGATGCGCTCAATGTCTTCGGGCAGCACATCCTGCGCGTCCCAGGAGACGCCGGAGTGATAGGGCGTATAGACGCTGCGGCCGTCGATGAGCACCAATAGTTTCGAGGCAGCGGTGCCGTTGAAGCCACGCGCCGAAATGGCGAAGGAACTGGCCGTGATCTGCGCTACCTGCAGGTTCGGGGCCAGTCGCAGGATTTCCGGAAGGCTGCGCGCGCCCGAATTGAGGATGGCTTCGCGCGTAATGACGAACACCGCGGCGGCCGCATCACTCAAGGGTTCCGCACTCTTGGAGACCGATGTGACCTCGGTGTTCGACAGCTCCTCGATGCTCAGCCGCTTGAGCGCGCTGACGGCATCGCCGTTTGCCTGCGCACTGGCGGTGGGGGCGGCCAGCCACGCGCCGACTATGAGTACGGTCGGCCCGATCGCAAAGCGCGGCAATACAGCATCCCAGGAAGTGAAGACGAAGGCGCTAGGGTGATCGGCGGGGGGTCGCAATGCGTTGACCTTCGTCCCACTTTACTCAATCTGCGCCAAAACTCACATTATTTCAGTGGCTTACGCGTCAGGCAGCAGGCGCCCGGCGAGGCCGCGCGGGACCGATTCGAGCAGCTTGCGCGTGTAGGGATTTTGCGGCCGGCGATAAATGCTCTGGGCATCGGCCATTTCGACGGCGCGGCCCTGGTTCATGATCATCACTTCATCGGCCATATAGCGCACCACGGCCAGGTCGTGGGAGATGAAAATATAGGCCATGCCGAACTCGTCCTGCAGATCCAGCAGCAGGTTGAGCACCTGCGCCTGCACCGACACATCCAGCGCCGAGACCGACTCGTCACAGATGAGCACATCCGGCCGCAGCGTCAGGCAGCGTGCGATGGCGATGCGTTGGCGCTGCCCCCCCGAGAACTCATGTGGATAACGGTTCAAGGCGTCGCCCGGCAGGCCGACGCGCTGGAGCAGTTCCGCGGCCAGACCCAAGCGTGCGGCCGAGTTGGCGCCGATGCCGTGCAACGCCATCGGTTCGATCAGAATATGGCCGATGGTGAAGCGCGGATTGAGTGAGGCGTACGGGTTCTGAAAGATGATCTGGATACGCTGGCGGTAGGGCATCATCGCCGCCTCGCTGAGCCCCAGCAGGTCCGTCGCCCCAGCGCGGCCGTGCAAAATGACGCGACCGGCGGTGGCGTAGTGCAGGCGCATCAAGGTGAGGCCCATGGTGGTCTTGCCCGAGCCCGACTCACCGGCGACACCGAGCGTCTGGCCGCGCCGCAGCGTAAAGGACACAGCCTCCACCGCCGGCACTGCGCGCCAGTGGAACAGTCCATCGCGCAGCCGAAAATTCTTGGTCAGGCCACTCACCTCCAGAACGATGTCCTGGCCGGCGCGCGCCACGCGCGGCTCATCGCACACCACCGGATCCTTGCCGCCCATGAAGTCGGCGACCACCGGCAGGCGCCGCGGATGGCGCTCCATATCCGGGCGGCAGGCCAGCAGCGCGCGCGTGTACGGGTGCGTGGGCGCCGTGAAAATCTGCTCGACCGCGCCGTGCTCGCGCACCTGCCCGGCCTGCATCACGATTACTTCGTCCGCGATCTCGCCCACCACGCCCAGATCGTGGCTGATGAACAGCACGCTCATCCGGTGGCTCACGCGCAGCGTTGCGAGCAGTTCGAGCACCTGCTTCTGGATGGTCACATCCAGCGCCGTGGTCGGCTCATCCGCGATCAGCAGTCTGGGCTTGCAGGCAATGGCCATGGCGATCATGACGCGCTGCTGCTGGCCGCCCGACAGCTCGTGCGGATAGCTGTGGACGCGCAGCTGCGGGTCCGGCAAGCCCACCTCCTCCAGCAGGTCGATGGCGCGCGCGTGGGCCGCGCGCCGGCCGCTACGCTCGTGGACGCGCACCACTTCCGCGATCTGCTCGCCCACCGTGAACACCGGGTTGAGGGAGGACATCGGTTCCTGGAACACCATCGACATGGCGCCGCCGCGCAGGGCGCGCAGCTGCGCATCCGGCAGCGCCGTCAGTTCACGTCCTTCGAAGCGGATGCTGCCGCTGATGCGCGCGTTATCGGGCAGCAGGCGCAGGAGAGCCAGGGCCGAGACACTCTTGCCGCTGCCCGATTCCCCGACCAGCGCGACGGTACGGTTGGCCGGAACCTCGAAGCTGATGCCGCGCACCGCGACGCGCGGCGCTTCGCGGGCGACCTGGAATTCGACGGCCAGGTCGCGCACGGAAAGCAGCACGTCTTCCGGGGTGGGATTGCTCATCGCAGCTTGGGGTCCAGCGCGTCGCGCAGGGAGTCGGTGAACAGGGAGAAGGCGGTGACGAACGCTGCCATGAACAAGGTGGCCGCGGCCAGCTGCCACCACTTACCCAGGATCAGCTCGCTCTGCGCCTCGTTCAGCATCGTGCCCCAGGACACCGAATCGACCGATACCCCCAGGCCCAGGAACGACAGGATGACCTCGGCCTTGATGAAGCCGACCACATTGAGCGAGAGCTGTACCAGGATGACATGCGAGACATTGGGCAGGATGTGCACGAACATGCGCGCCAGCGGCGGGGTGCCAATGGCCTGGGCGGCGCGCACATACTCGCGGGTGGAATGCTTGAGGTATTCCGCGCGGATCAGGCGGTACACCCCGGTCCAGCCCGTCAGGCCGAGAATCACGATGACGCTGACGATGCCGCGCCCGCTCACCGCCGCAAACGCGAAAATCAGCAGGATGTAGGGGACCGAGGTGAACACGTTGTACAGCCATTCCAGGCCATCGCCGATGACCCCGCCGAAGAACCCGGCAAAGGCGCCGAAGAGGCTACCGATGAAAGTTGCCACCAATGCCGAGGCGACTCCGACGACGATCGACACCTGGGCGCCCTTGATGGCTTTTTTAAGCACATCGCGGCCGTAGCGATCACCCCCCAAGGGCAGCGTGGGGATGCGCGGCTTGAGGGTCGTGGCCAAGGCGCGGGCGCGCCGTTCGATGTCCGCGTAGTGGGGTGCCAGCGGATCGACCGCGGTCAGGTCCAACATCGGTCCCGGCGGCGGTTCGATCGTGGCCAGCTCATCCGGACCCGGACCCAGGAAGGTCGGATTGGCGTAGTGCACGCCGCGCTCCTCGGCCCAGTCAGCGGCGAGCAGATGCAGCGACACCAGCACGATCATGATCACAAACGCGCCGACCACGGCGAGTGCGCCCATGCCGATGTGATCGTGGCGCAGACGCTGCCCCGCGAGCCACCAGACGCCGTGACTCACTTGAGGACCACGCGCGGATCGACCAGCTTGTAGAGCACATCGGTGAGCAGGTTGATCACCATCGTGAACATGGCGAGGTAGATCGTGGTCGCCTGGATGACCGGATAGTCGCTGCGATTGACGGCGAGCAGCACCTCGCGCCCCAATCCCGGAATCGAAAAGAACACCTCGATCAGGAATGAGCCGATGAACAGGCCCGGCAGCTGCAGCGAGATGTCGGTGAGGATCGGGATTAGCGCATTGCGCAAGACATGCTTGAAGACCACCTGCCCTTCACCAAGGCCCTTCGCGCGTGCCGTGCGCACGTAGTCCTGGCCGATTTCATCGAGGAAGAAACTGCGGTAGAGGCGCACCTGCGGGGCGAGGCTCACCAGCACCGCGAGCAGCACCGGCAGCGGCACGTAGAGCGCCAGGTTGGTCCACACACTCCCCGCCCAGCCCTGGATCGGGAACCAGGCAAGCTCGAAGCCGAACAGCCACTGGCCGGCGATGATGTACACCAGGAAGGAGATCGACAGCGCCACCGTGGTCGCCATCATGGTCAGGCGGTCGGTGAGCGTGCCGCGCACGTAGGCCACACCGAGGGCGATCGGCACCGACAGCACCAGCGTCAGCAGGAACAGCGGGATCATGATGGTGAGGGTGGCCGGCAGGCGCGTGAGGAAGATGTGCGCCACCGGCTCGCGCGTCGCCCAGCTGTCGCCCCAATTGAAGGTGACGACCTCCTTGCAGAAGATCCACAGCTGGATCCACCAGGGCTGATCGAGGCCCAACTGCTGGCGGATCACATCGACCTGCTGGGCCGAGGCATTCTGGCCGGCGATGATTTCGGCCGGATCGCCGCCGAAGAAGTGGAACAGCACGAAGATGAGCAGGATCACGCCCGCCAGGGTCGGGATCATCTGCCAGATGCGGCGAATCAAGTAGCTGGTCACGGACTCGGAGCCTATCATGCGGGGCAGCCATGAACCGATTCCGGATACTGCTGTGCCCGTTGCTCGCTGTGGCGCTGGCCGGTTCTGCGCCCGTCGCGCACGCTGCCGAGCGCAAGACCCTGCGCTACGCCCTGGAGATTGCCGAGACCGGCTTTGACCCGGTCGAGATCTACGACATCTATTCGCGCGACATCGTGGCGAACATCTTTGATGCGCCGCTGCGCTTCGCCTATCTCGCGGCCCCGGGCACGGTCGAACCCTCGACCGCGGACGGCATGCCCGAGATGTCGAGCGACTACAAGACCTTCACCTTCCACATCAAGCAGGGCATCTATTTCACCGATGACCCGGCATTCCAGGGTAAACGGCGCGAACTGACCGCGGCCGACTACGTCTACTCGTACAAGCGCATTTTCGACCCGCATTGGAACAGCCCGATCTATGAGAACTTCGAGACGTTCGGCGTGCTCGGCATGCAGTCGCTGCGGGAGGCGGCGCTCAAGAGCGGTCACTTCGACTACGATCAGCCCGTCGAGGGTCTGAAGACCCTCGACCGCTATACCTTCCAGTTCAGGCTCAGCACCCCGTCGCCGCGCTTCCTGCAGAACTTCGCGGACGCCAGTCTCATGGGCGCAGTGGCGCGCGAGGTGGTGGAAAAGTACGGCGAGGGCATCATGGCGCATCCGGTCGGGACCGGTCCGTTCCGCCTGGTCGAATGGCACCGCTCCTCTTCCATGGTGCTGGAGCGCAACCCGGATTACCGCAATGACATTTTCCACGTCACCCCCGATCCCAGCGATCCCGGCGCGCAGGAAATCGCCCGGGAACTCGATGGCAAGCGCCTGCCGCTGATCGACCGGGTCGAGATCTCGATCATCGAGGAAAGCCAGCCGCGCTGGCTGTCCTTCCTGAACGGCGAAGCCGATTTCCTCGACGTCATGCCGCGCGACATGGCCGATCTGGCACTGCCCAACGGCAAGCCGGCACCCAACCTGGTCAGGAAACACATCCAGGTCGAGCGCGTACCGCAGATCGATGTGACCGTCGCGCTGTACAACATGGACAATCCCGTGATCGGCGGATATTCGCCGCAGAGGGTCGCGCTGCGCCGTGCCATCAACCTCGGCTTCGACACCGCCGAGATCATCCGCACCTACTACAAGTTCCAGGCCTT
>DATHOA010000026.1:0-2437 GCA_035485475.1 Steroidobacteraceae bacterium | reverse complement strand
GGGGATGCCAGCTGCGCACCCCGGCTCCTCTAGGCGCCCGTTCCGTACAGGTACTGCAACAGGATGCCGGCGAAGATGGCGAAGCCGGTGTAGCTGTTGTTGAGGAAGCCCTGCAGGCATGCGGCCGGATCGCGGTTGCGGATCAGCCATTGCTGAAACAGGAAAGTGACCCCGGCCACGCACAGGCCGCCGTAGTACCAGTTGCCGAAATGCAGGGTGCGGCCCACCAGGGCGAGGGCTGCCAGCATCAGCAGCTGCAGGATGAAAATCATCGCGCGGTCCATATCGGCAAAGGCAATCGCCGTCGAACGCACCCCGATCTTCAGGTCATCCTCGCGGTCGACCATGGCGTACTGCGTGTCGTAGATCACCGCCCACACCACTGCGGCCATGAAGATCACCCAGGCGATGCGTGGCACCTGCCCGGTCTGTGCCGCAAAGGCCATGGGCACGCCCCAGCCGCCAAAGGAAATTCCCAGATACAGCTGCGGTAGCGGGAAGAAGCGTTTGACGAAGGGGTAGCTCACCGTCAGCGCGGCCCCGACCAGCGACAGGCGGATGGCGAGCGGGTTCAGCTGCAGTACCAGCCACAGGGCCGCCGCCGCCAGCAGCACGAACAGCACGATGGCCTCATGCGGCGTGACGCGGCGTGCCGCCAGGGGCCGTTGCCGGGTGCGCCGGATGCGCGGGTCGATATTGCGATCGACCAGATCATTGATGACACAGCCGGCGGCGCGCATGGTGAACACGCCCAGCACGAACACCACGAGCACCCGCGGTGCCGGGCGCCCCGCCCCGGCGATCCACAGCGCCCACAGTACCGGCCACAGCAGCAGCCAGATGCCGATCGGCCGATCGAGCCGGGCAAGTCGGCCGTATTCGGTCAGTCGGCGCAGCACCCGATAGGTGAGCGGCGCGGTTCGCGGTCGCCGCGGCCGCAGTTCCAGCTCCTGACCTAAATCTTCAGCCAACGGTTCCGTAGCGTTCACCCTCGCCGATCCAGCGTGTGGTCAGCGGCGTAATGTTATCCGGATAATCACGCAGCATCAGCTCGGCGCTCCTTTGCACCAGGGGCAGCAGATCCGTGTCGCGCGCGAGGTCCGCGACCCGCAACTGCGCGAGGCCCGTCTGACGGGTACCGAGCAGCTCGCCCGGTCCGCGCAATTCCAGATCGCGGCGCGCGATTTCAAACCCATCGCTGGTTTCGCGGATGGTATGCAGCCGCGCGCGCGCCAGCTGCGACAGCGGCGCCCGATACAGCAGCACACACATGGACGCCTGCGCACCGCGCCCGACCCGGCCGCGCAGCTGATGCAGCTGCGCCAGTCCCATGCGTTCGGCATTCTCGATGACCATCAAAGTCGCATTCGGCACATCCACGCCCACTTCGATCACGGTGGTGGCCACGAGCAGGTGGACGCGGTTGGCCTTGAAGGCCGCCATGGTCGCCTCCTTCTGCGTCGCGGGCTGCCGCCCATGCACCAGCTCCACGGTCAGTTCCGGCAGCGCTTCGCGCAGCGCCACCGCGGTCTCCTCGGCGGCCTGGTAGCGCAGCTCCTCGGACTCATCGATGAGCGGGCATACCCAGTACGCCTGGCGGCCCGCGCGGCATGCCAGCAGGATGCGCTGCACCACCTCGTGCCGTCGCGTCTCCGCCATGACGACGGTGACCACCGGCGTGCGCCCCGGTGGCAACTCGTCGATCACGGAGATGTCCAGATCCGCATAGGCCGTCATGGCCAGGGTGCGTGGGATTGGCGTCGCGGTCATGATCAGCTGGTGCGGCATGAGACCCGCCGCGCGCCCCTTCTCCTGCAGGGTCATGCGCTGCTGCACGCCGAAGCGATGCTGTTCATCGACAATGATCAGGGCCAACCTGGCGAAATTGATTCCCTTTTGAAACAATGCATGAGTTCCCACGACAATCTGAATCTCCCCTGAGGCAATTGCTGCTTCCGCGCTGCGCCGCGTCCGCGCGGGCTGCGAGCCCGTCAACAGGGCGATGGGCAGGCCCAGGGCCTTGAACCAGCCACTCAAGTTGCGCCAGTGCTGCTCGGCGAGCAGCTCCGTCGGCGCCATCAGCGCGACCTGCTGGCCACTGCCGACGGCACGCGCGGCGGCCAGTGCCGCGACCACGGTCTTGCCGCAGCCCACATCGCCCTGCAGCAGCCGCAGCATCGGATGTTTGCCGACCAGGTCCGCGGCGATTTCAGCGCGAACCCGCTGCTGGGCGCCGGTCAGACCGAAGGGCAGAACCGCAAGCAGCCGCGATTCCAGATCCTCCGGGTCGGTGAGCGGCAGACCCGGGTCCGCCGCCGTGCGCAGCTTGCGCAGCCGCAGACTCAATTGATGCGCCAGCAGCTCCTCGAAGGCGAGGCGACGCTGCGCCGGATGATGGCCGGTGAGCAGCGCGCTGTGGTCCTGTTCGCGGGGTGGA
>DATHOA010000025.1:0-8945 GCA_035485475.1 Steroidobacteraceae bacterium | reverse complement strand
TACGCCCAGTCGCGCTTTGCCGCAGACAAGGTGACGGCGACCTCCCAGGGCGTGCGCACGCTCGACTCCAATGTCAGCGGCCAGTTCCTGAAGCTGGCGATGGCCGCCCCGGGGGAGCTGGCCAGCGGCGCGCTGTGGAGTCTGATCGGCTACTACCGGGCGAACTCGCTCGACCCGAAGCCGTACGTCTTCGCGTTCTGGTCACGCATCGCGCGCACCGGCGCCATCGCCTTTGCCGTACTGCTGGCAATTCCCTTCGTGCTGGGCCCGATGCGCTCCTCGGGTACCGGCGCGCGCTTGCTGATAGGCCTGCTGTTGGGACTGGGATTCTTCTTCCTGCAGCGATTCATCGAAAGCGGCACGATCGTGTTCGATCTCGACCCCGTGATACTCGCGTGGCTGCCGACGACGGTGCTGGTCGTCGTGACGCTGGGCTTGGTGGCGCGGGTGCGGTAACCCGGGTATCAGCTCTTGAGCACGCTGATGACGCGCGGCTCCATATAGCCCTTCAGGCCCAGCGCGGCGTATTGACGCCCCATGCCGGATTCCTTGGCGCCGCCGAACGGCACCGTGGCCGAAGTGGCCCGGTGCTGGTTGATCCAGGCCGTGCCGACTTCCAGGCGGGCGGCCAGGCGCGCGGCGCGCTCCGGGTCGGCGCTCCACACGGAGCCGGACAGTCCAAAGCGTGTGTCGTTGGCGCGGCGCAGGGCGTCTTCCTCGTCCGAGAATTTGAGCACCGGCACGATGGGTCCGAACTGTTCCTCCTGCACCAGGCGGCTGTGTTCGTCGATATCCGCAACCACCGTCGGGGGGAAGAAGTAGCCCGGACCTTCGGGCACCCGTCCGCCGCTGAGGATGCGTGCACCCTGCGCGGTGGTGTCATTGAGAATACCGATGACCTTGTCGTACTGCTCCTTGTTCTGGATGGGACCAAGCTGGACCCCCGGCTCGAGGCCGCTGCCGACGCGTGCCTTGGTGGCCTCTTCGGCCAGCGCCGTGCACAGCTCCTCGTAGATGCTTTCGTGCGCGTAAATACGCTTGATCGCCATGCACACCTGGCCGCTGTTGACGAACGCGGCGAAAAACAACTTTGGCGCGACGACGCGCGGGTCGACGTCATCGAGCACGATGGCCGCATCATTTCCGCCCAGCTCCAGCGTGAAGCGCTTGAGGGTGCCGGCACAGCTGGCCATGACCTGCTTGCCGGTCTGCACCGAGCCGGTGAATGAGATCTTGTCGATGCCGGGATGCGCGGTCATCCAGGCGCCCAGTTCATCGGGGCCGGCCACCACATTCAGCACGCCCGGCGGAAACACATCACGCAGCAGGGCGGCGATCTTGAGGGTGCACAGCGGCGTATAGGGCGAGGGCTTCAGCACCACGGTATTGCCGGTGTAGAGCGCCGCAACCAGCGGGCCCGCGGCCAGATTGATGGGTGCGTTCCAGGGGGTGATGATGCCAACCACCCCCAGCGGGAAATACTTCAACTCGATGCGGCGCTGGGCATTGTCTTCCAGCAGTTCATCGGCGATGACGATGGCGGCCATGCCGATGGACTGGGTGGCGGCCCGGCTGATTTCATCGCGCGACTGGCCCACCGGCTTGCCCTGCTCCAGTGTGAGCAGCTCGGCCAGCGTCGCGGCATTGTCGGTGAGGATCTGCGCCATGCGGCCGATGGCCGCGCGGCGGTCAGCCACGGCCGTGGCGCGCCAGGCCGGGAACGCGCGGCGCGCGGCCGTCACGGCGCGGTCGAGCTGCGCACGGCTCAGGAGCGGCGCGCGGGCAAAAGCCTTCCCGGTCGCCGGGTTCAATACGTCAAACCACTCTTTCCCGCTGACCAGCTCGCCATCGATGAGATGGGCGAAATCCATGCGCAGCGGCGCAGTTTCAGCGCCGGAGTGGTCGGGGGCGGCTGGGGCGTTCATGGGGGTAGAATCTCCGGCGATTGTGTCCGCTGGGCTGCACGGCTACGATATCAAATTACCCGGCGACGCTCGCACACCTGATGATACCCACCTGTAAACCACCGGATCCCAACACCCACAAGCCCAAGTATCGCCCGCCGGCCGGAGCTTGCGACGCCCACTGCCATATATTCGGACCGGGCGACAAGTATCCCTACGCTGCCGACCGTACCTACACCCCGCCGGATGCGCCGCTGGAGAAATTCCGCGAGCTGCAGTCCATCCTCGGGCTGGACCGCGCGGTGCTGGTCAATGCCAGCTGCCATGGCACCGACAACTCGGTCATCGTGGATGCCATCGCGACCAGCGGCGGCCAGTACCGGGGTGTGGCCAACGCCGACGACAGTTTCACGGCGCGCGACTATGACAAGCTGCACGCCGGCGGCATTCGCGGCGTGCGCTTCAACTTCGTGAAGCATCTGGGCGGCATGCCGGACATGGGCGAGTTCCATCGCATCATTGCGCGCATCCGCCCGCTGGGCTGGCACGTCGACCTGCACTTCGATGCCGGGGATCTGGTCGAGCATCGCGATCTGCTGCGTGACATGCCGGTGCCGTTCATCATCGATCACATGGGTCGGGTGCCGACCAAGGCCGGCCTGGAGCAGGAACCGTTCCGCCAGTTGCTGGACGTGCTGAAGACGAACGAGCGCTGCTGGGTGAAGATCAGCGGCTCCGAGCGCATCGCCAGCAACGGCCCGCCGTTCACGGATGCGGTGCCGTTCGCGCGCGCGCTGATCGAGGCCGCGCCGGACCGGATTCTGTGGGGCACGGACTGGCCGCATCCGAATATCGCCAAATACATGCCCAATGACGGTGATCTCGTCGATCTGATTCCGCTGATGGCTCCGGAAGCTGAGCTGCAGCGCAAGATCCTGGTCGACAACCCGCATCGGCTGTACCAGTTTTCAAGGGTTTTGGGGTAAGGCCAATGTCCGACAAGCATCTGTCACCGTACCTCAATGAGTTTGAGGATATTCCCGGTACGCTGGTGTTCAACACCTTCCGTTCGCGCCAGGGTTTCAACCTCAACCAGTTCTGCATGTCGCTGATGAAACCGGAGAATCGCGAAAAATTCAAAGCCAATGAAGCGGAGTACCTCAAGCCCTGGAAGCTCACCGAGGCGCAGACCACCGCGGTCCTGAAGCGTGACTACACGGCATTGATGCAAAATGGCGGCAATATCTATTTTCTTGCCAAGCTCTTCTCGACCGACGGCTTTCCCTATCTGGTCGCCGTGGCGACCATGACCGGAATGTCGCAGAAGGACTATTCCGAGATGATGCTCGCGGGTGGTCGCAGTCCGAAGGGCAACCGCAGCAAGTCAAACCCGAGTCTTTAAAGCAAACATGGCAAGAATCACCGCTGGTGTCACCACCTCCCACGTTCCCGCGATCGCTGCGACCATCGATCTTGGCAAGCAGCAGCAGCCTTACTGGGCGCCGATCTTCAAGGGCTTTGAGTTCTCCCGCAAATGGATGGCCGAGCACAAGCCCGACGTGGCGATCCTGATCTACAACGATCACGCCTCGGCCTTTGATGCCACGATTTTTCCGACCTTCGCCATCGGCTGCGCCGATGAGTTTCTGTCGGCCGATGAGGGCTGGGGCCGGCGCCCCGTGCCGGTGGTGAAGGGCAATTCGGATTTCGCCTGTCACATCGCGCAGTCACTGATCCTGAACGAATTCGACATGACCGTCGTCAACCAGATGGATGTGGATCATGGCCTGACCGTCCCGTTGAACCTGCTGTTCGGTGATCTGAAGCCCGAAGATCAGTGGCCGTGCGAGGTCATCCCATTCCCCATCAATGTCGTGCAGTACCCGCCCCCAACGGGCAAGCGCTGCTTCGATCTGGGACGCGCGCTGCGCAAGGCCGTTGAGTCATACCCCGAGGATCTGAAGGTCGTGGTGTTTGGCACCGGTGGCATGTCGCACCAGCTGCAGGGCACCCGCGCGGGGCTCATCAACCCGGAATGGGACAAGCGGTTCCTGGATGGTCTGACCAAGGACCCGATCGGCCTGACCAAGATTCAGCACCTTGAATATGTGCGCGAAGCCGGCTCGGAGGGCATCGAGCTGGTCATGTGGCTGGCGATGCGCGGGGCCTTGAACGACAACGTGAAGGAGGTTTACCGTTTCTATCACGTGCCGTGCTCGAATACGGCCCTGGGCCACATCATTCTCGAGAACCTGCCATCATGAAGATCGTTGTCGCCGGACAGGGCGCTTTCGGCGTAAAGCATATCGAGGCCATCCAGAAGATCAGCGGGATCACCATCGCATCGCTGGCGGGTGGCAGTCCGGACACGACCGCCGAGGTCGCGCGCAAGTACGCGATCCCGCACTGGACCACCAACCTGGAGGAGGCTCTGGCCCAGCCGGGCGTGGAGGCGGCCATCCTTGCCACGCCCACGCAGATGCACGCCGAGCAGACCCTGCAGTGCCTGCGTGCCGGCAAGCACGTGCAGGTCGAAATTCCCATGTCGGACAATCTGGCCGACGCCGAGAAGGTACTGGCGCTGCAGCAGGAGACCGGCCTGATCGCCATGGCCGGTCACACCCGCCGCTTCAATCCCAGCCACCAGTGGATCCACAAGCGCATCCAGGCCGGGGAGCTGAAGGTCCAGCAGATGGACGTGCAGACTTATTTTTTCCGTCGCACCAACATGAATGCGCTGGGCAAGCCGCGCAGTTGGACGGATCACCTGCTGTGGCACCACGCCTGCCACACGGTCGACCTGTTCCAGTACCAGACCGGCCAGACGGTGTCCCGCTGCCACGCATTGCAGGGACCGCTGCACCCGCAACTGGGCATCGCCATGGACATGAGCATCGGTCTGAAGGTGCCGTCCGGGGCGATCTGCACGCTGTCGCTGTCTTTCAACAACGATGGCCCGCTGGGGACGTTCTTCCGCTACATTTGCGACAACGGCACCTACATCGCCCGCTACGATGACCTGCTCGATGGCAACCAGAAGCCCATCGATGTGTCCAAGGTGGATGTGTCGATGAATGGTATCGAGCTGCAGGATCGCGAGTTCTTCAGCGCCATCCAGGAAGGCCGTGAGCCCAACGCCAGCGTGCAGCAGGTGCTGCCGTGCATGCGGACACTGGATGCGCTGGAGCGGGATCTGCTGAAGGGTTAAGCGTCCAGGGTTTTCATCATCGGCGGGGGATGACGCTCCCCCAGAACCTGCATTTGATCGACCAGCTGGCGCAACTGCTGTTCTTCGGCCCCCGTCAGCACGACCTGCAGGCTGCCGAGGTTGTCATCCAGGTGTACCCGGGTTTTCATGCCCGGGATGGGCAACACATCCGCGCCCTGCGCCAGCACCCAGGCGATGGCCAGCTGCGGTAGCGAACAGCCCTTGCGCGCCGCAAGGGCGGCGATTGCCGCGACGACCTGGGCATTGTGCTCGGCGTTCTCATCCTGGAAGCGCGGCTGATTGCGGCGATTGTCATCGGCCGGCAGCTCCTTGAGCGAACGGAAGTTGGCGGCGAGAAAGCCGCGCCCCAAGGGGCTGTAGGCGACCAGGCCCACGCCCAGTTCGCGACAGGCGGTGAGGACACCGTTCTCCGGTTCGCGCGACCACAGCGAATATTCGTTCTGCACGGCCGCGATCGGGTGCACGGCATGTGCCCTGCGCAGCGTGTGGACACTGCACTCCGATAGACCGATATGGCGGATCTTGCCCGCTGTGACCAGTTGCGCGAGGGCGCCCACGGACTCCTCGATCGGGGTGTCGCGATCGATGCGATGCAGGTAGAAGAGGTCGAGGCGGTCGGTTCCCAGCCGCGTCAGGCTCGCTTCTACGGCCGTGCGCAGGGATGCGGGCTGGTTGTCGATGAGCAGCTGGCCGGCGGCGTTGCGGGTAATGCCGTACTTGGTGGCCAGGAACAGCCCCTCGCGGCGGCCGCGGATGCTGGCACCGAGGAACTTCTCATTTTCTCCCAGCTGGTAGCTGGCCGCGGTGTCCAGGTGCGTGACCCCCTGGTCCAGAGCCGACAGCAGCGTGGCGCGCGCCTCCTCGTCATTGCGCGTGCCGTACCAGCCGATCAGCGTCATGCAGCCGAAGCCCAGCGCCGACAGCTGCACACCGGTCCGGCCCAATGGTCTTTGCTGCATGATCGTGCGCCCCAAGATAAACAACAGTAAATACCTTATTATTTGGAAACGTTAAAGACTCACCCGGGATGCAATATGATCATCGACTGTCACGGGCACTACACCACGGCGCCGGCGGATCTGACGACCTTCCGCGAGGCGCAGATCGCAGCGCTCAAGGATCCCGCGCAGACCCCGTCACGGGCGTCGCTGCGCATCGGGGATGACCAGATCCGCGACAGCCTGGAGAAGGCACAACTGAAACTGCAGCGCGAGCGCGGTTCGGATGTGACCATTTTCTCGCCCCGCGCCTCCACCATGGCGCACCACATCGGCACCGAGGCCACGAGCCTCGAATGGTCGCAGATCAACAATGACCTGATCGCGCGGGTGGTGGGCCTGTACCCGAAGAACTTCGTCGGGGTGTGCATGCTGCCGCAGTCCCCCGGGGTGCCCCCCGCCCACAGTGTCCGTGAACTTGAACGCTGCATCAACGAGCTGGGCTTCATTGGCGCCAACCTGAATCCGGATCCGTCCGGTGGCCACTGGACCTCACCGCCGCTCACCGACAAGCACTGGTACCCGCTGTACGAGAAGCTGGTCGAACTGGATGTGCCGGCGATGGTGCATGTCAGCTCCTCCTGCAACCCAAACTTCCACGCGACCGGCGCGCACTACATCAACGCGGACACGACCGCCTTCATGCAGTTCATCCAGGGTGACCTGTTCAAGGACTTCCCGACGCTGCGCCTGATCATTCCGCATGGTGGCGGCGCGGTGCCCTACCACTGGGGTCGATATCGCGGGCTGGCCCAGGACATGAAGCGTCCGCCGCTGGCTGAGCACGTCATGAAGAATGTGTTCTTCGACACCTGTGTCTACCACCAGCCCGGCATCGATCTGCTGCTGAAAGTGATTGCCGTGGAAAACATCCTGTTTGGTTCGGAAATGGTCGGCGCGGTGCGCGGCATTGATCCGACCACGGGCCAGTACTACGACGACACCAAGCGCTACATCGACTCCTCGGCGCTGTCGGCACAGGACAAGACCCGCATCTTCGAGACCAATGCCTACCGGGTGTATCCGCGCCTGAAGGCGCGTCTGGCCGCCGCTGGATAACATTACTCATACGCTGATCGGCGCCCTGGTCGGGGAGGCCGTGGCACGCCGCGCGCGGCCAGCTGGCCGGCCCGCGCCGTTGCGCACGGCATTGCCTGACGGCACTTTCCGGCGCCTCATCGTGGTGTGCCTGGTGGTGGGCAGCAATCTGCCCGATGCCGACCTGCTGTACACGAGCTTTGGCGGCGGGCCACTGTCCTATGTGCTGCAGCACCGTGGCTACACCCACACCCTGGTCGGAGCCCTGGCCGGTGCGGCGCTGTGGTGGTGCGCTTGCATCCTGTGGCTGCGGTATCGACAGCTGCGCGCTTCGGTCCTGGAACAGACCTGGATCGCGGCAGCCGGTGTCACCGGTGTACTGCTGCATCTGGCCATGGATTACACCAACAGCTACGGGGTGCACCCGTTCTGGCCGTTCTACAACGGTTGGATGTACGGGGACTCGGTGTTCATTCTCGAACCGCTGTTGTGGCTGGCGGCGGCGCCGCTGGTATTCCTGCTGGAGTCCGCGACGGCTCGGGTCCTGGTGGCATTGGCCTTGGGGCTCATCGCCATCGCGGTGCTCGCCTTGGGGCGGGTTGCGACCCCGGCGGTCGTGGGTTTCATGGTGCTGGCTGCCGCGATGCTGGCCGCCGGCCGCTGGCTGCGCCCGGGAGCCGCGCTGAGCTGCGGCATTGCCTGTTGGCTGGGTATCACGGCGCTGTTCGGCCTGGCAAGCCATGTGGCCGCTAAGCGCCTGGATGCCGCGGCCCACGCTCAGTTTCCTCGCAGTCGGACCTTCGACCGCGTCTTGACGCCCATGCCCGCGGACCCGGTGTGCTGGGGTGGCTGGCTGGTGCAGTCCCAGAACGGCCAGGAGATCATGCGGCAGGCACGCATTTCGTTGCTGCCGGGGTTGATTGATGAGCGCGATTGCCGGGGAGTGGATCTCATCGCCCGCGACGGTGACGCGGTGCCGGCGCAGAGCGGCGCGGGCCTCGAGTGGCTGCAGCAGTTCAGCATGCCGAGTGAACGGATTTCGCTGCTGGCGCGCACCCAGTGCCGGGCGCGCGCGTTCATGCAGTTTGCAAGAGTGCCGATGGCCAGCGGCGAGGAACCGGGCGGGTGGCTGGCCGACCTGCGTTTTGGTGCCGGACGCGGTTTTGCCAGCCTGCAGTTGACGCTGCCACCCCAACCCTGTGACTTTCCCGCGGTGCCGTGGCTGCCGCCACGGCCGGAATTGCTGAAGCTTGCGGGAGACAAGGGCTGATGGCTGATCCGGTAATGCCGCCCGCGCGCGTGCGCACACCGCTCTACCGGCAGCTGTGGGTACAGGTGCTGCTGGCTACCCTCGCCGGCATTGCCCTGGGGCATTGGCGGCCGAAGCTCGGCGCCGACATGAAACCCTTGGGCGATGCCTTCATTGCACTGATCCGCATGCTGATCGCACCAGTGATTTTCTGTACCGTGGTGCATGGCGTCGCGGCCATGAATGACATGCGCCGGGTGGGGCGCGTCGCACTCAAGGCGCTCATTTATTTTGAAGTGATCACCACCGTGGCGCTGCTGATGGCGCTGACCGCCGTGAACCTGCTCAAACCCGGATCCGGCATGCATGTGGCCGCCAACGCGCTCGATGCTGCCGCGGTCAGCCAGTACACGGCCAAGGCGCATGCGCAGGGCGTGGCGCAGTTCCTGCTCGATCTCATTCCGGCGACGTTCGTGGATGCGTTCACGCATACCGAAGTGTTGCCGGTGCTGTTGGTATCGGTGCTG
>DATHOA010000024.1:0-6993 GCA_035485475.1 Steroidobacteraceae bacterium | reverse complement strand
CGCAGCAGGTCCTCGGCCGAATGGCCATGATCGGGCGCGCAGCTGATGCCGGCATTCACGTGCAGATCGAGGCTCACGGCAAGCAGGCTGAAGCCGGCGCGCAGCGAACCGATGAGCTGCTCGGCCAGCAGATTCGCGCGCGCCGCCGTGCAGCCACGCGCCAGCACCAGAAACTGCGCGGACCCCAGGCGCGCGGTGATGTCATTCTCGCCACAGTTCTGGCGCAGACGACGCGCGGTTTCACGCAAGGTCTCATCGCCTACGTGATGGCCCAGGGAGGCGCTGATCTCACCGACGTTTGCCACCTCGAGCAGGATCAGTGCCACGGCGGGTGGCGGTGAAGTGCGCAGCAGCTCCTCGAGGTGGCGTTCGGCGAAGGCCCGGTTGGGCAGGCCCGTGAGCGCGTCATGATGTGCATCGTGACTGATGCGTGCCTCGCGTTGCGCGATGCCCTGCTGCATGGCGTTGAAGGTTGCGGCGAGACTGCGGAACTCATCCCCACCGCGTACATCGACGGCCTCGTCATAGGCGCCGGCCTGGATGCGGCGGGCGGCGCGCACCAGTTCACCGATGGGACGGGTCGCACCACGCCCCAGCAGCAGCGCGATCACGATGGCGGCCACGAGCGCGATACCGCCGATGGCGGTCAGCGCATTGCGCTGGGTTCGATAGGGCGCCATCACGTCGATCATCGGCTGCTGCAGCACCACGGTAACGGACTCGGTGGCATCACCCAGTCGCGATACGTAGGTCAGGTAGTCCTGCTTCCCGAGCGGGCGCGATTGCGAGCTGCTGGTGCTGGTCGCGAGTTCAGGCAGCGTGGCCAGGGCCGCCCGTTCATCGGGCGCCAGGGTTGAAGCCACCAGGCTGCGTTGCGGTCCCGCACCGACCAGCACGCTGACCTGGGTGCCGACCAGATCGTGAATATGCGCGACCAGCGCATCGTCCACGGCAAAGCCCATGACCACCCAGCCGATCGGCTCCGGCGCGTTCACCTGGGCCGCGACAAATTGATAGAGGTGATCGCCCAGCGCCACGAGCTGCGTGTCCCCTCGACCACTGGCGATCGAATTGGCGAGCTTGCGCACCGCCGGCGCACGCGCCGAGACATCCGCCGGCGAGTTCGAGGTGATCAGGTGGCCATCGGCATCCAGGAACAGGACCAGGTCCCAGCCGATATGCCGTGAATGGTTGGTCACCGCGGACACCATGGTCTCCGCCTCATGGCTGGCTACGGCATCCTTGAAGCCGCTGTCGGCCGCGAGCGTTGCCACGGTGCTCGACAGCTGATCGGCCCGCAGCCGCAGGTACTGCTGTACGACCTGTGAGCCGTAACGCAGTTGTTCGTCGGCCCGCACCGTGACTTCGTGCTCGGTGCTGGCCAGGACTGCGACCAGCGTCACACTCTGCGTGATTATGACCAGGCCGATGATCAGTGCGAGAAGTCGGTTGCGGAAACTGTCCATGTCTTACGTTGAAATGACTTTGATAGATGGTAGTCCCAGGTACACGGCTGAAGGCGTGCGGTGGGCCACAGGAGCGAGAATCCACACGGGTGAGCAGGGCCGATGTACAGCGCAAAGGGCAGCGTTTGGGGTAGGTCCCCGGGACTGGCGCAGCGGTTCGCCGGCCTGCTGCTGTGTTTGAGCGCGTGCAGTGCAGCGTGGCCGACGGACCTGCAGGTGCGGGTGCTGCAGCAGAATGGCGCGCCGCTGCGGGGTGCAGTCATTACAGTGCACGTCATCGCGGCCAGCGCCCCCGCCCCCGCGCCCATCAAGGCGGTCATGGACCAGCTCGACCTGACCTTCACGCCCGACCTGATGGTCATCCCGGTGGGTTCAACGGTGAACTTCAGCAACAACGACAGGGTCGGCCACGAGGTCTATTCATACTCCTCGCCGCATCCCTTCAAACTCGGGTTGTATCGCGGCAACGGCCATCCCCCCGAACTGTTTGATCGCCCGGGTCTGGTGACCCTGGGCTGCAATATCCACGATGCGATGCTCGCGTACATCCTGGTCACGGACGCGCCGTACTACGGCACGACCGCAGCGGATGGCAGCTGGACGCAGGCGGATATCGTTCGCGGCAAGTACCGCATCGAGGTGTGGAGCCCGCGGCTGGCCGGTGCCGGGCAGATGCTGCAACAGGAGATCACGGTCAACCCCGGTGAGCATGCGCAGACGGAAATTCGCGCCGACCGGGCGCTGCGGCCGGGACAGCGGCAGGCGCGTCCGCACTCCTGGGATGCCTATTGATGAGACTGCGCGCACGTCTCCTCCCGTGCGTCGCGGTGACGTGGATGCTGGCGGCGGTCAGCGCCCACGCCGCGCAGTGGGATGTGTCGCTTGACATGCGCCTGGTGGGAGCCGATGCGCCGACATCCTATCTGGACGGTGGTCTGGGAATCCTGCGCTACGGCGACAATCGCGACGGGCTGCAGCTGGGTCGCGCGCGCCTGGCGGTCTCGCAGGATCTGGGCGAGCTGTTCACCTTCAAGGTCGACGCCTCGGCCTGGGGTCAGCACGATCGCAATCCGCTCGATGTCACCGAGGCCTATCTGCAGCTGCATCCCTATCCACTGGGCGAGTGGCGCATGCGCGTGAAGCTCGGTGCCTTCTATGCGCCGATTTCCCTGGAGAACCGCGCCGAGGGCTGGGAGTCGCCCTACACCCTGTCTTCGTCCGCGATGAACAGCTGGGTGGCGCAGGAGCTGCGTACCATCGGCACGGAATTCAAACTCGAATGGCTGGGCACACATTCCGGACATGACTTTGATGCCGGCGCCGCATTCGGTGTCTATGGCTGGAACGAAGGTGCCGGAACTGCGCTGGCCAATTCCGGGTTCACCATCACCGACTGGCAGGGCTCATTGTTTGGCCGCGTGGGTCGTCCCGGCGGCCTCAGCGGCGCGATCGATGAGTACCATCAGTACGACAATCGCGCCGGCACCTACCTGGGCCTGGACGTTCATTACCTGGATCGCATCACCCTCGAAGGTCTGCACTACGACAACCGCGCCGATCCGGCCGCCGAGGATGAGGTCACCGGGCGGTATGGCTGGCACACGCGCTTCAACACCGCCGGCGTGCGCGCCGAGAACGATTCGGGGTGGACCGCCATCGTGCAGTGGATGGCCGGGACGACGGATGTCGCCCCAGAAGAATTTGGGTTCCTGAGATGGGATTTCGTGACCCGCTACGCGCTGCTGTCAAAGCGCAGCGGCGTCCACACGTTCTCGGCGCGCTATGACGACTTCAAGGTCAGCGCCGAGCAGTCGTACCCCATGGGTGATCAGGCCGGACACGCCCTGACGCTGGCCTACCGCCTCGAGCCGGGTAGCCATTGGCGCTTCACGCTGGAATGGGTGCGCACCCGCGGCTACCAGGCAAATCGGGCGCTGCTGGCCGATGAGGCGCCGTTCGCCACGCAAAGCAACGTCCAGCTGGCGATCCGGTACGCGCTGAGCAGTCACTAGCTTTTTGCCTGGTGGCTGTGGCGCGCGATCCCCGGATGCCGCAAAATCGCCAGCGGCGGGGCTTGGGATCCCGAGGCTTGAATTATCAACCTGGTGGGGACCGAGCCATCACCTGGGGGCGACGGATGAAAGATTTACGACCAAACATTGCAGCACTGGCCATGGTGCTGGCCGGCATTTTCACCACGGGGGCGGTGACCGTGCAGGCCGAGGAACCCCAGGCCGGCAGTCCCCAGGGCGACAGCTGGGCCTCGATCGCCAAGCTGCCGGACTGGCAGGGCATCTGGGAGCTGAACTGGCGGGCCGGCGGCGGGCTTGCCGCTGCGCGACCGGCACCTCCCAAGCTGACGCCCGCGGCGCAGGCCAAACTGGACGCCTACAAGAAGGCGCAGGAATCGGGCAAGGATCTGCAGCCCGACCAGGCCAACTGCCTGCCGCCGGGAATGCCGGGGATGATGACCCAACCCTATCCCATCGAGTTTCTGTACAGCCCCGGCAAGGTCGCGATCGCCGCCGAGGCCTACATGCAATTGCGTCAGGTCTACACGGACGGACGGCCGCACCCCAAGGATCCCGATCCGCTGTTCAACGGGCACTCCGTCGGACACTGGGAAGGAGACACGCTGGTGGTGGACACCGTGGGCTTCGTGCCCTGGAGCCAGCTTTCACCCGGCATCGGACATAGCGACCAGATGCACATCGTGGAGCGGATCCGCCGCACCGGGCCGGAAATCATGGAGATCAAGCAGACCATCACGGATCCCAAGGTGCTCGCGGAGCCCTGGACGGTGTCGCACTTCTACAAGCTCGTGAAGGATGACCTGCGCGAATACGAGTGCGAACAGAACAACCATGACAGCGCGGACGATGAAGGTCGTCCTGGCATAAAGGTCAATTAGTCAAATTCTAGGAGATTCCAATTATGCGTACCCTTCGCCTGGCCGCGCTGGCAATTGCCGCCGCAGCGGTCGCTATCGCCTCCGGCAGTGCCATTGCCCATCATTCCACGGCGATGTTCGACATGCAGAAGTCGGTCACGCTCAACGGCACCATCAAGCAATTTGAGTGGACCAATCCGCACACCTGGATTGTGTTCGATGTGCCGAATGCCAACGGCGGCGTCGATGAGTACGGCATCGAGGGCATGAGCCCCAACTACCTGGCGCGCAATGGCTGGGACAAGCACACGTTGAGCTCCGGCGACAAGATCGAGCTGGTGCTGCATCCGCTCAAGGATGGCCGCAAGGGCGGGTTCAACGTGAGCGTGAAGCTGCCGGACGGCAAGGTCATGTACAACCTGCCGCACGCAGGTTACTGATCAGTCATCCATCAGGAAGCTGCGCAGCTGTTCACTGCGGCTCGGGTGACGCAGCTTGCGCAGCGCCTTGGCTTCGATCTGCCGGATCCGCTCGCGCGTCACATCGAACTGCTTGCCGACTTCCTCCAGGGTATGGTCGGTGTTCATGTCGATACCGAAGCGCATGCGCAGGACCTTGGCCTCCCGCGGGGTGAGTTGCGCAAGTACCGAGTGCGTGGTCTCGCGCAGGGACTCGGAAGTGGCCTGGTCGATCGGGGAGGCCACCGAGGTGTCCTCGATGAAATCTCCCAGGTGCGAATCCTCATCATCGCCGATCGGAGTCTCCATCGAGATGGGCTCCTTGGCGATCTTCAGCACCTTGCGGACCTTGTCCTCCGGCATTTCCATGCGCACCGCCAGCTCCTCCGGAGTGGGCTCGCGGCCCATTTCCTGCAGCATCTGGCGCGAAATGCGATTGAGCTTGTTGATGGTCTCGATCATGTGCACCGGGATGCGGATGGTGCGGGCCTGGTCAGCGATCGAGCGGGTGATGGCCTGGCGAATCCACCAGGTCGCATAGGTCGAGAACTTGTAGCCGCGACGGTATTCGAACTTGTCGACGGCCTTCATCAAGCCGATGTTGCCTTCCTGGATGAGGTCCAGGAACTGCAGGCCGCGGTTGGTGTACTTCTTCGCGATCGAGATCACCAGGCGCAGATTCGCCTCGACCATCTCCTTCTTGGCGCGCCGTGCCTTCGCCTCGCCGATCGAGATGTCGCGGTTGATTTCCTTCAGGTCATTGATTGACAGGTGATACAGCGTCTCCAGCACCGCGAGGCGGTTCTGGCGGCGCTCCACCTCTTCCTTGAACTTGGTCAGCGGGGCCGAATACTTCTTCCCCGCCTTCATGTGCTTCTGCAGCCAGCGCGCGCTGGTCTCGTTCTTCGGGAAGGTCGCGATGAAATCCTTGCGCGGCATGCCCGAGTCACGCACGGCAATGATCATGATCTCCTTCTCGAGCTGGCGGATCTCGGAGATATGCCCGCGCAGATTCAGAATGAGCGCATCGAACATCCGCGGGGAGAGCTTCAGCTCCATGAACTCGAGCGAAAGCTTCTTGCGCAGCTTCAGCGTCTTCGGGTCCTTGGCGCCGAGCTTCTCGATTGCACTCAGTACCTGAACGAAGGTCTTGTGGATCGACGCGAAGCGCCGGGCCGCTTCTTCCGGGTCCGGGCCGGTATCGACGACCTCCTCTTCGGCATCCGCTTCGTCACCTTCCTCGCGCTCGGTGGCCGGCTCCTCGGCCACCACCAGCTCCAACTTGGTCGGATTCTGGGGCTGGGCAATCACATCGGGCGCATTCGGATCGATGAAGCCGACGATCACATCCACCAGGCGTGACTGACCGGCCTTGACCGGCTCATAGGCCTTGAGCAGGAAATCAAAGGTTGCCGGATACATGGACAGCGCACCGCGCACCGCATCCAGGCCTTCCTCGATGCGCTTGGCGATGCGGATTTCACCCTCGCGGGTCAGCAGCTCCACCGTACCCATTTCGCGCATGTACATGCGCACCGGGTCAGTGGTGCGGCCCAGCTCGGCGTCCAGCGCCGCGAGGGCCGCGGCGGCCTCCTCGATGGCCTCTTCGTCGGCCGGCTGTGAGGGCTCGGAGGCGAGCAGCGCGTCCGTATCCGGTGCCTTCTCGAACACCGGAATGCCCATGTCGTTGATGGTGTTGACGATGTCTTCGATCTGCTCCGGATCCACGATTTCGGAGGGCAGATGGTCATTCACCTGCGCGTAGGTCAGGTAGCCTTGTTCCTTGCCACGGGCAATGAGCAGCTTGAGCTGCGACTGACGATCCTCAGGCATGCCCATGGGACGGGCGGAGAGCGTCTTCTTTTCCTTCTCCGCCAGCAGCTTCGCGGCGGCCTTGGCATCGAGCGTCGCTGCCGTGGGGCTGTGCGGCCGGGTGAGCGCCCCCGGGCTCTTCTTGGGCGCGGGCGCAGCGGCCTTACGCTCCTTGTCCGGCACCGGCGCGGCTTTCTTGGCGACGACCACCTTGGCGAGGACGACCTTGGCGATGACCGCCTTGGCCGGCTTCTTTTCCGCTGGTGGACGCTTCTTGCTGGTAGCAGTGGGCTTCGGCTTACTTGTCATGGTGAAGCTGGTGCAACCCCGTATAAAATATTGGTGTAGGCCCTGAATGTGAGTCCCC
>DATHOA010000023.1:0-33201 GCA_035485475.1 Steroidobacteraceae bacterium | reverse complement strand
TCCCGCCGCGTCACCTTGCCCTTCCGGTCGTAGGCCGCCGATGCAAACGTCGTCTGCTTCACCGTAACCCCTTGAATGCTACTGCACGCTGCACACAGTATCGTTCAACTGAACCGACCTGTGCAGAGGTTCCCTAGGCGTATGCGGCTACGCCCGCGCCGGGCCTGCGCCCGCCAGCGAGCGCAGCAGCCGCTGCTCGCTGCCGTACGGGTCATTGAGCAGCATGGTCTTGTCGTTGAAGATCATCGTCGCGCGGCGCGTGTTGTCGTACGGCACCCACACGTCCGGCAAACCGGGGTGATTGGGATTTCCAGTGCGCGCAAAGGCGACCCAGGCGGCGCTCATCATTTGCGCCAGGGGAAGCCGATCCGCGCCCGAGCCGGTCATGGATTGGCAGGCATCGACGTTGTCGAACACGAAGGGTATTTCCAACGTATGAAACGTGCGCAGCTTGCCGTCGCGCACCGGTGAGCGCCAGGTGAAGTAGTACTGGTACACCTGCGCCTGGGTCTGCTCGGCCTTGCGTTCGCCCTCGAGCAGGATGCCGGCACGAAAGCCCGCATCAGAGGCCATGATGAGATAAAGATCCGTATTGGCCCGGTCGCGTCGCCCGGTGCGATAGGCCGCGATCACCCGGTCCACATCGGCGTCGCTGGCATTGCGCAGCAGCTGTTTCACCTTGGTATGGAAGGTGGCATCGTCCATCGGCTCCAGCGGCTGGCCCGGAAAGAACGTGACCTCGGTTTCGACCGTCCCGATCATCAAGGGCACGCTGCCGGACATGGCCGGCGCCGTCGGATCGAACGGGTCCGCGGGCAAGCTCTTGCCATCCACGACCGGTCCCCAATTGATCGGTGGCCCGCTGCCTTCATTGGCGGCCTTGAGCAACTGATCCATCGGCACATGCTGCAGTTGATCGGCTTGTTCGGGCTTCAGATTCAGGCGCGCCAGCAGCCGCTCGGCGTTCTTGCTCGCGGCATCGCGCGAAATGCCCTTGACGGAGGACCCACTTTGCACAATCGCGCGCTTGAACAGCCCATGGGCCGCCGGCATGGCCATCAGCGAGCTGACTTTGCCGCCGCCGCCGGACTGGCCAAAAATAGTGACATTATCGGGGTCCGCGCCGAAGGTGGCGATGTTGTCGCGCACCCACTCGAGCGCAGCAACGATATCAAGGTTCCCGACATTGCTGGCGTTGGCGTACTGCGCGGAACCCAAGCCCGCCAGGTACAGGTAGCCGAGTGGCCCGAGCCGATGGTTGACGGTCACGACCACCACATCGTGCTTCTTGGCCAGCTGCGCACCGTCGTAGCAGATGAACCCACCGGAGCCGCTCGTAAAGCCGCCCCCATGCAGCCACACCATGACCGGCAGCTTGCGACCCCGATCGAGCGTGGGCGTCCAGACGTTCAGGACCAGGCAGTCCTCCCCCATCGCCTCGTCGCGGTCCATGGCCTCCACTTCGGGCGGCACCACGCCATGAAACAGCGACAGCAGCTGCGGGGAACGGTGCCCAAGCTGGGTGCAATCGCGCACACCGGTCCAGGGTTTCTGCTTGGCGGGCGGCTGGAACCGGCCGGCATCGGCGGTCGAGGCGGCGTACGGGACTCCCTTGAAGGCGTAGACGTCCGACTCGTGGATACCGCGTATCTTTCCGGCGGTGGTGGTGGCCGTTGCGGCCGCGGCGGCGGCATCGGCCGCCCAGACGTTCGTGATCCCTGGAGCCAGCGCGCCCGCGGCCACTGTGCACGTCCCGATGAAACTACGGCGATCGATCATCCCCCACCCCTTGATTCAAGCTTGAAACCGCTCGGGCACCGACCGCTGCGTCAAAACCGCTGTATCGCAGCGGAAACGAACGCGCACCGGAGCTTGGCGGCAATACTGGTTCAGACCGCAGTGTAGTGCAAACTTGCCAGGGTTTCCGCGACGTTGAGATCACAACTGCCTCTCGCCGGACGATTGGATCCCATGACACACAGGACTCGCGGCCGCGCGAATCTGTGATAATAACGTGCACCGGGGCACGGATCCGATCCTGCGCCGCAATGAAACGGGGGGAATGCATGCGCACCAGATACGGGAGCCGACTAGCTGCCGGGACAGCGATTGCCCTGCTGCTTGGCCTGACGCTTGGCGGGGCGGCGCAGGCACAGATGGATCCTTCCGGCGAATGGGCCCCGCGCTTCGATGAGGATCGGTTCGAGCGCATACCCGGCCCGGAAATCGGCGACTATCTGGGCCTGCCGATCAACGATGCGGCCCGGCTGCGCGGCGACAGCTGGGATGCCGCCCTCATTGAGCTGCCCGAAAACCAGTGCCGCGCCCATGGGGCCGATTACGGCTGGCGCGGGCCCTCGAACCTCAGTATCTGGAAAGAGGTCGACCAGGCTTCGCAGAAGGTCATTGCCTACCACACTCACCTGTCGGCCTACGGCGCCGAGCAGACCATCTGGATGGACGGCAGGCCGCATCCGCCGGAATACGCGCGCCACACCTGGCAGGGTTTTTCGACGGGAGAATGGGATGGCGACACCCTGGTCATCACCACCACCCACCTGAAGGAGAACTGGATCCGCCGCAACGGCATCCCGCGCAGCGACCAGGCGACAGCGCGCGTGCACATCATGAAGCACGGGAACTATCTGACCGTGGCGGTGATCGTTTACGACCCGGTCTACCTCACCGAACCCTTCATCCGCACCACTGACTTTGTCTACGCCCCGCAGCAGCAGATGGCGCCCTGGCCCTGTGAGCCGGTGGACGAAGTCGACCGCGCGCCCGGCGTCGTGCCGCACCATCTGCCAGGCGCCAATACCTTCCTCGACGAATTCCCGGCGAACTACGGCATCCCGGTGCTGGCGACACGCGGCGGTGCCGAAACGATGTACCCGGAATACATGCTGAAAATGAAATCCATGGCGGTGCTGCCGCGGCCCGCAAAGAAGGCCCCGCCGCCATGAAATATCTGCAATTGATCGCGCTGGCATGGCTGGCGGCAGCCGCCACGCTGGTATCGGCCGCGACGCCGGCGCCTGCCAGCTCGGCGCCCGCGCCTGCCGAGGTGCATATCCTGCCGGTCCAGGGCAACATCTCGATGCTGGTGGGCGCCGGTGGCAACATTACCGTGCAGACGGGCAACGATGGCGTGCTGCTGGTGGACACCGGGCTGGCACCGATGAGCGCCAAGGTCCTGGCCGCCGTCCATAGCCTCTCGGACAAGCCCATCCGCTATATCATCAACACCCACGTCCATCCGGATCATGTCGGCGGCAATGAGGCCATCGCAAAATCCGGTACCACGATCGCCGGCGGTAACGTGGTCGGCGATATCGGCACCAGCGCCTCGAACCAGGCCACGATCATGGCGTTCCAGACTGTACTGGATCGCATGAGCGCCGCCGGTCCCGGTTCGACCGCAGCGCCGCAGGGTGCATTGCCCACGGATACGTACACCACTCCTGAGCGCAAGATCTTCTTCGACAATGAAGGCGTGGAACTGATCCACGTGCCCGCCGCCCACACCGATGGCGACACCATCGTCTTCTTTCGTCGCTCCGATGTGATCAGCACCGGGGACATCTTCGTCACCACTGGCTATCCGATTGTCGATCTGGAGCGCGGCGGAAACATCCAAGGCGTGATCGCCGGCCTGAATCGCATCGTCGAGCTGGCCATTCCGGCCGACGAACAGGAAGGCGGCACCCTGATCATCCCCGGTCATGGGCGCCTGTGTGACGTCGCCGACGTGGTGTATTACCAGGAGATGGTCACCATCATCCGCGACCGTATCCAGGACCTGATCAAGCAGGGCAAGACCCTGGAACAGGTCAAGGCCGCACGACCCACCCGCGACTACGATCCACGTTACGGCTCGAATTCCGGATTGTCGAGCACGGACCGGTTCGTCACTGCCGTCTACCAGAGTCTCAGTCCAAAGCACTGAAGGTATCGCTTCATGAATCGCAAATACCTGGCCCTGCTCGCCGCAACCTCCGCCCTGCTCCTGGGCCCGCCGGTGCATGCCCACCATTCCTTTGCCGCGACGTACTTCGTCGACCAGGAAGTCAGCATTGATGGGACCCTGACCCAGTTCATGTTCCGCAATCCGCATTCCTTCGTGAAGGTCATGGTCAAGGACAAGGCGGGGCAGGAACAGGTCTGGTCGGTCGAATGGGGCGGTGGTGCACAGCTTACCCAGGAGCACGTGACCCGCGAGACCCTGAAGACCGGGGATCACGTGATCGTCACGGGCAACCCGGGGCGGGATCCGAACGAACATCGAATCCGCCTGCACAAGATTGTGCGCACCTCCGATGGCTGGACCTGGGAAGGAGTAATCATGTGAGCAGGCTGGCAACACTGGGCCTGCTGGCAGGCCTCATTGTGGTGGGTAGCGCCAACGCCCAGAGGCCTGCGGGACCCGCCGCGCCTGCGGATCCGCGCAGCCGCGCGCCGGTCGACCTGACCGGGTACTGGGTCGCGGTGGTCACCGAGGACTGGCGCTACCGGATGATGACGCCCGACAAGGGCGACTTTACCGGCGTGGCACTCAATGCCGCCGGCCGCGCCCTCATGCAGAAATGGGATCCGTCCAAGGATCAGTCAAGTGGTGAAGCGTGCCGCGCCTACGGGGCTGCGGCGATCATGCGTACACCGACACGCCTGCACATCACCTGGCAGGACGCCAGCACCCTCAAAGTGGAGACCGACGCCGGCGAGCAGACGCGCGTGCTGAATTTCGCGGGCGCACCGGCCCATGACCTGGCTCCCAGCTGGCAGGGCTACTCCATGGCGCAGTGGGAAGGCCTGCGGGCACGCGGCGGATTTGGCGGAGTGACCGCAGGATTGCCGACCACCGCCGGCCTTGCCGGCGCACCACCGCCGACGCAGGACGGTTACCTGAAGGTCATGACGACGCAGCTGCGCCCCGGCTACCTGCGCAAGAACGGGGTGCCCTATGGCGCGAATACTTCGGTGGAGGAGTACTTCGACAGCTTCCACGAACCCAATGGTGATACCTGGCTGGTGGTCACCAGCATCGTGAACGATCCGGAATACCTGGATCAGCCCTTCATCACCAGCTCGCAGTTCAAGAAGACTGACGCAGCCAAGTGGAACCCGACGCCTTGCCAGGCCAAATGAGCGTGCATGGGGCACTGTAGACAAGGCCCGCGATGATCCTCGACAGCGCGCTGGTGTGGCTGCACGACACCTCCTTCGGTACGCTCATCCGCGAGTCGCTGTGGGCGGAGCCCATCATCGAGACGGTCCATGTGCTGACCCTGGGTGTGTTCCTCGGCTTCGTCATTCTGCTGGACTTGCGCCTGCTTGATCTGGTGCTCAGGCGCACGCCCGTATCCACCGTCTTCCGACAACTCAATCCGTGGTTGTTCGGCTCCTTCGGCATCATGCTGGTCACGGGCATCACGCTGTTTGCCGGCGATCCGGTGCTGTTCTACGGAACCATTTTTTTCAAGCTGAAAATGCTCATGCTGCTGGCCGCGGCGTTGAACGTCGTGGTTTTCAACCTCACCCTCGGACGCACGATGCTGCAGTGGGATGTGCTGCCGGCGACCCCGCGCGGTGCCAGGATCACCGGCATTGTCTCCCTGGTACTGTGGATTGCGGTGGTCGCCTGCGGGCGCGGCATCGCCTACGTTCTGCCGCCGCCATGAAGCCCACATGAACGCACTCGCCGCCCTGACGCTGGCCTTCTGCCGCTGGTGCAATGACTCGTTTTTCGGTCACGGCATTCGCGACTCCGCCTGGCTGTTTCCGTTCGTCGAAGTATTCCATCTGCTGGCTCTTGGCCTGCTCGGTGGCATCCTGGTCATGATCAACATGAGCCTGTTCGGGGTTCGCTTCGGCAGCGCCTCCACCCCTGAGCTGGCACGGGAACTGCGGCCCTGGATGTTCGGCTGTATCGGGGTGATGCTGCTGTCCGGCTTTCTGCTGTTCTCCACCGAAGCGGTGAAGATGTACGGCAACTGGGCGTTTCAGCTCAAGATGACCTTGCTGCTGCTGGCGCTGCTGTACACCTTGACGATCCACCGCAAAGTGATCGACTCGCAACGCACCGCCGTCGGCCTGCGGCGACTGGCGGCCGTGATTTCGCTGCTGCTGTGGCTCGGGGTCGGACTCGGTGGCCGCGCCCTGGGCTATGTCACGACTGCCGCCTCATCTGTCGGCGGCCAATAGCCTGCAGCGAGCGCACTACACGCGCTCGAGCAACAGCGCGATGCCCTGGCCTACTCCGATGCACATGGTGCACACCGCCAGGCGTCCCCCGCTGCTCTGCAGCTGATTGAGTGCGGTGAGAACCAGGCGTGCGCCGCTGGCTCCCAGCGGATGCCCGACGGCGATCGCACCGCCGTTCGGATTCACCTGTTCGGTGTCATCGGGCAGCTTCAGTTCGCGCAGTACGGCCAGAGCCTGGGCGGCGAAGGCCTCATTGAGCTCGATCACATCCACCTGCGCCAGTTTCAGGCCGACTTGTGCCAGCAGCTTTTCAGTTGCCGGTGCCGGACCCCTGCCCATGACGCGCGGCGCCACCCCGACGACGGCTCCACCGACCACGCGCGCACGGGGTGTCAATCCGTAGCGCTTCGCGGCAGCTTCGCTCGCCAGCAGCAAGGCTGCCGCGCCATCATTGATGCCGGAGGAATTCCCGGCGGTGACCGAGCCGTCCGGGTGCACCACACCCTTGAGCCGGGCGAGCCCCGCAAGTGTCGTCTCCGGTCGGGGCTGCTCGTCGCAGTCCACGGTGACGGTAGCCTGCTTCGGCAGCGCACTGGCGAACGGTGCAATTTCCCGGCCGAAGAATCCGCGCGCCAGGGCCCGCGCGTAACGCTGCTGGCTGCGCAGGGCAAACGCATCCTGATCGGCGCGCGAAATCTGCCACTGCGCAACCAGGTTCTCGGCCGTCTGTGCCATCGATTCGCAGCCAAACTGCGCCTGCAGCTGCGGGTTGATGAAGCGCCAGCCCAGCGTCGAGTCTTCGAGCTTTGGCCCACGCGCAAAGGCGCCCTCGGCCTTGGCCAGAACATATGGCGCGCGCGACATGCTCTCGACGCCGCCCGCAATCACCAGTTCGCAGGCGCCGGTTTGGATGCTGCGCGCGGCCACCAGCGTCGCGTCGAGACTTGAGCCGCACAGCCGATTGATGGTGGAAGCCGGCACCTGCTCGGACAGACCGGCCAGCAGCACGGCCATGCGCGCGACATTGCGATTGTCTTCCCCCGCCTGGTTGGCACAGCCAAAGTAGACATCATCGAGGCGAGTCCAGTCGACGCCCGGGTTGCGCTGCTGCAGGGCGCGCAGGGGCAAGGCCGCGAGGTCGTCGGTTCGCACCGCTGACAGCACTCCGCCATAGCGCCCGAACGGGGTGCGCACGCCATCACACAGATAGGCCGCTGCCAATTGACCGGCGCCCATCAGGCGTCATCCCGATGGGCCGCGGCAGAGCGCGCCTGCAGATCACGCAGCACCTGCAGTTCCTGCTGCGACGGCGCTGCGGTCGTGGCCAACGGGTTCGAAAAGCGCAGCGCCCAGCCACAAGCGGCGCGCGCGGCATCCTGGGTAACTCCCGGGTGCAACGAGGTCACCACCAGCTCG
Source organism: Steroidobacteraceae bacterium (assembly GCA_035485475.1). Lineage (GTDB taxonomy): Bacteria > Pseudomonadota > Gammaproteobacteria > Steroidobacterales > Steroidobacteraceae > DAIDKA01. The sequence continues at coordinate 25,584 of DATHOA010000023.1, read as the reverse complement.
CAGGTTTCAGGGTCCGGCTCCAGCACGCACAGGTCGGTCATGATCCGCGTGGGCCCGCGGGTGCGAAGCCCCAGTGCCGCGCGGGAGCCGCGGCCGGTACCGTGACCCAGTGAAGTGATGAACGGCAGCTGTTCAACAAATGTGCGCCGCGACATGGGTATGGTGATGAAAATCTCCTGGCAGCTGGAGGCAATTTCCGGGGCGCCCCCACCCCCCGGCAGCCGCACTTTCGGCCGCTCGTAACTGCCCACCACCGTCGTGTTGAGATTGGCGTAGCGGTCCATCTGTGCCCCCGACAGGAAGCCCACCGTGATGCGGCCGCCCTGCAGCCAGTAGCGGAACATTTCCGGCACGGACACGGTGGTCAGCGCCGTCTCGCATAACTCACCATCCCCGATCGACAGCGGCAGCACCGTCGGTCGGGCGCCAATCGTCCCGGATTCATAGATCAGCGTGATGTCCGGTGCGTGGGTCAGACGGGCGAGATTGCACGCGGCCGAGGGGGCGCCAATACCGACGAAGCATACATCCTGATTGCGCAGCGCCCGTGCGGCCACGATGGTCATCATCTCGTTGGCGCTGAAAGGTTCAGTAAGGGGTGTGGCCATGCTGCTCAGCGCGCCCGCGGACTGTACATCCGGAAAGCCTCGGGTCCTTTCTCCAGCACGTGCTCACTCACCCAGGCCGTGAACCGGTCGCGGTCGCGGGAGATCTCATCCCAACCGGTATAGAACCCATTCGCGCGGCGATAATACCCCTGCGCGTAGGAGGGGTAGGCGCCGCCGGGAACCGCCGCGATGGCGGCAATCGTCCAAGACGGCAGTACGACCGCATTCAGGCCCGGTGCACCGAGGTCATCGACGATCTCCTCCACTGTCACGACCGCGCGGCGGGCGGCCAGCACGGCCTGCTTCTGCACGCCGATGATGCCATCGAGCAATACGTTCCCGGCCCGATCGGCGCGCTGCGCATGAATAATGGTCACATCGGGGCGCAACGCCGGAACCGCCGCGAGCATTTCCCCGGTAAAGGGACACGCGACCTGGCGGATTCTGGGATTCACCTTCGGCAGATCGACGCCGATGTAGCCACGGAATGCCGCGAACGGCAGGTTGGCCGCACCGGCCTCGTAGGCATTGGCCATTGCCGCGTGGGAATGCTCCTCGAGCTGCAGGGGCTGGGGCCAGCCGTTCTCGACGGCATCGCGCAGCCGATGCAGCGAACCCACCCCGGGATTACCGCCCCAGGAGAAAATGAGCCGATCCGCGGCCCCCATGCCGATCAATTGATCGTAAATCAGATCCGGCGTCATCCGCACCAGCGTGAGGTGCCGGCGTCCCTGCCGCAGCACCTCGTGGGCAGCGGCAAAAGGGATCAGGTGGGTGAATCCCTCCATCGCCACGCAGTCCCCATCATGGACATGCGCGGCGATGGCTTCGGGAAGGGAACAGAACGCGGGCATTCGGCCACTGGCCGTCACATCAGTACTTGAGCGGCTCGATCTTCTGCAGCAGCTCCTCGCGGCGATTGGCGAAGAACGGTGGAATCTGCATGGCCGTGCCCAACTTCTCGTACGGCTCATCGACCAGGAAGCCCTGCGGCTTGGACACGGTCGCCTCGAACAGTGCGCCGCCGGGGGTGCGCACATACACCGAGTCGAAGTAGCCGCGATCCTTCATTTCCGACACATCGGTGAATCCGAGGCCCTCGAGATGGAATTTGACCTTGCTCTGCGCCTCATGGTCGGCCACTTCGAACGCAACGTGATGCGGCACACCTTCGCCGTAGGTCCAGCTTCCTGCGGCCACATTCGGTTCGACGCGAAATTCAACGACGGCGCCACTGCCACCGTTGCCCACCTCGTAACGCAGATGCCGGCCATCGCTGCCGATACGCCGTCCGTTCCAGCCGCCCTGCATGAATTCCTCGGAATTTTCCGCATCGCGCACCGAGACGACCACGCCATGGGTACCGCGCAGCCCATGCTCTTTGGGCACCACGCCATTGCTGTACGGCTCGCGCGCGTCCCGCTTGGCTTCAATCAGTTCATATTCGATACCACAGGGGTGCTCGAATGCCACCAGCCGCTCACCGAAACGCTCCTGCACGCGCACCGTGAAACCACGGGACTGTAAATGCTTCTCCCAGAAACCCGCGGACCCCACCGGAATCGACAGTTCGACGGTACAGATCTGGCCGGTTCCCTTACGGGCCTTGCGCCCGGAATGCTTCATCGGAAAGCAGGTGATCAGGCGACTGACATCGCCGGTATCGTTTCCGTAATACAGATGCAGAATGGGCTCTTCACCATCGTACAGGGCGGTCTTCTTGACGCTCTTCAGACCCAGCACCTTGGTGTGGAAATCGTAATCTTCCTGCGCATTGCCGACGCTCAGTGTCAGGTGATGATGTCGCCTGATGTGGTTGTTTACGCTCATCTGTGATCCCCCAAAAAGTCGTACTTCCGCGCCCGGTCTGTAAGTCTACCCCAACCTGCGGGGGGTCGGAAATGACCGCGTTGACTCGGCAAAGACCCGGGATCCCGTGGCCTGCGTGGTGGCCGGCAAGGAGCGGTGTATAGTCCGCACAGTCAAAAACAAGGCTGGTTATGCCCAACACAGGCCATGGAATCCTCGCGCCGATGGCCCTGAGTATTGCCCTGGTGAGCGGTGCGCTCGCGGCACCTGCCCCCCAACCGTCGAGCCCGGCAGTCCGCGACGTGGTCGCCGCCAACATCGACGCGTCCGTCAATCCGGGCGATGACTTCTTCGCCTACGCGAATGGCGCCTGGCTCAAGGCCAATCCGATTCCTCCCGCCGAATCGCACTGGGGCATCGACAAGCTGGTCGATGAGGACCTGTACACCAAGTTGCGCACCATCAGCGAGCAGGCGGCCGCCAACAAGACCGCGGCCCCCGGCAGCGATGAACGCAAGATCGGTGATTTCTGGGAAATGGCGCTGGATCAGGCGCGGGCCGACCGGCTCGGCATCACCCCGCTACAGGCGGATTTCGCGCGCATCGACGCCATCAAGGACCGCGCTGGGGTACTCGACCTGGCGTTCGCACTGCAACGGCAGAATCTGCAGCCGTTCTTCAATTTCGGCATTGCCCAGGATGAAAAAGCCAGCGACGTGATGGCGGTGTACGTTCAGCAAGGCGGCCTGGGTCTGCCGGATCGTGACTACTACTTCGGCACCGAGGCGGGCACCGTCAAGGCGCGCGAGGCCTACGTGCTCCATATGGGCAATGTACTCAGGCTGCTCGGTGCCGATGCCGCCAGTGCGGACACCCGTGCGCGGGCCGTCATGAGCTTCGAGACCGCCCTGGCGAAGATTTCGCGACCACTTGCGGATCTGCGCGACCCGCAGAAGAACTACAACAAGATGTCCCCGTCGCGGCTGACACGCCAGTACACGCCGTCCATTGCCTGGACCGCGCGCATGCGCAGTTGGAACCTCACGCCCCGCTACCTCATCGTCGGTCAACCCGAATTCTTTGCGGGCCTGGAGTCGGCGCTGGCCACGACCGCGCTGCCGACGCTTCGTGACTACCTGCGCATGAGATTGATCGACAGCTATGCGCCGTACCTGAGCAAGCCCTTCGACGATGAGCATTTCAATTTCTTCGGTCGTGTGCTTTCCGGGCAGAAGGAACAGCGCCCGCGCTGGAAACGCGCCCTCGATGCGCAGAATGAGGGCCTGGGGATGGTGCTCGGCCGCATATTCGTCAAGGCATATTTTCCGGCCGGCACCAAGCAGCGTTACAGCGACCTGGTCGAGGCGATCCGGACCGCTTACGGCGAACGCATCGATCGGCTGGACTGGATGAGCGCGGCGACCAAGGCCAAGGCACACGAAAAGCTCGCCAAGGTGACCAAGAAGGTCGGCTATCCGGACAAGTGGAAGGACTACTCGGCGCTGCTCGTTGCCCGCAATTCCTACGCCGAAAATGTCCGCAATGCCCAGATCTGGCTGTTCAACGACGCTTTGTCGAAATTCGGCAAACCGGTGGACCGTACCGAATGGGACATCACGCCACAGACCTATAACGCCTTTTACAACTCCTCGAACAACGAGATCGTATTGCCGGCCGCGATATTCGCGATTCCGGGCTTCAAGGATACGGACCTCGATGATGCGGTCATCTATGGCTACGCGGCCGCCTCCACCATCGGCCATGAGCTGACCCACGGCTTTGATGACGAGGGTCGCCAATTTGACGCTGCCGGCAATCTTGTCGATTGGTGGACGCCACAGGACGCCGCCAAATTCAAGCGGCGCGCCGCAGTCATGGTCAGGCAGTTTGATGCCTATGAGCCCCTGCCGGGCATGCACATCAATGGCAGCGCCAGCCTGGGCGAGAACATCGCGGACTTTGGCGGCCTGCTGATCGGTCTGGATGCATTCGAGAAGACCGCACAATTCCGCGAGGGGCGTAAAATCGCCGGCTTGACGCCGTTGCAGCGCTATTTCCTCGGCTACGCATTGGGCTGGCTGTCCGAGGAGCGCGACGAACTATTGCGCAAGCAGCTGCTCAGCGACGTGCATGCGCCACCGAAGTGGCGGGTCAACGGGCCGCTGTCGAACATCCCCGCGTTTTACGAAGCATTCCAGGTCAAGCCGGGTCAGCGGCTGTATCGGGCTGCCGCAGATCGCGTCCGTATCTGGTGAACTACATAAAGAATTAAAAATGAACAACGTGACGACCTTACCGGCTGCACCCATTTCCCAGACACGCTCGTTTACCACGGTCTTCCTGATCGAGATGTGGGAGCGTTTTGGCTTCTACGGCATGCAGGTGCTGATGGTCACCTACATGATCAAGAAACTCGGCTTTGTCGATACCCGGGCCAACCTGGTCTTCGGTGCCGCCTCCGCCCTGATCTACGCCACGCCCGCGATTGGCGGCTGGATCGGCGACAAGCTGCTCGGCACCCGCCGCACCATGCGCATCGGCGCATTCGTACTGGCCATCGGCTATGCACTGCTGTGGCTGCCTACCGACAGTGAGTACTCCTTGTACTTTGCTCTCGGGGTAATCATTGTCGGCAACGGACTCTTCAAGCCCAACTCCGGAAACCTGGTGCGCAAGATCTACGAGGGCGATGACACCAAGATCGACAGCGCCTTTACCATCTACTACATGGCCGTGAACATCGGCTCGATGGTCTCGATGACCCTGACGCCGTGGCTGCGCGACTACATCGGCGCACGCTATGGAGATTCGGCGGGTTGGCATACCGCCTTCGGCGTCTGCTCGATCGGACTGGTCATCGGCATGATCAACTACGGGCTCATGAGCCGTTTCATGGCCGGCCTGGGCTCACCGCCGGACGCCACACCGGTCAAACCGATGCGTCTGGCCGCGGTGCTCGGCGGCGCAGCGCTGATCGTGATCGCGGCGGTGCTGATCCTGCAGAGCGAAACCGTGGCGCGCGTCTGCGTCTACATCGCCGGGGTGGTCATTCTCGGCATCTTCGTCAAGCTGATTGCCTCCAGCCGCCGCGATGAGCGTGCCGGACTGATCGCCGCCTTCGTGCTGGTGGTGCAGACGGTGTTCTTCTTCATCTTCTACCAGCAGATGTCCACTTCACTGAATCTCTTCGCCCAGCGGAACGTGAACCTGGATTTCAGCATTTTCGGGTTCCACCTGTTCACCTGGATTCCCGAGCAATACCAGAATCTGAACGCGGTGTGGATCGTGCTGCTGAGCCCGGTGCTGGTGTTCATCTACAATTCGCTGGGCCGGTTGGGCAAGGACCCCTCCATCGCCGCCAAGTTTGTCTGGGGCTTCGCCGCCGTCGCCGTCGGCTTTTTCATCTACGGTGTGGGCGCCAGGTGGGCCGTGCACGGCCAGGTCTCCTCGTGGATCATGGTGTGGGGTTATGGTCTGTATTCGCTGGGCGAGCTGCTGGTGAGCGGCCTGGGGCTGGCGATGATCGCCCGCTATGTCCCGTCGCGAATGGGCGGCTTCATGATGGGGGCATACTTCGTCGCCTCCGGACTGTCGCAGTACCTGGGCAGCGTGGTCGCCAACTTCGCCCACATTCCGCAGAACCTCACCAACCCGCTCGAATCACTGACGATCTACACCCGCCTGTTCAACGAGCTGGGATACGCGGGTGTGGTCTGCACCGTCATCGCCATCGCGATGTTGCCGTTCATGAAGAAACTCTCGACCAGCCATTCGGACACGGCGCTCGCCGGCGCCCCGCTGCCGGCGGTGCGCAGCGAAGAATTCAACCTGACCTCATGAGTGGCTTGCGCCAGGACTCGCGCGACATCCTCACAACCATCGCGCGGCAGGCCATGCTGGATCATGGCCTGTTGGCGGATTTCTCGCCCGCGGCCCAGGCCCAGGCCGATTCGCTCAAGCGCGCCGCCGCGGACCCCGCTGCCCACGACCTGCGTGGCGCCGAGTGGGTCTCGATCGACAACGACGATTCCCTCGACCTCGACCAGCTTTCGGTGGCGCAATCCCTGCCCGGCGGCAACAACAAACTGCTGATCGCCATCGCCGATGTGGACGCCGCGGTGAGTCGGGGCTCGGCCATCGATGATCACGCCCGCCACAACACCACCTCGGTCTATACCGCCGGACGCATATTCCCGATGCTCCCGGAGCACCTTTCGACTGACCTGACCTCCCTGGTCCAAGGACAGGAGCGCCTGGCCATGGTCATCGAACTGGTCATCGCCGCGGACGGCAGCATCGTCTCCTCCGACATCTATCGGGCCACGGTCGTAAACAAGGCGAAGCTGGCCTATGACAGCGTGGCGAGCTGGCTCGATGGTGCTACGCCTGCCCCCAAGGGCCTCGAAGCCCCCGGACTTCAGAACCAGGTGCGGCTCCAGGATCAGATCGCACAGTCGCTGGGACGCGTGCGCCATGCGCAGGGCGCATTGACCCTGGAGACGATTCAGACCAGTGCCGTTTTCGATGGCGAGGTGCTGCGCGACCTGCTGCCGAACCGCAACAACCGCGCCCACGAACTGATCGAGAACGTGATGGTCGCCGCCAACGGCGTGGCCGCGCGCTGGCTGCAAAGCAAGGGGTTGCCATCGATTCGACGCGTGCTGCGCACACCCGCGCACTGGGAGCGCATCGTGGCCCTGGCGGCCGAGCATGGCGGACACTTACCGGCACTGGCCGATGCGGGGGCCTTGAACGCGTTTCTCGGCAAATCCCGCCAGGAAAGCCCGGCACAGTTTGCGGACCTTTCGCTGTCAGTCATCAAGCTGCTGGGCCGCGGCGAGTACGCACTGGAACTGCCGGGTGCAGCGGTCGCGGGACATTTCGGCCTGGCGGTCAGCGACTATATGCACTCGACCGCGCCGAACCGACGCTTTCCGGATGTCATCGCCCAGCGCCTGATCAAGTCGGTCCTCGGCAGCACCCCGGCGCCCTACACCACCAGCGAACTTCGGGACCTGGCTGCGCAGTGCACGACCCAGGAGGATGCGGCGGCCAAAGTGGAGCGGCGCGTCGGCAAATCCGCGGCGGCACTGCTGTTGGGCTCCCGGATTGGTCAAAGTTTCGAGGCCCTTGTCACCGGGGCGGCCGACAAAGGCACCTGGGCACGGATCACGACGCCCCCGGTTGAAGGCCGTATCGTGCGCGGATTTGCCGGCCTGCAGGTCGGCCAAGCGGTGCGGGTGCGGCTGCTCAGCGTCGATGTCACCCGCGGCTTCATCGACTTCGCCTGCGAGACACCCTCATGACTACGGATCGAGTGCCGGCCGCCCAACTGGCCTACGAAAATGCGGCGTTTGTCACCAGCGACGAGGGGCGCCCGCTGCGCATACTCGCCGAATACCTCGAGCCGCTGAACCGATTTCGCCAGGCTGCCGTGCATGACACCATCGTGTTCTTCGGCTCCGCACGCCTCACGGCCACAGGCCCCATGGGCCACTACTACCAGGATGCGCAGACCCTGGCGCGCATGATCACCCAGTGGTCCATGGCGCTGCCGACCGATGCACATCGCTATGTCATCTGCTCCGGCGGCGGTGGCGGCATCATGGAGGCGGCAAACCGCGGCGCCGCGCAGGCCGGCGGCAAGAGCATCGGACTCAACATCAGCCTGCCGCATGAGCAGCAGGCCAACCCCTATATCACCCCGGAGCTGGAGTTCGAATTCCACTACTTCTTCATGCGCAAGCTGTGGTTCGCGCAACTGGCGCGTGGCCTGGTCGCCTTTCCGGGTGGCTTCGGCACCTTGGACGAGGTCATGGAGATTCTCACGCTGACCCAGACCCGCAAGCTTGAGCGGCGCATTCCTGTGATTCTCTATGGCTCGGAATACTGGAACGAAATCATCAACTTCAAGGCCCTACTTCATCACGGCGTGATCAGTGCCGAAGACCTCGCGCTGTTCGAATTTGCCGATACGCCCGCGGCGGCCCTGCGGGTGCTGCAATCCCACCTCGACGCGGCGACCGCAGGCACGACGCCGGACTTCGCCCATGCCCGCACCTAGCGGCCGGCGCGCGGCTGGGCGGGTCGGTCAGGAAACGCCTACACCTCGGCGCAACACCGGGTGGTTGATTCAGCGCAGCAAAACCGCCGAAATCCAAGGCACATGAAATTCTGTGTTTGGGCACCGCTTGCCAAGAAGTCCGTCGAACTGGTTTGCGCCGATCAACGCTTCGCGATGGCCGCGGATACGGCCGGCTATTGGCGCGTGGAATGCAATCCGGCGCGAATTGCGAGCGGCTACCGCTACTGCGTAGATGGGTCACCTCCGGTCCCCGATCCACGCTCGGCATGGCAACCCGACGGGGTCCATGGGGCCTCATACCTGGTCAATCAGGATGCCCTCAGGGCCATCACCCGCAGCGCCTTCCAGCAACAGCCATTGGCCAAGGCCATTCTCTACGAGCTGCACATCGGCACGTTCACACCTGAGGGAACCTACGCAGCAGCCACCCAGAAGCTCGCCCACCTCGTCGCCCTCGGGGTGACCCATGTCGAAGTCATGCCCCTTGCGACCTTTCCGGGCCAGCACGGGTGGGGTTATGACGGGGTGTATCTGTTTGCGCCGCAGCCCTCTTACGGTACTCCCGAGGATCTCGCCCGCTTCGTCGCAGCCTGCCATGCGCACGGCCTCGCCGCACTGCTGGATGTGGTCTACAACCACCTCGGCCCGGACGGCAATTACCTGAATTACTACGCCCCGTATTTCACCGACCTGGTCAAGACGGCCTGGGGCGATGCCATCAACTATGACGGCGCCCACAGCGATGGCGTGCGGCAGTTTGTGCTCGACAATGCGCGCATGTGGCTGGATGTCTACGGTTTTGACGGGCTGCGACTGGATGCCGTGGGCGCCATCTACAGTTTCGAGGCCGTTCACCTGCTGGAGGAACTGGCCAGCGCGGTGCACGGCTTCGCCGCGGCCAGCCACCGCAAGATCGTGCTCATCGCCGAAAGCGACCTGAATGATCCCAGGCTGGTGTATCCGTCCGAACGCGGCGGCTTCGGCCTGGATGCGCACTGGGCCGACGACTTCCACCACGCGCTGCACAGTGAGATGACCGGTGAGACCGTGGGCTACTACATGGATTTCAACGGTATCGAAGATCTGGCGCGGGCCCTGCGGGACGGCTATGTGTACCAGGGCCAGCACTCCATCCATCGCAAGCGCCGTCACGGGCGACGGCCGGACAACGTCAGGCCTGATCAGCTGATTGTAAGTTCCCAGAATCATGACCAGATCGGCAATCGCGCCAAGGGCGAGCGCCTGAGCGCGCTGCTCACGCCGATTCAGCTGAAGGCCGTCGCGGCCATCACCATTCTCTCGCCCTTCGTCCCCCTGCTCTTCCAGGGTGAAGAGTGGGGCGCCTCCACGCCATTCTTCTACTTCACGGACCACCAGAACCAGGAACTCGGACGGCTCGTGGCGGAAGGACGGCGCCAGGAATTCGCGACCTTCGGCTGGGCGAACGAAGTGCCCAATCCGCAGCTGCCGCAGACTTTCACAGCCTCCCGACTGGCCTGGGATGAGATCGATCACGCCCCGCATCGGGAACTGCTCGCGTGGTATCAGCAGGTCATTGCGCTGCGGGCCTCGGATCGGCATCCGCTGCCGTTACCCGTGAACGTCGCCTACGATACGAGCGAGCGCTGGCTGTGGTTCGTGCGCGGCGATCTGTGTGTCATGGTCAACTTCGCCTCACGAGCGGTCACCATCGCCCCGCCACCGGGGCATTGGACCTTGTTGCTGACCTCGGCGTCGGAACGGTCGACGGCCGCGACGCTCGCTGCCTTTGAGGCAAGAATCTACCGCCGCCAGCCGTAGCAGGCGCGTTCACATCACGCCGGCTTCTTGCGCAGCAGCGCGACCGGAAAACTGCCGAACAGCTGCGTTGCACTGGCCGACGCCGACACCGTCTCCAGGGTGAAGATGTTCTCCCATGTGCCGCTGGGTAACGGCAGACGCGTCTCCTCCCACTGGTTTGCGATCGACAACATCAGTCGCGGCACCGCGGCGATGAGATTGTCGCCGCGTCGAAACGCAAACAGATTCCCCAGATGCGGTCCCTGCGCGACCAGCGGTTGATAGCGACTACCTTCCGAGAACTCCTCAGGCTGCGCCGCGCGCAGGCTCAGCAACCGGTCGATCAACCACAGCTTCGGCAGGCCCGAGTCCCAATCGGCCGTCGCCTCGGCGGCGCTCATCGAGCGGCAGCGGGTGAGCAGCTGCATGCGCTGTTGGTAGTCGACCGGACGGCGATTGTCGGGATCCACCAGGCTCAGATCCCACAACTCCGTCCCCTGGTACAGGTCCGGCACCCCCGGAACGACCAGTTTGATCAGCGTCTGCGCGAGACTGTTGATTCGGCCCGGCAGCACCAGTGGCTCGACGAACTCGACGAGACTCTTCAGGAACTCCTCGTTCTGCAATACCCGGTCGACGAAGCCCTTTATATTTTCCTCATATCCAACATTGGGCTCCTGCCAGGAAGTGCGCAGCTTCGCCTCGCGGCAGGCTTTGAGCATATACTGCCAGCAGCGCCCTGCATCAATGGGCCAGGCCCCGACCAGGGTCTGATAAAGCAGATATTCGGCGTGCCGATCCTTGTTGCGATTGTTCCAGGCGCCCTCATTCATGATCGACCACTGCTGCAATGCCTCGGCCCAGCGATCCGCAATTTCCGACAGCAGCGAGATTCGCGTGCGCACATCCTCGCTGCGCTTGTTGTCGTGCGTCGAGGTGGTCAGCTGGTTGCGCGGCCAGTGCTCGCTCAAATACAGACAGTATTCATGAAACTTGTCAGAGGAGATGCCGATCAGGGAGGCCTGGGCGCCGACCTCGTTGCATGAAAGCAGTCGATCGAAACAGTAAAACGTGGTGTCTTCGACGCCCTTCGCCATCACCGCAGGCGTGAGCTGCTGCCACGGCCCGACGAACGCGAACTGCGCATCGCTGAGCTGTTCGCGGGTCAGGAATGCCAGTATGAAATCGAATACCGCAGCATCGATGCCGGAACGGGCGAATCGGGCACTGCGCACCGCCTCGGCAATGACGGCCTTGTCGGCCTCGCTCAAGGTGGTGGCCGTGCGGTAGGTGCGGTACACCCCCAGTGCTGCGGTGACCTGCGCCACCGCATCGTGAATCTGCTGGGGGCTCAGATCCCGCGTCAGGTAGGACTCGCGCGCGATATTGACCGCCATCGCCGACAGTCGCTGGTGGTCGAAGGCAAATGCGTGGCCCACGATGAAGTCTTTCTTTTCCCGGATCAGCGCACCCAGGTCGACCGAATGACCCGTGAAATCCGCATAGGTCGAGGTGAGCTTGTCACTGTGCTGATCGCTCATCCACAGCCGGTTGACCTTCGCGAGAAAATCGTAGCCGACCGTGCCGTCGATCGGCCAGTTCGGCAGGCGCTCCTCATTGTCCAGAATCTTCTCGACGTAGATCCGCCCCCGCGGCAGCAGTGCGCGCAAGCGTTCGAGATACTCAAGCGGATCGCGCAGACCATCCGGGTGATCGACGCGCAAACCATCGATCTCCCCCTGTTCAATCATCTTGCGGAAACGATTGTGGGTCGCCTTGAACACTTCCGGCCGCTCGGTCGAAAGCCCGACCAGCGTCGACACATCGAAGAAGCGCCGGTAGTTGACCAGCTCCCCGGCGAGTTTCCAGCTGTGCACGGCGTAGAACTGGCGCTGAATTACCGCATCGAGGTTGCCGGCCTCGCCGTTGATCGCGTTCAGCCGCTCGGCCAGGGCACCCGGCGTCGTATCTTTGAGGATTTCGCTCGCCGTCTGCAACGCGATTTGGTAGGCCCGGCGTTCGGCTGCGCCTGGCGCCTCGATCTGCGCCAGCCCCTGCAGGTCGGCAAAGCACTGCTCGGAGCGATTCAGCACGCCCCCCCAGGAAGCCGGCGACAATGGCCAGGAGTTGTCAAAGTGCTGCAGACGCAGCCGGCCGTGCCGGCTCTCCAGTTTCAGCTCCCCGGCGAGCAGTACCTCACCATAAGGACGGGCGAGACTGCAGATGTGCACGCAAAAGCGGCTACCGGCAGTGTGCCGAATGTCGAAGTAGCGCGCATGTTCACTGTATGGTCCATGCGCCAGCACATCATCCCACCAGCTGTTCTGCTCGGTTGCCGCCATGTGGTTCGGCACGATGTCCAGCAGAATACCCAGCGAATGGGCATGCGCGGCCGCCACAAAGTGGGTCCACGCCGCATCCCCACCCAGGTCATGACTGACGTGCCGCGGATCGATCACATCGTAGCCATGCTGGCTTCCCGCAGCCGCCTGCAGGCACGGGGACAGGTAGACATGACTGATGCCCAGGCTGGCGAGGTACGGCAACACCTTTTCCGCATCCGCCAGCGTGAAACCCTGGTGCAGCTGCAATCGATAGGTGGCAACCCAGGAGCGCGGGGAGTTTGCAGCCGCTGCCATGGCTAGTTCGCCCGCACGAACAGCACGAGGGATCGACCCGTCACTCCGTACACCTTGCCTGCCGTCCCCTTGTACGCCACCTCCTCGTTCGCCTCATGCGTATCGATCAGCCGATCCCAGGTCTGTCCGTCGGGATAGTCCGGGAGGGTGAAATTGACCAGGTCGTGGTGCGAATTCAGAATCATGAGCATGGCCGCCTCGGTGCCGCGCTGCCGCACCCCGGTGGGTCGCGCGCGCCCGTCCATCAGCATGCCGAAACACTTCATGAGGTCATCCGTCCATTCCTCGCCGGTCATCTCCTGACCGTTGGCATTGATCCAGGTCAGATCCTTGATATCGAGCTCTTCGTCGTAACTGCCCGTCAAAAAACGATTGCGACGCAGAATCGGATATTTGGCGCGCAACCCGCACAGCGTCTGCACGAACTGCAGCAGCGATTTTCCCTTCCCGTCCAAGGTCCAGTTGATCCAGCTGATCTCGTTGTCCTGGCAGTAGGCATTATTGTTGCCGTTTTGCGTCCGTGCGAACTCATCGCCGGCCACGAACATCGGGGTGCCCTGGGACAGCAGCAGCGTCGCCAGCATATTGCGCATCTGCCGCTCGCGCAGCACGTTGACTTCGGGATCCTCCGTCGCACCTTCGGCGCCGCAATTCCAGGAGCGGTTGTCACTGCTGCCGTCGCGGTTATCCTCGCCATTGGCTTCATTGTGCTTGTCGTTGTACGACACAATGTCATTCAGGGTGAAGCCATCATGTGCAGTTACGAAGTTGACGCACGCTGACGGCCTGCGACCCAGACGATTGAACAGATCCGCCGAGGCGCACAGCCGTTGCGCTACCAATCGTGCGGGCGCATCGCCCTTCCAGTAACTGCGCACCTCATCGCGGTACCGGTCATTCCACTCAGCCCAACCCGGCGGAAACTGTCCGACCTGATAGCCCCCCGGGCCGCAGTCCCAGGGTTCGGCTATGAGCTTGACGGTGCGCAGTACCGGGTCCTGATGGCAGGCCTTGAGGAAGCCGCTTTGACTGTCGAAACCATCGGGCTCGCGGGCGAGAATGGTTCCCAGATCAAAACGGAAGCCATCGATATGCAGCTCATTGACCCAATAGCGCAGGCTGTCGGTGACCATTTCAATGACATTCGGATGCGACAGGTTCACCGTATTGCCGGTGCCCGTGTCGTTGATGTAATAGCGCTTCTCGGGCAGCAGCCGGTAATAGGAGGCATTGTCGATGCCCTTGAAGGACAACGTCGGGCCCCGCTCATTGCCTTCGGCCGTATGGTTGTAGACCACATCGAGGATGACCTCGAGACCGGCCTCATGGAAGCTCGCAACCATTTCCTTGAATTCGCGCAGACATTGCTCAGGTTCCGATGCATACCGCGGATCGGGCGCAAAGAAGCCGATGCTATTGTATCCCCAATAATTGGTCAGCCCCTTTTCAAGCAGCTGACTGTCGTTAATGAAGGTATGGATCGGCAACAGTTCGATAGAGGTCACCCCAAGCGACCGGACGTAATCGACTACCTGCTTCGTGCCCAGCCCCGCATAGGTGCCGCGCTGTTTTTCCGGGACTGCGGGATGCAATTTGGTGAAGCCCTTGACGTGGGCCTCGTAGATGATGGTGCGATCCCAGGGAACCCCGCGCTTGCGCGGTTGCCCCTTCCAGTCGAAGTCCGGATCGACGACCACGCATTTCGGCACGAACGCAGCGCTGTCCCGGGTATCGAAGCTCAGGTCCTCATCCTTGTGGCCGAGGGTATAGCCGAATACTTCCGGCGCCCATTTCAGTGCACCGGTATGACCTCGCGCGTAAGGATCAAGCACCAGCTTGTGGGGATTGAAGCGATGGCCCTGCAGGGGTTCATACGGACCGTGCACGCGCATTCCGTAGACTGAACCGGGGTGCACATCCGGAATATATCCATGCCAGACCTGGTCGGTATATTCGGGCAACACCAGGCGTTCCAGTTCGGTGCCGCCGGCCGCATCGAACAGGCATACCTCGACCTTGGTCGCATTGGCCGAATAGAGCGTGAAGTTGGTGCCTTTACCATCCCAGATCGCACCATGAGCCTGGGAATTACCTTCACGAACACGGGATTTGCCGGGCGGGGCCATATTACGCGTCCTACCGGTCGGCGCCCCTATGAGCGGGGCGCCGACCTTGCCAGAACCCTAAGCGGATTCCGGTACCGAAGAGCGACCCAAAGCGGCTCGAACCTCGGCTGTCAGCTTTGCGGTTACTTGCAGGAATCAGCGGCAATGATCGTCATGATCGCCGCAGTCGACCCAGGAATGCTCGTGGTAATACCGGTGGTGATCGCGATCGTAGAAGCCCTCGCGTGGCCCCGCGACGACGCACCCGGCGCTGATGGCGGCAATGGCCAGCAGCAGGCTGCCGATTACAATTCGTGTTGCGTCTTTCATGGCGTTTCCTAGGTTCCGGGTGAATTTGATTCCTTGCGATGCATTGTGCGGCGACGGCCAAGACGATGCTGCAAGGGTAACGCCGATAAATTGCACGGACTTGCCACCCTAAGCGTGTAGGAATCCTTACCGTCTTGTAGGCGTTGCTGCATCCGACCGCGCGTTTCGCGCGTATTGCATCGACATGACGCCATCGAAACTGCGCCGGTACAGCGCCGTGACCGCCATGGCGCTCACCGTCGGACTCACCGTCACTGTCCAGGCCGATGACGACACGGACATGCTGCAAACGGTCACGGTCACGGCGACCGGCGTCAGCAGCATGCTTGCGGCGTCCAGTGGCGATGTGAACCATGAGCAACTCGCCGAGCAGCCGCTGCTCAGGCCCGGTGCCATCCTTGAAAACGTACCGGGCCTGATCGTTACCCAGCATTCCGGCGAGGGTAAGGCCAACCAGTACTTCCTGCGGGCCTTCAATCTCGATCACGGCACGGACCTGGCGACCGAAGTCGACGATATGCCGGTCAACCTGCCCACGCATGCGCATGGTCAGGGCTATTCCGATCTGAATTTTCTGATCCCCGAGCTGGTCGGTGACCTGCATTACAAGAAAGGCCCCTACTACGCTGACGAGGGTGACTTTGCGACGGCCGGCGCCGTGCGCATGAGCCTGCTGGAGCATGCCGACCCGACCGCAGGCCTAGGGTTCGGTCAGGACGGCTACCGGCGTGCATTGCTGATGGGATCAACGACACTGGATACCGGCAGCCTGCTGGCAGCGGGCGAGGTCTATCACAATGATGGACCCTTCGACGTGCCGGATGACTACCATCGCCTCAATGCATTGCTGCGCTACCGGCAGGGTACGGATCGCGACTATTGGACCCTGACAGCCATGGGCTACTCGGGTCGCTGGAACGCAACGGACCAGGTCCCGCAACGGCCCATCGATGCCGGACTGATCGATCGCTATGGCAGCCTCAATCCAACCGACGGCGGCGTGACCGCCCGCTACAGCCTTTCCTTCAACGCGGTACAGCGCGATGATTCTGGCCAGGATCAGCTGTCCGCCTACGTGATTCGCTACCGGCTGGACCTGTGGTCCACCTTTACCTACTACCTGGTCGACCCGGTGAATGGCGATCAGATGCTGCAACATGATGATCGCGTCGTTTATGGACTCAAGGCGTCGAAGACCTGGGATCTGCCGCTTGCCGGAATGCCGATGTCGAATGTTCTGGGCCTGCAGGCCCGCCTGGATGACATCCGCGACGTGGGGATCTTCCATACCGATGACCGACGGTTGCTGGACCCGGTACAGAATGCCGGCGTCAGTGAGTCCGCCACGGCGGTCTACTTCGAAAACAGTATCCAATGGCTGCGCCCGGTACAAACCGTCCTGGGCGTGCGGGATGACTTCTTCGATTTCAAGGTTCGCGACAAGATGCTGAAGCCCGACGGGGTCTGCGACATCACCAGTGACCCGTTGGGCTGCGATACCGGGAACAGGCACGCCTCCATCGTGAGCCCGAAACTGGGGATCGTGCTCGGGCCCTGGGCCGCGACACAGTTTTTCGTAAGCCTTGCAAGCGGTTATCACAGCAATGACGCGCGCGGGGTCACCCGCAGCGGCCAAAATCCCGAAGACTCACCGGTGACGCCCCTCACCCGCGCCGACAGTGCCGAGATCGGCGTGTCCTCACAGCGGGTTCCGGGGTGGAAAACATCGCTCGATATATTCGATCTGAAACTGAAGTCGGAGCTGGTATTTGATGGGGATGCCGGTGTGACCTCACCCAGCGGCGCCACCACCCGCACCGGTGTCGAATGGAGCAATGGCTATCGCATCAACGACTGGCTTGCGGCAGATTTCAACGCCGCCTTCTCCCGCGCTCGCTTCGATCACAACGCCCCGCCCGATGACTTAGGCTGCACGGATGCTGCACCGAGTCATCCCTGCGTACAGCCCATTGCCATCACCGGTCGCTATATCCCCAACAGCCCTACCAATGTCATTGATGCGGGGCTGACCGCCCAGCATCCAAGCGGCTGGTTTGGCGCACTGCGGGCCCGCCACTTCGGGCAGTCGCCCCTGGTGGAAGACAACAGTGCGAACTCACCGCCCTACACGACAGTGGATGCGCAGGTCGGATACCGGCCCGCCTCCCATTGGCTGGTGGCGCTGGATGCCTTCAACATCTTCAATACCCGCTGGAACGACATCGAGTATTACTACGTCTCGCGCCTGCAAAATGCCAGCGCGCCGGCCGCCGACTACGTGGTGCACCCCGGCATTCCGCGCACCCTGCGCATCAGGCTGCAGTACAGCCTGTAACGGTGCGAATCGAACTTTTTCATATTCCCCTGCATCCGCAATTTCGGCAGCGCCGTACATAAGGTGCAAGCCACCACCATCGAAGGGGATCACTCTCTATGACTCATCAACACCAGCGGATCATTTCCGCTTTCGTCGCGGCGGCCATCTTGCCGCTCGCGGCAAACGCCTCCAGCCACCGCGAGGCCCCGTTCATCACCACCCGTCCGAAGGTCGATGCGACCGATCTGTACATGTTCAACAGCTATGAAGCCGGTCGTGCCGGCTTTGTCACGATTATCGCCAACTACCAGCCATTCGAGGAGCCCCAGGGGGGCCCGAACTACTACACGATGGACCCCAATGCCCTGTATGAAATCGCGATCGACAATACCGGTTCCGGCCATGAGGCGCTGACGTTCCAGTTCCGCTTCACGACCGTCGACTCCGGCCTGGCGGTCATGGCCGGCACGAAGTCGATTCCCGTACCTTTGACCAATATCGGGCCGGTAACCGCCGGCAACATGGCCGCGCAAAACGTGGCTGAGACCTACACCGTGTCGCTGGCCACGGGCGACCGGCGCATGGGCATGATCGCATCCGTCACGGACGCGGCCAGCGGCTCGAAGACCTTCGCCAAGCCATTGGACAATATCGGCGCCAAGTCGATTGCCGACTATGCCGGTTATGCCGCGGCCTTCATCCATACCATCAAGATTCCGGGCTGCAATACACCGGGCAAGGTGTTCGTCGGCCAACGCCAGGATCCCTTCGTGGTCAACCTCGGGGAAACCTTCGACCTGGTGAACATCAAGTACCCCGCCGAGGAACTCGCGCCGGCCGGCCAGAATGGCCGCAATCTCGCGCCCAATTCCCTGGCCGGCTACAACGTCACCTCGATCGCCCTGGAGCTGCCGGCCTCCTGCCTGACGGCGGGCAGCGATCCGGTCATCGGGGCCTGGACGACAGCCAGCATCCGGCAATCGGCCGTCATCAATCCGGCGCCGCAGAATGCCAAGAGTGTGGCAAGCGTCGGCGCGATCAGCGAGCCCACCGGCGCCTCGGTGGAGGGTGGCGCCTGGACACAGGTGTCACGGCTGGGCATGCCGCTGGTCAATGAGCTGGTCATCGGTCTGCCGGACAAGGATCGCTTCAACGCGTCCGCCCCGAAGGATGACGCCCAGTTCGCCGACTACGTGACCAATCCCTCGCTGCCGGTGCTGCTGCAGGCACTGTTCGGATCGGCCGGCGTACTGGCGCCCAATGTCTATCCGCGCACCGACCTGGTGGCCGCGTTCCTGACGGGGCTGAAGGGCCTGAACCAGCCCATGAAGGTGAGCGCTGCCGAGGAATTGCGCCTGAACACCAGCACCGCCGTCACACCGCTGGCCAGCCAGAATGATCTCGGTGTCATCGGCGGCGACACATCCGGCTTCCCGAATGGCCGGCGTCCGATCGATGACGTGGTGGATATCGAATTGCGGGTCGCCATGGGCGTCCTGCTCTCGCCGTTCGACCACAGCGCAATGGATCCGGACCCGGCCTCGGATGGGTCGCGGCAGCTGCACTACACGGATGGCGCCGAGCCGAACCCGGCGAACTACCTGCCGGCCTTCCCGTATCTGAACACCGCGCTCGCGGGCTCGCCCACCAGCGCGAACGATTGAGGGCATAAGTCTATGAAACGCAATATTGCACTCGTGACAAGCGTCGGAGTCGCCCTGGGTCTGCTCGGGGGCTGCGGCGGCGCCGACAATGGACCGCCGGTGGCCTCCGGCTCTTCAGGTTCATCGGGCTCCGGCAGCACCATGCCGACCCAGCAATCGCTGGATACCCAAGGTGTGCTGGCTGAGGCGCAAAAATCCTCGGAAACCAGTTCGCCCTACGCGGTCGATGATTCACTGCTGGTGCTCACCGACACCAGTGAGACGAGCGCGCCCATCAGCATCAACGCGAGCGCCATGTGAGTGTAGGACGGCTGGTGCTGGCGATGCTGGTCGCCCTGGCCCCCCTCGCGGGGGCCAGGAGCGCGCCCTACATTCCAGGCAGCGACGCACAGGTGCTCGCGGACCTGCCGGCGGGTGCCCGGCACGCAAGCTTTGCCACCCGCGAGCTCACTCGCACCCGCCTCGACATCGCACTGCCACTGGCGCAGTTCTACATTTCCCGCGCGCGGGCCACGGGGGATCTGCGCTTCCTGGGCTATGCCGAAGCGATTCTGGCGCCATGGCTGAACCGGCCGGATGTGTCGACCCAGGTCATGGTGCTGCACGCCACGATTCTGCAAAGCCGCCACCTCTTTGATGCCTCGCTGACGGAGCTGGATCGTGCATTGGCGAAAAACCCGGCCGATGCCCAGGCGTGGCTGACGCGGGCGACGGTATTGCGGGTGCTGGGCCGCTATGGGGAGGCCGCGGCGTCCTGTCAGCGACTTGCCACATCGGCCGACGCGGCGATTACGACCCTGTGCAGCCAGGGTCTGCAGGGACTCACCGGCCGGCTGCAAACGGCGTACGCGACCATCGCGGCCCTGCCGCTGCAGGCCCTGCCACCGGAAGCGCGCGCCTGGCGTTACTCGGAATTGGGCGAAATGGCCGAGCGCCTGGGCGATGACCAAGCCGCCGAGCATTGGCTGCGGGCAGGACTGGCCCTCGCGCCCGATGACTTCTACATGCGCGCCGCCTGCGCGGACCTGTTGCTGCGGCGCGGGCGCGCCGCCGAGACGCTGCAGCTGCTGGCGGGCTACGAATCAATGGAACCGATGTTGCTGCGGATTGCCATCGCCCACCGGATGCTGCACGACGCAGCCGGCGCCCGATCCGAGGCGCTGCTGTCCAGTGCGTTCAGCGTCGAACAGCAACGCGGCGATGCCGTGCATCGACGTGAGCAGGCGCGCTTCCTGCTTGATGTGTCCTGGCAGCCGGCCGCCGCGCTGCTGGCCGCCCAGCAGAACTGGCAGGTACAGCGCGAGCCGGAGGATGTGCTGATTCTGTTGCGCGCGGCGCAAGCGGCTCATGAGCCGCAGGCCGCCGCTGCCGCCCGCGAGTTCCTCAGGCGACAAAAACTCCAGGATGTACGCCTGGCACCCTACGAGGCGGCGCAATGAACCGTATGTGGCTGTTGTTCCTGCTCGCCTGGGCCGGCGTGACCCAGGCGCACATTGCCAGCAATGGCTTCCTGGTGGCGAACGTCCAGGGGCAGGAGATCTCCGGTTCCGTCGAATTGGCCGTGCGGGATGTGGAACTGGCCATAGGCGTCGACACCAATCGGGACGGCAGGGTCACCTGGGGCGAGCTGCGATCGAACGCACCACGGCTGTTGCAATATGTGGGTCAACATCTGTTCCTGTCAGCGCAGGACCGCAACTGTGCCCTGAATCTGGGCGCGATTCAGATCAACGAGCGCGTCGACGGAAGCTACGCATGGCTGCCGTTTACCGCTCACTGCCCGACCGCCGTGCAGCGGCTGAGCATCCGTTATTCCCTGATGGACGATATCGACCCCTCGCATCGCGGGCTGCTGACACTGACAGCGGGGCGGGTAGCCCAATCCGGCGTACTGGGGGGAGCGAATTCGCAGGCGGCATTCGCGGTGTATTCACCCTCGAACTGGCGCACGTTCGTAGAATATCTGCAGGCCGGCATCTGGCATATCTGGAGCGGCATCGATCATCTGCTGTTCCTGCTGTCATTGTTGCTGCCGGCGGTACTGATCCGCCACAACCGGCGCTGGGACCCCGTCACGATGGCCCGCCCCGCAGTGTTCAGTATCCTCAAGGTCGTCACCGCCTTCACCCTCGCCCACTCCATTACGCTCACTCTGGCCGCCTTGGACGTGGTGCGCCTGCCCAGCCGCCTCACCGAGTCGGTCATCGCCGCTTCGATCATCGTCGCGGCGCTCAACAATATCTTCCCGGTGGTGACCGATAGCCGCGCGCGCATCGCTTTCGCCTTCGGCCTGCTGCATGGATTCGGCTTCGCATCCGTGCTGGCCGACATGGGCCTGCCGGCGGGCGCGCGGCTGCTGTCCCTCGTGTCGTTCAATCTCGGTATCGAAACGGGCCAGCTGGCGGTGGTACTGGCTGTCATGCCCATCGTTTACGCCATCCGTTCCAGCCTCGTGTACCGGCGCGCGGTCCTGCCCTGGGGTTCGGCGGCCATCGCCGCGATCGCGCTGGTGTGGCTGGTGCAACGCGCGCTGCCGGCAACGGTGCTGTAGGGTAGACTCCCCCTCGCGGATCTGAATAACTGGAGGGGGTTATGAGGAAGACTTACCGACTGGCGTTCGCATTGCTGGCGCTATCCGAAGTGATGGCATTCGTTCCCGCGCAGGCCCAGGCGCCCGGTGGGCCGCCAGCTGCGGGCCCCGGCGCGGATCACGGTCCGCAACGTCCGCCGCTGTTCTTCCGGGAAGAATGGAAGCAAGGTCCCACCGGCGGCGAGCACGCCGTCACGGCCGCATCTCTCGCCAACCCAAACCTCGAGCTGACGCTGATCGCGCCCGCCGGACAGATCGAGCTGACCGGAACGGCCGGCGACGAGGGCAACCCGATCCATGTATGGCAGGGCCTTTGCACCTCACCCTGCGGCCTTGCGCTGCGCAACAAACAAAGCCTGGCGGACCTGACGGGCATTGCGCGGATCCGTTGGACCACGAAAATGTCCGGGTACCACCAGATCAGGCCCATCGTGAAGCTGGCGGATGGCACCTGGCTTGCGGCCGATCGCAGCGATGGCTCCGCCCGGGACTGGCTGGTCAGCGAAATCTCATTTGCCGATCTGCACTGGCTGAAACTGGACATCACCCGGGCCGTCACCACCGGCACCACGGTTGAACACGTAGACCTGTCCAAAGTCGACCAGATCGGCTTCATCGACCTGATGCCCGGCAGCGGCCATGGGCCCGGCGGCTGGTCCGATGTGGGCCAGATCGAGGTCTTCGCCAAGTCCGTGCCGCGATAGCGCCTGCGCGGGCTATGCCGGAGCGCTCGCCGCCGCTGCCATATCGGGCAGGCCCCCGGCTGACTTGATCAAGCGCATCACGAAATTGGAGTTGATGTCCTTCACACCCGGGATGCGCCGCAGGCGGTCGAGAACGAATTCCGAGTAAGTACGCATATCCGGCGCGGCGACATGAAGCAGCGCGTACTGGTTCCCGGACACCACGTAGCACTCCAGCACGTAGGGTGACTCCTGCACCAGGTCGGCAAACCGATCCGCGCTTTGTGCCGACACCACATCCAGCGTCAGCGTGATGAACGCCATCATGCCAATGCCGATCGCACCCGGATTGACCCGCACCCCGTAGCCCTGGATGACGCCGCGTTCCTCCATGCGGGCGATTCGCCGTGAACACGGCGCCTCTGACAAACCGACATGCCGCGCCATTTCCACGTTGGTCAGACGTGCGTTGGTCGCCAAGGCCCGCAATATGCGCCAGTCAAAACGGTCCAGGTCGTGATCCACCTTGGTAAGGTATTGATCCTGCTGTTTCTTCGTTCGCGATCGTTTCATGCGTGCTGCTCCGTTCCGGCGATGGAATCTTGCGCAATGTTCCAGGGTTGCACGTGAATACGCAACCTTATTGTTCGCGTTCTTTGGCACAGTGGCAGCCAGTTACATACGGAGAATCGTGGCGATGTCACTAGACCAGCAGTTCCCATTCCGCGCAGACCATGTCGGCAGCCTGCTTCGCCCGGCGCAGCTGGCCCGTGCTCGCGAGGCCTACGCCCAGGGTCAGATGCCCGCGACTTCACTTCATGACATCGAAGACTCCGTGATTGTCGATGCCGTCAGGCGCCAGGAAGACATCGGCATGCCGGTGGTGACCGACGGGGAGTTCCGCCGTGCTTACTGGCACTTGGATTTCCTTACCTCACTTTCCGGCGTGCGCCAAACCAAACCTACCCTGGTTGCCCAGTTCCGCACCCAGGAAGGTCCCATGCACATGGAGGCCCATGGACTTGAGGTCACCAGCAAACTCGATCGCCCGGCGCCGATCTTCGTCGAGCACTTCCGCTTCCTCAAGCAGGTGACGCGGGGCACGCCCAAGATCACGATCCCCTCGCCGTCCATCCTGCACTTTCGCGGTGGCCGTGCGGCCATAGACTCGGCGTCTTATCCGGATCTCGACCAGTTTTTTTCCGATCTCGCCAAGGTCTATCGGGCCGAAATCCATGATCTCGGGGAAGCCGGCTGCGAATACCTGCAAATCGACGATACCAACTTCGCATACCTGTGCGACCCGGGTATCCGCGAGCAGGTGCGCTCAAGACACGGCATAGAACCAGACCTTCTGGCTCGGCTTTACGCGCAACTGATCAATGATTCGATCAAGGAGCGCCCGGCCACCATGAAAGTCATGCTGCATGTATGCCGGGGCAACTTTCGCAGTGCCTGGGCCGCTGAGGGTGGCTATGAGCCGGTCGCCGAGGTGCTCTTCAACGCGGTGGACGTCGACGGCTATTTTCTGGAGTTCGATGACGCGCGTTCCGGGGACTTTTCACCGCTGCGGCACCTGCCGAAGGGCAAAGTCGCCACGCTTGGGCTCATTACGAGCAAGACGGGCGCACTCGAGACTCCCGACTCGGTGAAGCGTCGAATCGAAACGGCCAGCAAATTCGCACCATTGGATCAGCTGGCACTGAGTCCCCAGTGTGGTTTTGCCAGCACCTGCGAGGGCAACGCCGTGACAGCCGATGACCAATGGCGAAAGCTGAAGCTTGTTGGTGACATTGCCAGCGACGTCTGGCAGTAGGTCGATCACAAGGCGGGAGCCGCGGAAGTCCTGGACCAGGCTACGGGTCTGGCGGCGGCATCCTCGTGTCCGCCCCAGGTCCAGTACAGCCCGAGGTAAGCATAGGTCTCGGACTGCCCGAGTGCCGTGCGCCCGACACTGAACAGCAGCTGGAAAGCCGGCTTGCGGAAATAGTAGTAGCCGCCGACGTCAATCATGGTGGCCGAGCGTGTCTGCGGCGTCGCGGCACCCTCCGGCCCGTGATACCAGACCTCCCCGCCAAGCGTCCATTTATCACCGAGGTCTCGCTGCACCAGCCAGCCCGCATAGCGGAAGTTGCGATACCCGACCTGGTCGACGACCTGGTAGCCACCACCCCCATAGGTCGTCCATGGCCCGAAGTCCTTCTGTAGCCACAGCGGCAGCTTGTACCAGGTCTTGCCCACGCCCAGCCCGCGCGCAGCACTGCCGGTGGGCAGCTCGATCATCGGAAATACACCCACCTCCGGCACCGTGTCGCTTTGCGGGATGAAGCGGTACTTCACGCCCAACTCGGTGTCCAGCAGGCCGTAGGCGCTGGGACCGCTGCCTTGCGGCGCATCGGCCGGATTATTCGACGGGACGACGGCGCCAAAGTTGAGTACGGCGTGCAGCTGTGTGTTTGGCAGCGCGCCCCAGTTGAATTCGAACGCCGGACCCACCGGATCCGTCTCCAGCGGCGTGCCGTCGCTGGCGGCAAACACGTAGAACTCGTAATGCCCCAGATCCACGGGCTCGGGGTCGTCCGTTTGGAACGGAGGGCCAGCCCGTGCGGGGCTGGGCATAGCTGTCAGCGCCAGAGCACCGGCCGCCGCGCCGAGTAAGCGCAGAATGCAAACGTCGGACAAGTGTGCTCGAAGCATGAGACTACTTGCCCTGCAGCAGATCCATGAAGGGTGGAAAGGTCAGCAACAGACCCACACTGATCAGCGCCAGCGCCAACAGATTTATGCGCCGCAGCTGGAGGTTGCGCCCGCTCCAGGCGCGCGCGAGCACGAACCAGCTCAGCAGCCACGCAATGATGGCGAGCGCCGTAACGCCGGAGAGTGGACCGGTGGGGTTCCACACGTTCAATAAGTGCGCCATCGCCGGGGAAGCATCGCCGGCAAGTGCACAGACCCCGAGCACGAAGCCGCCGATC
>DATHOA010000022.1:0-2620 GCA_035485475.1 Steroidobacteraceae bacterium | reverse complement strand
ACACCCGGCAGATTCTCATCCAGCCACAGGCGGCATTGCGCGAGCGCCTGCTGGTGCGAACAGATGCGCTTGATGCCTTCGAGCGACTGCATGCGACCCATCAGGAAGTGGTGGATGCGCAGTTCGATCTCCCCGCAGATCCGCGCCGAGGAATTCAAGAACCGGTCCAGGGTATTGATCACCATGCCTTCGGTGGAGTTCTCGATGGCGACCACGCCAAAGTCCACCGACCCGGATTCGACTTCGTGAAACACCTCATCGACCGAGGGCAAGGGCAGCGCCCGCACCGCATGACCGAAGTGCGTGAGCACGGCGGTCTGCGTGAACGTGCCCTCAGGGCCGAGAAAGGCGACTTTCAGCGGCTCCTGCTGCGCCAGGCAGGCAGACATGATTTCCCGAAACAGCCGCAGCAGATCCTCGGTGCGCAACGGGCCCTGGTTGCGCTCCTTGACCATGCGCAATACCTGCGCTTCGCGCTCGGGGCGATAGAAATCGACCGTGGAACCTGAAGACGTCTTGGAGATCCCGACCTGCTGGGCGAGCCGTGCGCGATCGTTGAGCAGCCGGTGCAGCTGCTCGTCGATGGCGTCGATCTGGGTGCGGACCGCATCCAGATCCGTGGGTTCGGGCTTGGTCATTCGCTAACTTTACAGAATCCTGGCCGCCAGTACGCCCTCGATGCCGCGAATCTGCCCCAGGAGGATTTCCGGAACGGCCGAATCGATATCGATCAGCGTATAGGCGTATTCGCCCCGGGACTTATTCAACAGGTCAGCAATATTAAGGCCCGCCGCCGCCAGACAGGTGGAAATCTGGCCGACCATGTTCGGCACGTTGCGGTTGGCGACCGCCAGTCGCGTCACGCCCGGCACGCGCGGCAGCACGGCTTCCGGGAAATTGACGCAGTTGCGGATGTTGCCGTTCTCGAGGTACTCGCGCAGGGTGTCGGCCACCATGACCGCGCAGTTCTCCTCGGCCTCACCGGTGGAGGCGCCCAGGTGCGGCAAGGTGACCACCTTGGCGTGATCCTTGAGGGCGTTATTCGGGAAATCGCACACGTACGCGCCCAGATGACCCGCATTGAGCGAGGCCACCACCGCCGCATCATCCACGATCGGCGCGCGCGCAAAATTCAGGATGACCCCGCCCTTGCGCATCAGGTTCAGGCGGGTCGCATTGACGAGGCCGCGCGTATCCTGGTTCAGAGGCACGTGCACCGAGATCGCATCCGCGCGCGCGAACAGGTCATCCAGCGACAGCGCCTGCTCGACGCCCGAGGACAGCTGCCAGGCGCGATGCACCGTGATCTGCGGGTCATACCCCAGCACTTTCATCCCCAGCGCTTCGGCCGAATTGGCGACCTCCACGCCGATGGCACCCAGGCCAATGACGCCCAGGGTTCTGCCCGGCAGCTCGAAGCCGACGAATTTCTTCTTGCCCTTCTCCACCGCCTCATCGATGGCATGATCATCGCCGCTCAAGGAGCGTGCGAAGGACCAGGCCTGGCAGATGTTGCGTGCCGCCAGCAACAGTCCCGCCAGCACCAGCTCCTTGACCGCGTTGGCGTTGGCACCCGGCGCGTTGAATACCGGGATACCGCGCTTGCTCAGTTCCGCCACCGGAATGTTGTTGGTCCCGGCACCCGCGCGGCCAATGGCCAGCACCGAAGCCGGGATCGCCGTCTTGTGCATGTCCGCAGAGCGCACCAGGATGCCGTCGGGCTGATCCATATCCGAGGCCACGGCGAAGCGCGCGGCGGGCAAGCGCTCCAGGCCACGCGCCGAAATGTTGTTGAGCGTGAGAATTCGATATGTGTCAACCATTGCGTCGCTGGAAGTCCTTCATGAAACTGATGAGCGCCTGCACTCCGGCGAGCGGCATGGCGTTGTAGATGCTCGCGCGCATGCCGCCGACCGAGCGGTGACCTTCGAGGTTGGTGAGGCCCGCCGCCTGCGCTTCGGCCAGGAACGGTTTGTCGAGTTCGGCGCGCGCCAGGGTGAAGGGCACGTTCATCCACGAACGGCAATCCTTGGCCACCGGGTTGCGATAGAAGCCGGAACCGTCAATGGCCGCATACAGCGCCTCGGCCTTGGCGCGATTCAATTGTTCCATGGCCGCAAGGCCGCCCTTGCCCGCGATCCACTTCAGTACCAGGCCCGCGATGTACCACGCAAAGGTCGGCGGCGTATTGAGCATGGAGCCGTCATCGGCCATGGCCTTGTAGTCCAGAACCTGCGGCGTACCGGCGCGCGCCTTGCCGATCAGCTCCTCGCGCACGATCACGATGCACAGGCCCGCCGGGCCGACAATCTTCTGTGCACCGGCGTAGATCAGCCCGAAGCGGCCGACATCGATGGGTCGCGACAGGAATGTCGAGGAGAAGTCCGCCACAAGCGGCGCGGCGCCGACCTGCGGCACGTAGCCGAACTCGACTCCGCCGATGGTCTCGTTCGGCGTGTAGTGAACATAGGCCGCGCCAGCGGTGAGTTTGAGCGAAGCGGGAGCCGGCACGGTGTTGTAAGCGGATGCCGCCTCGTCCGCGGCGACATTGACCTTGCAGTAGCGTTTCGCCTCGCCGATCGCCTTCTTTGACCAGGCGCCGGTGTTGACGTAGTCGACC
>DATHOA010000021.1:0-5424 GCA_035485475.1 Steroidobacteraceae bacterium | reverse complement strand
GACATAGGTGACATGCAGGATGTGCCAGCGCAGGATGCGGACCGTCGGCGCAGAATGGAGTTCGATCATCACGGCGACAAGGCCATACCGGGACAGCAGCGCTTCGGAGGCTTTGGGCGGTCGTTGATGCGTGGGCTGGGCCTTCCGATACAAAACAGGTTTGGGCTGCGGCCGGCACAATCGAGCGATGGAGCTCCGGCGCCGGTCGAAGTGACATCCGCCGATCGGCGCGGTCTGCTCGCAGGCGTCCTTACCCTGAACGCGCATCCCCATCTGCCACATTTCGAGCGCCTGGAGGGCAGCCGCGACCTGCTCGAAGTATTGGTCCGGCAACGCATCGACCCGCAAGCCCCGCCCCATCCTTTCTATACCGCGGGGCACACCCAGTTTGATGCGATGCTCCAGGCGACGCCGGCTGTTGCAGCGGGTTGCCTGATCGTGGCGGACGCGACCCTGTGGAGCTCGGCAGCCGGTGGCATGGAGTCGATCGAAAGGCTATGGCACAACGTTGCCCTTGCCTAGCCTAAGGATCCTGTGCGGTCGCACTCGCGCTAACACCCACCGCGAAGGCCAGCTGCGCCGCTGCCGTGTGGGCGGCCGCGCGCGCATCCTCAACCTGTCTTTCGGCATCTGCCACCGCGCTTTCTTCGGTTGCCAGGTCCGTATACGTTCCCACACCCTGCTGATACGAGTGTTGAGCAGCGTCGTAGGAGGTGTTGGCCGCCTGGCGCAGGGTTTCTGCCGCCTCATATTCCGCCAGGCTGGTCAGCAACCCGTCATAGGCATGGACCACCTGCTGCGCAACACCATCACGAGCCCTCTCCAGGTCGGCTTGCGATTCGCGTAGCGTCGCACGGGCGATCGCGATGTGATCGGCGCGTTCCCCGCCGTCAAATAGCGGCAGGCTGAAGGAAAGCATAATGCTCTCCCCGGTGCGGTCGACGGTGGAAGTCGGGCCGCCGTCCGAGCTCAGGGAGCCGAAATTCTGGAAGGCACGCGCACTGAGACCGATGCTGGGGCGATAGGCACGCCGCGCAGCCTTCAAGGACGCTTCCGCAGCATCGACATTACCCAGCGCGGCAATGATGTCCGGGCGATGCGCCAGGGCCGCTTTGATGGCAGCGGCGATGCTTTGTTGGGGTGAGGCGGGAAGCGGTAGATCCGCACCGTCGGCAACCTCGAGGGGAGTCGATGCGGGAATCCCGATCGCGGCAATCAGATCGGCCAAGCCGATTCGCTCGGCACCCTGAGCCGCCGCAAGTGAATAGCGTGCCTGGGCAGTTTGGCGCTGAGCCTGGGTCAGGGCGACGATTGTAACAAGTCCGCGTTCACGCTTGGCCGAGGTAGCCGCCTCGACCGTCTGCGCCGTCGTCAGCGCCTTTTGGGCGGCCCGCAATTGTCCACGGGCCGCACCGAGCGCGAAGTAGGTCTGCGAGACGTCGAGTACGAGTTTATGGTGAACGGCCGTGAAGCCCGCGTTTGCCACGAACGAGTCGGCACGTGCCGCCTCAAGATTCGCCTCGCGGCGACCGAAGTCGAACAGCAGCCATTTGACCGCGAGCGACGGAATGATTTCTCGCGAGTCGGAGACGAAGTAACCTTTCGGAACGAGGTTCTTGGGGATCGGCAAGGGGGTCTGCTGGTAGCCGCCGAGCGCTTCCATTGTCAGCTGAGGCAGATAGGCGCTCTCGGCCAAGCCCACTCCTGCAGCAGCCGCGCGCGCGGCTTCCCACGCTACGCGCGTTTCAGGGTTGGTGCGCTGGGCCAGATCAATGAGTGCCGGCAGATCGTAGGGCTTTTGAACCCACTCGACGGGTCCTGCATCCAGTGAGCCTGCGCGGCGAATCGCCGACTCGGGGATCGACCAGGGCTGGTTCGGGGCGGGAGGCGCCTGCGCATGCACGGTGCTCCCCAGGAGGCTCATCGCCAGCGCGACGATAATCGAGGTATGTCTATTGCGCCGTCGCCGCGACACGATCCATCTCCGTACGCAATTGGGCAGCGGCGGCGCCTTGCAGATCCCCGTTCATGGGGGCGAAAGAGGCTAGAGCGGGAGCCGCCCTGCGCTCAGCGGTGGCGCTCGCCGCGGCGTCCAACCATTGCGCGAGCGGCGCTACTGTTTGTACATCTACAGCTCGGGTCACCGGGTCGCTGGTCGCGACGAAGGCGGCAGCGGCCAGGCGCTCCACACTGTGTAAGGCCGGCAGATGGGCGGCGGGCGCCTTCTCACCGTGCAGCATTTCGAGCTCAAACCGGCTGAGAGTTTCGAACTGATCAGCCCGCACCAGGGCCTCAATTGTGCGCTGCCTCGCGGCGGTTCGCTCCCCCGGCGAGCGCAGCACAGCCGCGATGCCACCCAGCGCATCGGCCAGTGCGGTGCGCAGTCTCGTCATCGCCGATTCAGGCCACAGCGCACTGAAGACCACCGCAATCACGATATTCCCCAATAAGATCCCCACCACTCTGTCGCGTAAAACGGTCAGGTCGGTAGCGGGCGCATAGGTCTGTAGCAATCCCAGAAAGAATGCAAAGGCGATCTGCAGGCCGGCGTAGGAGAGCCGTTCACTGCTGGTCGCGACCCAGCCTGCAAACAGCGCCACGACGGCCGTGAGGACACTCAACTGTCCGATATCAGTGAAGTGCGGCAGAACGAAGACGATGCTCAAACCTGCGATCAAACCGCCGATGACGGCTCCGGACAGTCGCAAGGACAACTTGTGCACAGTCTCCCCGAGGCTCCCCAGGGCCACAAAAAAGCAGGTCACGATCGACGTTCGCAGCCCGGGCCAATCGAGCATGCTGTACACGGCATAGACGATCATCACGGCAAGCGTGGTCTTCAGCGCGAACTGCCAGTGAGCGGGATTGCTCAGCGCATCGGGTACGAACATCCGTCGCTGCTTGTGGCCAGCGGGTCCGCTTTTGCGTGACTGCGACAGTTGAATCTCGTGCTCAAACCCCTGGAGGGCCTCGGTCGCTGCCAGTCGTGCGGGCCACTGGACGTCCACACCCGCAGGTGCAGGTGGCAGTGACTCCGCGCTCAGCGGCGCTGTAACCGCTACCTCTGCGTGTTCCAATGACCTGAGGCATTGTCCAACCAAGGCAGACAAACGCTCCCGCTCGGGCGCAGGGATGGGGTCCGGATACTGCTCGAGAATGACCAGGGCATCGAGCAGCCGCCACACTGCAGCTGGGCTCTCGGCCTTTGCGATGAGCGACTGCAGGGTTGTGCGCCAGTGCGGCAACTGCCGGGACACATCCCCGCGCGTCAGCGCGCTGCCGAGCTGCGCGAGTACCTTACGCAGGCCACCGGCGGCCGCCGTTGATGGGCCAGGGCCGAACAGCAGGTCGATCAGTACGGTGATGACGACGGGAACCACGACCACGACCCACAACCACAGGGCCGTTCGCGTGAACGTCTCGGTGTTGGGCACCTCGTCGATGACCGACTGCATGGTGACGACAATGAACCCGGCCAGGAAGGACACCGGTCCGAGGGCAAAGGTGCGCACACTGAACATCGCCAGGAAAGTAATCAGGGCCATGGCAGGCAGTCGGACCGCCGGATCGCCGAGATCGACGAGCGACAGACCAAGCGTAAAAATGACTGCAAAAGTAACCGCGAGCGCTCCGCCGACCGCCGTGATCGTGGTCGCCTCGCGGTCGTCCTTGCTGATGAGAAAGACCAGATAGGCCATGTAGGCGGCCAGTGGAATGCGAAACACCATCGCTATCGCCACCGTAAGAGTAGTCGCTGCGGCGATGCGCGTGACGGCGAGCCCGCGACCCTCTCTTGGCGCAAGCTCCCGGGCCAGGAAGGCAATGAACGGCGGGCGAGGCTGCGCTTCGCTAACGCAGATCGCCACGTTGAACTTTCACTGAGACGGTCATGCCGACATGCATGGCCTCGGCGGGAGGGTGGTCGAGGTGAACCCAGACTGGAAAGCGCTGCGCCACGACGACCCAGTCCAGGTCCCGCCCCGTCTGTGGCAGGCCCGGTCCATCCTGGTCCGTTGACTGCACGCCAGACCCCAAGCTTTCCACGCGCCCGCTGATGGCGCGCCCGCTGTCGGCCATGGTCCACACGGTGGCGCGGTCACCGACGGCAATTCGCGGAAGCTCGGTCTCACGAAAATCGGCGATGGCGTACCACGCATCGGACTTGATCATGCTGAAGAGAGGGTGCCCGGAGAGCGCAAAGGTTCCTTCGGCGATCTGCAGGCCGACGACGATGCCATCGAACGGTGCCCGAAGTGTGGTCAACTCCAGGTTGCGCGCCGCCAGCGCCTCGGTGGCCTCGGCGCCCTCCAACTGCGCTTCGAGGCTGAGCGTGTCACCGACGGCCTGATGGGCCTGTTTTGCGCTTTTCGTCAGCGCGTTGAGGGCGGCAAGGGCGGATGCCTCATTGGTGCGTGCTTCATCCAGCTGCAGTTGGGTCACGAAGCCGGGCTTGACCAGCGGTTCCAGACGCTCGCGCGTTTCCCGAGCGTAGTTCAACTGATCGAGTGCCTTCTGAACCTGGCTCTCTGCAGCGAGCGCACCGGAGTTCTGCGATTCCACCTGCCTGCCGGTCAGATGAATCTGCGCCTTGAGCGCAGCGACCTGCGCACGCGCCTGTCGCAGCTGCATTTCGTAGGGGGCCGGATCGATGAGAATGAGGGGGCTACCCTTGGACACGTGCTGGTCGTTGGTGACCGCGACGCGGACTATGCGTCCGTTGATTTCCGATGCCATCTGCGCACTGAAGGCGAACAGCCGCCCATCGTGCGTGCGCGGCCGCCGGTCGATGGCGAATACGACCAGAATTCCCAAGATCAGCGCAGCGCCAATTGAGGCGAGCGCGATGATCCTGCCGCGCAGCGTCACACCGCTGTTCGCGCGGACCGTATTCAAGCGAGCCACACCAGCCATAGTGCGAACGTCGCTGCACAGCCGACGGACAGCAGTACGACCAATGGCGCCGGCAACTCTGTGAGCAGTCCCGTGCTCTTCAGGGCAATTCTGGCCACCAGCGCTGCCGCGAGCCCGCCCAGGGCGCAGACCATCCATGAGGGGAAATAGGAGCCTAGGATGTTTCGCGAAGGGGAGCCGTCACACCCACACAGGGTGCCCATGAGCAGTGCGCACGCGCTGGCCAAATGGGGTTGAGTTCGGTGCTGGGTCACGCTCTCAGTGTGCGCAAACCAATGGCCACGATGGATTCCCCCTTCCGGGGGAGGCCGAAGGGTTCAAAGAATACCCAGGGCCCGTGCTCGGACCATCGCGCCGGCCCGGTTCCTGACATTGAGTTTTCCGTAGACATTGTGGAGGTGCCATTTCAGCGTGCCCTCCGATACGAAAATCGCCTCGGCGATTTCCCGGTTGCTCAGGCCCGATTCCAGCCGCTTGAGAATCGACACCTCCCGCTTCGTGAGCTCCTCCTGC
>DATHOA010000020.1:0-25228 GCA_035485475.1 Steroidobacteraceae bacterium | reverse complement strand
TCTACGTTTGCGATCTGCGCCGCCGACACCTGGGCCGTCAGTTGGGTCGCGGAGCCAAACGTGG
Source organism: Steroidobacteraceae bacterium (assembly GCA_035485475.1). GTDB lineage: Bacteria > Pseudomonadota > Gammaproteobacteria > Steroidobacterales > Steroidobacteraceae > DAIDKA01. The sequence goes on along the minus strand of DATHOA010000020.1, from coordinate 25,164 downwards.
TAGGCAGCGCTCGCCCGTCCCACAGCACCTGCGCCGAAGTACCGAAGCCCGTTCCGGTGACAGTGAGTTGAAAGGCCTGGCCGCCGACAACCGCCGCGTTGGGCGCCAGCGTCGTGAGAGCGGGTGAGGCCTGCTCAGTGACGGTGAAGTTGGTGACGGCGGAACCCGTGCCGCCATTGGCGGAATCGACCACGCTGACCGACGCCGTACCCGGTGCGGTCAGGTCCGATGCGGGAACCGTCGCCGTCAAGGAGGTGCCGGAGACAAAGTTGGTGCTCAGAGCGACTCCGTTCCACTCGATGTTCGATGTGGTGGAGTAGCCGGTTCCGGTCGCCGTGATCACGACGCTGCCGGAGCCAGCAACAGCGGTATTGGGTGCCACCGACGACAGCGCGACGGGTACCGGCGGTGCAGTGGCTGTGGATGTGGACGTCGAACTGCCGCCCCCGCCATCTCCGCCCCCACCGCAGGCGATGAGTGACAGCGAACTTACCACCAGCGAACACAGGAGTGCGCAACGTCCCGCCAAGCGCGTCCTCATGAAACTCATCATGCTGAGATCCCCAGTTCTTCTTCTAGTTTTCCCGGATCTCGTATTGGGTCGAGTGCCGAGTGCTGTCAGCCGTCGTGCCTGATGAAAAGTCTAGCACGCAACTTCGGATGGCTGACAGTCCACGGGCTACCGACTCTGGTGCGTTGCGATCGCCGCAATGAACGGCGTTCTCTTAACAATACATGCCGCGTGGCCGACCACGACGGCGGGTCCACGGAGTCCTGTCGTCTGCTTAATTCGTCTTCGCGCAGGGTCGGTAGTCGGGTATGTGCTCTCCCAGCTGAATGTCACGCGTCACCTCCCAGCCCTCAGCAGTCTTCCGCGGTGTTCCTATCACTGTCCATTCGCCCTCGCGATTTCTATCTGCTTCACTCAGTTGTTGGCGCACCGGATCATCGCTGAACTGCAATTCATTGATGGCGTAGGTCAAACAGCCCGGCTCGATGACATGCATGTGCACATGCTGCGGATTGTTCGAATGGGGATAGCTGCCGGGGCGGATGGTGTCAAACGTATAGCGCCCGTTCGCATCAGTACGTGCCCACCCCCGAAGTTGCCCTTGGTAGTTGGATAACTGGCTCCGCGGCGGCGTGGGCGCCCGGTAGATACCCAGTCGATCGGTATGGTAGGCAAAGACGATCACGCCCGCGCGCGGGTTGCCATCGGCGCCGACCACTCGACCCGTAATGGTCAAGGGCTCTCCAGGCTCAGTTTTCGGCGCGATGCGGGCGCGCGATTCGATCACCTTGGGCATCCCTTCATAAGGCCCCGTGCAACCCCCGTTGCAGTTGGAAGCCTGCGGATCCGGCTTAACCATTGGGGGCAGGTCTGCGCACCGCCCAGTGTCTGTGCCTCCATAGATATTGATCACGCGATCACCGTACACGCCGAAATTGACCGCGGTGGCCTGACCGGGGAAAGCCTGAGCATTTGACGTGGAAAGCGTCCTGGGTTCGCCGCTCTTCGAACTGATCAGCTCCACGCGGATCTCCGGAACGCCCTGGCTGTACCACAGGGTCGCTTTGAGATTGAGATCGTGATCGATCGGCAACGTATGGAAGGTCCCCTCTGCATCGATTCTGGAAAATGCAGTAGCCACCTCTACCGTGCGCCGGTCCTCAATATTGACGCGGACATCATCTACATGCTCGTCCACTTTAGGCGCGTGGATAAACCCATCCATGCTCGCGGCTTGAATTGCCGTGAAGCCGGCAATTGAGAAAACAACGCCAAGCATCTTCAGCATGATCATATCCTCCGGTGTGGCGGCAAGCGAATCGGAGCAAAGGTGCGACCGCGATCTAACTCCAATTTAATTCACGTGGCTGCTGGATTGTTATGAAACGCGCGCCAGGGAGCACGAACCTGGAAGACCAGTCTTTGAGTTGCGGAAAGTGTTCGTGTTCGTGCGCCTATGTTTACTGCGTTCCGTTGTCAGAACAGACGTCGTCTTGTAGATTTGAAACATGGGGCTTAAACGCATGGACAACGTCGGAATCGTCGTCGACGACCTTGCAGCGACGATTGATTTCTTTCGCGAGCTCGGCCTCGAGCTCGAAGGGCGGGCCACGATCGAAGGAGAATGGGCCGGGCGTGTCACCGGATTGGGCGATCAGCGCGTCGAGATTGCCATGATGCGCACCCCCGACGGTCACAGCCGGATCGAGCTCTCCCGCTTTCTCACTCCGCCCACCGTCGCGGATCACCGCAACGCCCCGGTGAATGCTCTGGGCTATCTACGCGTCATGTTCGCCGTGGACGACATCGATGAGACGCTCGCGAAGCTGCGCAAGCGCGGCGCGCAGCTGGCAGGCGAAGTGGTGCGTTATAAGGACGCGTATCGGCTCTGCTACATTCGCGGGCCTGAAGGGCTTCTCATCGGACTCGCCCAGGAGCTAAGCTGAGGGCCGGCACACCAACGCGGTGCAGCAGCATTCGACGCTCTGGCATTTGATGCCTTGGAATTCCGGACGCAGCAGATCGAAATCCCCTGCCGCTGCGCTCGTTCTTTGCGCTCCCTTGCATTGGGCAACGCTCACGCATACGCTAAGTCAAAAATAAAGGAATCGCTCACATAGGGCGTGATGCAGTGGTACTCAAGGGGTGGTTGCGACCACCAACATACCGGGCGCGCGTGCCGCGCCTTTCGGGTGGAAGGACACCAGCCGCAACGTGTGGCTGTTCGGGGGATACCAGTACGATGATCCGATTAACACTCGTTTCGAGATGAACAATCTGTGGATGTACCCTGCAACGCAGTGATGCCGGCGGCCGCCGCGATGCGGGGGCTGCATATGACAGGAGTGTACAATCTACCGCCAACCCAGGTGAGTTTCGAGCATGAACCCAGAATTCCCGGAAGTTGGAACCTTGGTGTCGGCAGGACTGGCGGCGAAGGAAATCGATGCCATATCGGTTCCGGACCGGCACGGCGCCGAGACCGGCGCCCATCATAACTGCTTGAACTGTGGGACGGCTCTGAGCGCCCGTTACTGCGGCAGCTGCGGCCAGCCGGCGCACCTACATCGTTCACTGTGGCACCTGAGCGAGGAGTTTCTGCATGGGGTGCTCCATTTCGATGCGAAAGGCATCCGTACGGCGCCATTGCTTGCTTTTCGCCCCGGCCTGCTGACGCGCCGTTACATCGATGGCCAGCGCACGCGGTATGTCTCGCCGATGGCGCTGTTTCTGTTTTGCATCTTTCTCATGTACTTCGTGTTTTCACTTGCCGTAGAGGGCGAATCCCACAACGTCACAGTCAAAGCCGAGGATGCCCGTAGCGCCAAGGCGGACTTAGCCCAGGCCCAGCAGGAGGCGGACCAGGACGTCGCGAAGGCTACCACGAAGCTCGAACAGCTCAAGAAGACCGGCGCCGACCTGAGCGAGGCTCAACAAGAACTGGCTGAGGCGAAGTTCGCGAAGAAAATGGCGGCCGCCTCGGGCGCCCTCGCCAGTGCGGCAATCGACCTCGGCTCACGATCAGCGGCGGAGGCCCAGCCTGGGCAAGCGCAGCCCGCCACACCTAAGCCCGATGACGCCGCGCGCTCCACCGATGCTGCCGTTGGCAGTGGTACCTGGCAGGAGAAACTTGCGGCGAAGGCCAGGCGGCACGTCGCCGATCCGGGAACCAAGGGCAAGATTTACCGTGCACTCGTCAACCCGGATCTCACGCTCTACAAGCTCAAGAGCACCGCCTATAAATTCTCATTCATGCTGATCCCGATTTCGCTGCCCTTCCTGTGGTTGATTTTTTTCTGGAAGCGCGGCGTAGCAATGTACGATCACGGGGTATTCGCGCTGTATTCCCTATCGTTCATGTCGCTGCTATTCGCCGTCGCTGCGCTCTTGGGAATGATGGGCGTCAGCAGCGGTGTGATCGCGATGTGCATCATCTTTGTGCCGCCAGTGCATATGTTCGCGCAACTGCGCGGTACCTACGGGTTGGGACTGTTCGCCGCAACATGGCGCACGATCGCACTACTGTGTATCTGTGGAACGGCGTTTGTCCTGTTCCTGCTGTTCGTGGTCGCGATGACCCTCCACTGATGTCGGAGCCCGTTGTCGATGGGCAGATCTGCGTCCGATTCGTTCGAGGTGAATCTCCATGCGCCCTGGAATTTTGCCGATCGCCATTTGCGCTGCGCTCTTCGCGACCGCATTTGCACAGTCCCGGCCGCCCATCCAGCTCGCGCCGGAGAAGACCCTTAACCGCAGCCTCGCGGCCCGAGGCAGCGATCTATTCGCCCTTGATCTGAAGACCGATCAGATCGTCCAGTTGACGCTGGAAGGCCAGGGCCAGGATGTGATTCTCTCGGTGTACAGCCCTGACGGCCGTCTCAGCCGCGCGTTCTTGTCCGAACGGGAGAAGGCGGCCGCACTGCAATTCCTCGCAACTCAGCCGGGCCGGTGGAACCTCAAGATCGCAGCCCGCGAGGAAAACGCTCCGGCCGCTTACCGGATCTCCGATCTGAAAATCCACACTCCGCGCGAACCGGCGCTGGCAGAAGAGGACGTAAGCCCGCGTATTCGCAAGATTGCCAGCCAGGCGGAGGCGGATGTCTTCTGGAAGGAGATCGGCCCGAATGGAAGTCCGCTGATCGAGCCGATTCAGGACGATCCCATCAATCGTTTCTTTGGCGGGGTAACGCAGACACTCAACGGGTTCTGCTCAATTTATACAACTGCTCGCCGACCCCCGGTGATTGCTTCCTGCACCATGTGAAAGGCACGGATGTCTGGTTCAGGACAATGCGCCTCGACCATCGCCTGCGCATGACTTATTTGTTGACGCCGAACGCGCCGGCAGTGCCACCGGGTACGAAGATCGACGATGAATTACTGAGTCAGGTCGCTGTTCGATCCCAGCGCGATCCCTTGAATCCCAAGGCGACCTGGGATTCCCCGAAGAACCCGGATCTTCCGTCGCATCGCGGTTCCTCCGTGCTCGAAATGCCGGACGCGCCACCGCAGCCCTGGGCCACCAAACGCGCCGGGGTGCCGGCGGGCGAGATCGTAAAACAGGACCTCTCCAGCGCGCTCCTGAAAAATACCCGCCCGATTTTTGTGTACTTGCCGCCAGGTTACTCGAAAAACGCGCAGCCTTACCACTTGCTGGTGGTCTTCGACGGCGATACCTACATAGATATCGTGCCGACTCCGACGACGCTCGACAACCTTATATCCGAGAAAAGGATTGCGCCGACAGTCGCCGTGATGGTCGGTAATGTCAACGGAATGCGCGCCACGGAATTGCCGTGCAATGCCATCTTCGCGGAGTTTTTGAATTCCGAGCTGATTCCGTGGTTGCGGCAGAACTATAACGTGACCCGCAATCCGCAGCGAGTGACGATCGCAGGCAGCAGCTACGGAGGGCTGGCGGCGACGTGCGCCGCCTACCGGCATCCGGAAACATTCGGCAATGTGCTCTCGCAATCCGGCTCTTATTGGTGGATTCCACCGCCCGAACACGCGAAACCGAATAGTTTCGCGCCCAAAGCCGAGGCGAACTATGTTGCCCAACTGTTCATCAACAGCCCGAAGCTGCCGGTACGCTTCTACCTGGACGCGGGGTCGCAGGAATGGGACCGGGATGTCGACGGCTCATCCATCCTGGTTACGAATCGCCACCTGCGGGATGTGCTCCGCGCCAAGGGCTACGAGGTGTTTTACCAGGAATTTCAGGGCGCGCATGATTACCAGAGCTGGCGCGGCACAATCGCTGACGGACTGATCCTGCTCGCAGGGAAAAGTGGACCTCATTTCAGGGAACCGCGTTGAGGCCTTGGTACCTCGATCCTTCATCGGTGACCTGCTGCATGTATTCGAACAAGACTCCGTGCTGTTCCACATGGTCGATGGTGCAGTTGGGATCGACCTTCAGCATGACGGCATCACAGGGTTGAGTGAGGACCCATTCCGGAACGCCGTGCGCGTTTATTACTTCGCGGGAGTGCTGAACATACCAACCATAGTCCCTGTGCGGTTCACGAAGCGGTGTCATGCTGGGGCTGGGTTCAATCTTGCGCGCAATCACGTTGGCCCGGCGGGCATCACGTATGGCATTTTCAATGGCGTCCGCTGCCACGCTTTCGATTTCCTGGCGCCAGTCGACGGCGGGAGGAAGGGCAGGTTGAGTGATGGCCGTCGAATCGTCGGCGGCGGATTCCGGCCGAGGGGCGGGCGTGTGCCCATGATCGACGGTCGCAGACAAGCTCGGTCGCGGCGGCAGTTTTGGTTTTCTTTCAATCGGTAATTGAGCCTGCTCGGGGAGAAAGAAAACTGTGGACGCGAAATCCTCGCCGATTGCCCTGACCGATTGGGAGGCGCTCCACTTGCGAACAAGCCAAAACCCCACCAGGTGGGCTGCGCAAACCAGGAGGGCGAAGGTAAGTCGATTCCAATCCTTCCCCGGTGGACGCATTTGGATGTCGGACCACGATCCGAGGGGGAAGTTGCTTGAATTGAACGCCAGGACGCGAATATTGTCGCGGGGTCACAGCGCGGCTATATCCACTGAATACAGTGAGTGGTGCGTCAGGATGAACAAGGTATGGCCAGCGGTCAGCAGCTGTAGCGGCCGCTCCGGCACTTCGATGATGCCGAGCTCGCTGCCGTTCGCACCGTAGGCGAAGATCTGGCCGTTGGCGAGATACACCCGCCCGGAGTCGTCGGCCGCCACGCTTTCACCGCCGCGCTCGGTAAAAACCTTCAGATCCTCGAGCGCGCCGCTGCTCCCGAGCCTCGCGGAGTAGGTCTTGGCCTCCGAGGCATTGCTCACATAAAGACGTGCGCGAGGCTGGGCCACGAGAAATCCATACGTGTCGAGGGAATGTGAGAAGCGCCAGCCGCGATAATCGGGCGCACCCTGGTGGAACACCCGATAGGCCGGCAGGACCAGGCTGCCATCCGGCGAGGAATACTCCCGGGTTGGCCCTGCAGATACCTCGCGCGCGAAAAGTTCCGCCAGCGTCGTGAAGTGATCCGTTTGCGGATCGTATTGATCCTTGAACTCCCCATTGACCCACCACACTGCCGGCAAAGCGGTTTCGGCCGCAGGGTGCCGGCCCACGGGCTGCGGCTCGATGACGGTGACCGCACCATCAGGATCCTCGGGTCGCAGGCTGTAGACCGTGCCGGTGCTGCCGGCCGAGGACAGCACCAGCAGGTTGCCCGAATGATCCACCGCCAGGTTCACTGGATCGAGCGGGTGACTGCTGAGGATCGCAAGTCCGGCCGCTGACCAGCCGTAGATGCGCTGCGCAATCCGGTCGACGAAGAACAGCCTCCCCTTGGCGTCCACGGCGCCGCCGCCCGCCGCCTCGAAGCCACCGGCCAGCTTCCGCACCACCGCACCGCGCATCGAGACCGAAGGCGCCGCGGCCGCTGGCGCTGCACTCACATCCAGGCGCGCAAACTCGCGTTCCCGCACGGTGCTGCCGTCCGGCTCGTCCTCGATGGCGTTGTCGAATGGATACTTGCTCAGGCGCAGGAAGGTGGTGCAGTCCCCGCCGTCGCAGGTCGAGAAGCCGCTCTCGGCATTGACGTGGACATTGCGGAAATGAATGTCATGGACGCCATACAGGCGCACCGCGGCGGGCGCCGGCCCGACGGTGCGGGTGACGCGATAGCCGTGATAATTGGCGATCAGGATGTCATGCGAGTCGCGCAGCTCGAGTGAGACGGCAGTGCGGCTCTCCCGGTATTCCTCCTCGGTCTGCGGCGCCAGCAATTCCCAGTGCGAGACATGGTTCAGCACGATCTCATTGCGCACATGGTGCTCCACCGACATCTCATAGACATGTCCCGGTATATCGGTGTCGGAGATGTACAGACCGGCACTGGCGTAGGTATCCGGGCTCCAGTTGCCGACGAAGGTACCCCCGCCATGGCTGACCCACAGACTCGGGTACTGGCCGTCCCAGCGCCGTGCCGAGTCCGCATCCCCCGGGACGCCACGCGGCAGTTCGAACTTGACATCGATCACCAGGGAATTCTCGCCCGCACTCCACAGCAACGCCGTGGCCCGGGGATTCACGCCTCCAGTCAGCAAGCCGATCCCCGACACGATCGCATCTCCGCCCACTGCCGACTGCAGCAGCGCCTTCGGCGCACCCACGCCCTGGAAGGCCGCCGTGCCATCCGCAATTTCGATGCGCGTCAGGCTCGGGTGCAGACCGACCAGCACCGAGTCGGGCCGCAGCCGCAGCGTATCGCTGATCCGGTAGATGCCCAGCGGCAGATACACGGTGAGGTGCGCATCGATCGCACGTTGCAGTGCGACGGTATCGTCGGCCTTGCCATCGCCCACGGCGCCGAGCTCGCGCACATTGGCCCAATCCGCGACCGGCGGCAGTGGCCGCACCGCTGGAGCGCCGCGCGGCGGCAGATGAGCGATCCGCGTCAGATCCTGCGCGGTCGCGAAGCGTCCAGGCTGGCCCAGTCCCGGTACCGCGAGCCCATAACTGAAGGAGCGCACCCGATAGCTGCGTCCCTTGGCGACAACGCTGCGTCCGCTGTCCCGCAAGTGCACGAACACCGGTGTATCGCGCGCCAGTGCATTGTCGAATCCCACCTGCGTATAGACCGTGCTCTCATTGGAGATCACGACGCCGGCCTGCCGTACTCCTTCAAAACGCACGTCCTTGCCCCACAGGGAATCGCCATAACCAGGGTCGATTTCGATACCGACCGGCACATCGCGCAGCGTCACATTGACCAGCGTCAATCCCGCCTCATGTTCGCGGATCGCCGCGCCCGTCTGGCCTTCGAAGCTCGAATCCAGCACGGTGAACTGCCACGCCGGGGAAGTCTTCTCGGTCACGATGCCATAGCGTCCGCCGAGGAAGCGCAGGTTCTGCACGAAGTTGCCGGCCTGGTAGATGCCGGCAAATGCGCTTCCCAGATGAAAGTCCATGTTGCTGAGGTAGGCATGCTGCGCTACCCGGAAACGGATTCCGGTCGCGGCCGGGTTGCCGGCTCCGATCTCGATGTCGATGTTGCTCAGCACCGAATAGAACGTGCTGGAGTTTGCGTCCGCGACCATCGGATCGAAGGGCACGACCGTCGGCGGCGGGAATGGCACCCGCGCTTCGCTGGGTCCGGGGCCCGTGCGCACCGGATCGCCACGCTTCGCACCGGTGAAGACCACCATGCTGCCGACACCGTGCTGGAAGCCCGGCGTGCGCCTGCCCAGGACGAGGACCGGACGCGTCGCACCGACGCCGTACAGCCGCACACCTGGTGAGATCAGCAGCGTGTGGCTGATCCGGTAGCGCCCGGATGGCAGGAATACTACCCCACCCGCGGAGTGTTCCGTCGCCGCATCAAGAGCATGCTGGATCGCATCCGTGTCGTCGGCCTGTCCGTCGCCCTTACCCGCGACTGTCACGGCGCGCGGGTCGGCAGGGGCCGTCTGAAACACAGAAGTGCCGGCGCACACCGGAGTTCCGGCCAGCAAAGCAGCCGCGATCAGCAGCCAAACGCTACACGGGCAAGCGGGGCGGCGCCTCAGTTCGTCCATCGAGCAGATTGTAGCGCAGGCCGCGGGTGGCACTCACAGGGTGATGCGTGCATAGCGACGCAATCGATCGCCGGTACTCATGAGGATGAGCCCGATAGAGCGCGGAAACGCTCCTCCCAGGCCAAGGTCCACGTACCCAATTCGCCGGGGGGCATGGCCTTTGCGATGAACCATCCTTGGACCTGTTCACAAGCAGTCGCGCGCAAGAATGTCCAGTCGTCCCGGTCCTCAACGCCTTCGGCGACAGTCGAAATGCCGAGCTGCCGCGCCAGGCTGATGCTCGCCTTGAGGAAAACAGCAAGTGATTCGTTGCGACAGGCACCGTGAACGAAGCCGCGATCAATCTTCAGTTCATTGAAGGGCAGGTCGCGTAGCTTTGCCAGGGAGGAATGCCCGACACCGAAATCATCGATCGCAAGACCGACGCGTTTGAGGCGCAGGCGCGTCAGGATTTCGAATGCCGCAACGACATTCTGCATCAGCTGCGTTTCCGTGACCTCGAGTATGAGCCTATTGAGGGGCATTTCCAATGCGCGCGCAGTGTCGGCAATGAATTCCGGAAATGCCAGGTTCGTCAGGCTGCTCATCGAGACGTTTACCGCGACAGAAATATCCAGGCCGTCGCGGCGCCACTGCTGCGCATCCTGCATTGCCGTGGTGAGAACCAGTCCAGTCAGCGCATCCATCAGTCCATGCGCTTCGATTGAAGGCAGGAAGCGGCTCGGAAGGAGCAGCCCCTCGTGAGGGTTCTGCCAGCGTACCAGGCACTCGACCCCCGTCAGCGCACCGGTCGTGATATTTATCTTTGGCTGGTAGTAGGCAACAAAATGCCTGGCCAACAGTGCCTCCTGCAGGTCGGACCGCGAGTACTGCATCTGGTAGGTGCCAGTGGCCGCCCTTGCGTTGGGCGCCAGGCGCGCCAGGACCGTGGCGAGGGCGCCCGGATCCGGTGGCTTGCGCAGGGCCCCAAGCACCTGAAGCGAATGTGCCTTAGCGAGAGTCTCTGCGGCCTCGAGTATGCGGCTGTCTTCGCCGCTGACCAGAACCAGGGCGCCGGTGTAGCGACTATCGACCAGATGGCGCACGAACTCAACGCCGTCCATCTCCGGCATCTGAAGATCACATAGAATCAGGTCAAAGGCTTCCGGAGCGCGTTTCAATGCGGTGACGGCATCCGCGCCCCGGGTGAAGGTTGTGACGTCCTTGTAATCGAGGCGCGCGAGCATCTGGCCCAGCAGCGAAAGCATGAAGGCGTCATCGTCGAGCACGAGTACACGGGCGTGTCGGTCAGTGGTCATTTGTCGCGCAGCGTAGCCATGAGTTGTGCTTCGACTTTTGCCGATGCCGCATTATATTCCTGCAGCACGTGAGTAATGGGTACCAGGCCACCAGCCTTGGTCGCGTTCTCCAGCTCGGCGCACAGGTCACCCAGATGCAGCGCTCCAACGCAGCGTGCGGAGGACTTCAGGCGATGCGCAATCGTGGCAATGGCAGGAAGGTCCTTGGCGCCATAGAGGGCGTTGATTTCCTCGGAGGCGGTGCGCAGGCCGGCAAGAAAGTCCTGCAGGAAGTCATGAATCACGGCGGGATCTTCGCCGATGAGGCGATGCAGGGTCTCGACTTGGAGCGGGGGTCCTTCGGCATTCAGATCGTGGCTCTCCGCGATATCCGCAGTCCCGCCTGCTGCGGGGACGTGCGGCAGCCATTTGGCCAATGATTCCCCGAGTACGGACAACTGAACCGGCTTGGTCAGGTATTCATCCACGCCGGCCGAACGCGCTCGATGCGCTTCTCCAACCAGGGCATTTGCCGTGAGTGCAATGATGGGCATACGTTGGCCTTTGGATTCCTCGAGGCGAATCGTCAAGGCGAGGGCGTAGCCATCCATCTCGGGCATGTGCAGGTCCGTCAATAGCAGCGCGTAGTGGCCGTTGCGCCACAGCTGCAGGGCCTCCATGCCGTTGGCTGCGACTTCCGCTGCGTATCCGAGAAGTCCGAGCTGCGTGAGGATGACTTTTTGATTGATCCTGTCGTCCTCTGCGACGAGGATCAACATGTTTTGGTCTCGCGCATCGGCAATGGATGGTGCCGAACAGGTCTCGATCAGTTTTCGATCCGTGAGAACCACCTCGGGGGAGGCTTGCCCGCTTGCCACCAGCACCGAATGCAAGAGGGACCTGCGGCGCAGCACCCCCGTCACTACCGCATAGTGATTGATCGCATCTGCTGGAGGTGTCTGGTTGCGGGCGATCAGAAGCAGTGCGGCATTGGTCGGGTAGCCCGAGCTCGTCAGCCGAGCGCCTTGGCTCGTATGTCGTGGGTGGAGGTCCTCGATGATGACCACCGGCTGGCGGACTGACAGCGCGATCGTGGCGGCCGTGCCGACACTGGCGGCGATTTCCACCGTGGCTCCGGCAGCGGCCAAGTAGGCCTCGAGATCCTCCGTTCGCAGCGTGGGGCTGCTCACGAGAATGCAGTGCAGACCGAACAGTTGCGGCATGGGGCGAAGTGCCGGGGCCTCGGCTGCATCGAGCGGCAGCGTAACCGTGAAGGTTGATCCGACATCAATCGCGCTATTCACGGAAATGGCGCCGCGCATCAGTTCTGTTAGACGCTTGCAGATTGCAAGGCCAAGCCCGGTCCCGCCGTAGCGGCGCGTGGTCGAGACTTCGGCCTGCGTGAAGGCCACGAACAGGCGCGACAGGGATTCCGGCGCTATCCCGATGCCGTTGTCCGCGACGCAAATTGCGATTGTCAGCGGGGTCGAGGTTGCCACGTTAACCCGCACTGATACGCTACCGCGCACCCCCGTCCGACGGGCAGAGAACTTGATCGCGTTGCCAATGAGGTTGATAAGGACCTGGCGTACCCGCGTGGAGTCGCAATTCAGAAATTCCGGGACATTGGGCGACACAAAGGAGCAGAGGTCGACGCCTAGCTTTGCCGCGTGGGAGTTGAGCGACCCACACACTCCTTCCACCAGGTCAAGCATCGAGGTTGGGCTGGGATGCAAGTCCAGCCGTCCGGCTTCGATCTTGGAGAAGTCCAGGATGTCGTCGATGATTCCCAACAGCGAGCCGGCGGACTCCTTTATGGTTGCCACGGCATCTTGCTGCGGTTCAGTAAGTGCACTATGGGTCAGAACATCGATCATGCCGATGACACCATTCATGGGCGTGCGGATCTCGTGGCTCATCGCAGCCAGAAATGCCGATTTCGCGCGAGTGGCATCCTCGGCCGCCAGTGTCGCTTGGCGCAGAAGGCTGTTCGCGTTACTCAACTCAGCGGTCCGGATCGCGACACGTTCCTCAAGTAACAAACGTGCACTCTCGACAGCCCGGTTCGCCGCGACGAGCTCGTCACTGTATCTTTGCAGTTCGTTCAGTACGGTCACGCGCTCGGATATGTCGCGAATGACAGCAATGGCCCACTCACCCTTCTCGGAGATCATGGGACCAACATGAAGCTCAATCGGAAAGGTGACACCATCGCGTCGTTGACCAAGCGAAGCTCCCCGGTCAGAGTCCATCCGGCGCGGCGCCTGCGGCTGCGCGCGATGCGTCAGCAACTGACCGTGCGGGTCTCTCATACCGGCGGGTATGAGAACCGCGATGGACTGCCCAAGGAGGTCTTCTGGCTCCCATCCAAACATTGCTCCGGCCTGCGCGTTTGCCTCCACAATCAAGTCGGCATCATCACAGACCAGCAGGGCGTCGGGGGCGAACTCGAAGAGTGAAGCGAATCTTTCCTGCGATTGCTTGGCGGCCTGTTGCGCCTGTCGAAGATCTGTCATGTCGGAATGCGACACGACAATTCGGACGGGACCTGCTCCAGCGAAGCGTGTCACGCGGCAGTAGAACCGGCGTTCTTCGCCGCGAATGTTTACCGTAAATTCGTCAGCCCACGTGTCTCGTGAACCGTTGATTACCTCCCGAATCGCATGATACCTGGGCAGGTTCTGCGGTCTGTCGAGCTTGCCGGTTTTCTCGAGATACGCGAGATGGTTCGTGCCCTGCGCGATTTGTTCGGGCTCCGCAAGGTTCGTGCGGGCGTACTCACGCCAGATCTCGTTCGTCGCCAGGATGGTGCCGTCGGCGTCGAGCACTGCCAGGTGTGCACCGAGCGAATCCAGCGTCGCCTGAGCCAGCCGGCCACTCTCCTTGGCGGAGGAGATGGCACTATCCAAGTCCAGTGCCAGAGTGACGTAGCTGGCGGCTCGGGCAACCCGATTGATGTCCTCATCAGTTGGTACGTGCGGGGCGCGATAAAGCGTTGCGATGGTGCCGAGCAATCGGCCGCCATGTGCAAAGATCGGTTCCGCCCAGCAAGACAGTCGGCGCGCCTCGTGAATGAGCAGTTGTGCGTTCTCGCCGGATGCCCCGGAGTCGGCGCGCAGGTCCTCAACGATGGTCCGTTGTCCGGTATAAGCCGCCACACTGCTCGGCCCTCCCTCTGCGCAGACGTCAATCTCGTTCAGAGTCGCCTGGACGGCCGGCGGCAAGCTTGGTGCGGCGGCTAAACTTAGCCGTCGCCCGGCCGGATCCAGCAACATGATGGAGCAGGCAATTGACGGATCCTCGGCCTCCATTGATTGGACGATTGCGTGCATGACGGTCTTGAGCGGCGCGCGGCTGGCCAATGCGGCCAGAATGGTTATCCGGTGTTGGTCGCGCAGCGCAGATATTCTTTGTTCCGTTATGTCAATGATGTATCCGTGTATTGATTCAACCTTGCCGTCTGCTGCGGTAACCGCGTGCGTATTGCCCCAGATCCACTTGATTGTCCCGTCATCCAGCACGAGCCGGTATTCGGCGTGTGCGGTTGGGCTGCCACTTAAGGTGGCGTTGAAGTACGCGAAGAACGCGGGACGGTCTTCGGGATGAATGAGAGAGAGGTAACTGCGCCGGCCACTGGTTAACTCCTCGGGCGCGATGCCCAGAAGCTGGCGCGATCCTTCACTCACAAAGGTCAGGGTTCCGGGCTCATCGTTCTGGCGGCGAAACACCATTCCTGGAAATGTCGACAGGAGCGCAAGGTAGTCCGCCGCAGAGGTCGATGGGGGCGTGGGTACGCTCACCCCGTCCGCGTGTGCTGTCATGCGCTAAAAAACCAATACATGATGGTCCTGGACGTTGCGGGCGCACCGCACGGCGCTCAACTGGAGTAATTGAAGCGCACCGAATGCGGGTGGGGTGCGTCTGCCCAGCGTTCAGGAGCCGGCAAGTTGCAGCGGTACGCTAACTCCACGCGCGGATTTCCGCGGCCCACCGGCTCGGGACGTTGGCAGCAAGGGCTATCATGATCTGGAACTTTGCCGAAAGATCGTAACTCGTCACATAATCCGATGAGGCAGACAGGTCGCGTTGCGGTTCGCTCATCGAGAGGGCCCCGTTGCCAAAGCGCTTGATGGACGGCTCTCGGGCTTGCGAATCAACCACTTAGAGATTCAATTGGGCCGCCGTCCGGATGAACGCATTGGCTGCCGTTCAGTCCAGGAAGACGTCGGGGATGAGATCCTGCGTGCCCGGAACGACCGCATAGATATCCAGATCGGTGACACCATGGGCCGCCAGCACCTCGTCATCGATGAAGAAGTTCCCGGTCACCGTTCGCGCCTCGCTGGTCAGGATCCACGCGGCCGCATCGGCCAGTATTTCGGGCTTGCGGCATTTCTTCAGATCGATGCCCGGAATCATCTGCAGGGCGGCTGTCGCAATGGCGGTACGCGGCCAAAGGCTATTGACGGCAATGCCATAGGGGCGAAATTCTCCTGCTTGGCCGAGCGTGCACATGCTCATGCCGTATTTGGCCATGGTGTAGGCCACATGCGGTGCGAACCAATGCTCCTTGAGCGACAGCGGCGGCGATAGGTTCAGGACATGAGGGTTCCTGCCTGCCTGCGCGCTGCGTATGAGCTCCGGCAGGCATGCCTGTGTACAGGCGAAAGTGCCGCGCACGTTCACGCCGAACATCAGATCAAAGCGTTTCATAGGGGTGTCAGGAGTCGGTGTCAGGCTGATGGCGCTGGCGTTATTCACCAGAATGTCGATGCCGCCAAAGTGTGCCGTGGCGGTACGTACGGCCGCCTCGACCGCCGTTGCGTCGCGGATATCCGTAGGTATCGCGAGCGCCTCGCCGCCAGCTGCGGCCACCGCGGCCGCGGCGCTGTGGATGGTGCCGGGCAGTTTGGGGTTGGGCTCGACGGTCTTGGCGAGCAACACGATGTTGGCGCCATCCCGAGCGGCGCGCACGGCGATCGCAAGCCCGATACCGCGCGAAGCACCCGTGATCAGTAAGGTCCGGCCGCGCAGTGTCGCGCCGCTCACGGGCCCACACCCACAGTTGGGCGCCGCTTCTCGAGGAAGGCCCGCAATGCCTCCCGAGTCTCTGCACTGCCCAGACGCTCGATGAACACGGCCACTTCTGCGTTGATCGTGGCATCAATCTGCTCTCGCAGGCCCGCACGCAATAGGCGCTTGGACGCCACCACCGCCGCGGAGGGCAGGGTGGTAAAGCGTCGGGCTACTGCGCGCGCGTGATCCAGCACCTCACCCGATGGTAAAGCCGCATTGGCCAACCCCAGGCGAACGGCCTCGGTGCCTGAAAACATGTCCCCCAACAGCAGCTTCTCGGCCGCCTGGGCATAGCCCATCAATCGTGGCAGCAGCAGGCTGCTGCCGAATTCCGGTACCAGTCCGAGATTTACAAAGGGTGTGCCCAGGCGCGCATCTTCGGCGACATAGACCAGATCGCAGTGCAGTAGCAGTGTGGTGCCGATGCCGATAGCCAACCCCGTAACCGCTGCGATGATCGGCTTTTCGCAGTCGAGCACGGCATGCATGAAACGCAACACCGGCGATGACTCGCCGCTTGGCATTTGCTGCAGGAAGTCCTGCAAGTCATTGCCGGCTGTGAACACGTCCGCCTGACCGGTGATCAGCAGGGCGTGCACCGTGGCGTCCGCACGCGCCAGCTGGATTGCCTCGCTCATCGCCTGGTACATGGCCAGCGTCAGCGCGTTCCTTTTCTCTGGCCGCGCGATCGTAATTGTCAGCACGCCGTCGGCAATGTCCGTATTGATGCTCATGAACCGTCCGCGTGCATACCAAGCGCCTCCACCGTCACATAGTCGCTTTCCCGATGCTGCGCCTGATACCGGCTCCGGGCAATTTCTGGCTGATCGCGAGGCTTCAGATGCAGCTGTAGGCAGGCTCTGGTTCTAAAATGCGGCGGGCTGGCTCTCAGCCCGCCGCTCGGGGGGAGGCTCGTGGAGGGGGAGTAGGAGCCTCCGGCAGGTGATCTCTACACCATGCCCGGCGAAAGGATGACTCAAGTGGACCGATTTGGCTTGGCTAGATTGGTCCTGAATGGGACATTCCTGCTGTGAAAGTCACGCTGGTGCGACCATTTGGCCACCCGATGCATCTAAGTATTGTAAGGATTGGCGAGCGGACGTGAGCGGCCGTGGCTCGCTGTGATGTGGGACTCGCCGCCTTCAAGCAGATGTAATCGGGAGGATGAGACTATGGTTAGCAGAGTACTCGTTGCAGTGATGGTCTGCGGGGTGAATCTACTTGGCGTCGGATCCGCAGCCACGGCTGCAGACTCCCAAAGCTTCGATGCCGACCTTGCAAATCGCGTGGCCCGCCAGTTGTCTGAATCGGACCGAGACATTGCCCAGCGCGTTCACGTTTCCACGCAGAACGGCGTCGTAACGCTCGAAGCAGCTGGGCTTACGAGCGCTCAGGCAACCAAGATCCTGGTGGTTGTACACGCGGTACCGGGAGTCACCAAAGTAGAGAATCAGCTCCACGTTCGCATGTAGTCAGACCGGTTGCTGAAACCCTATGGGCGGCCGTCGCAGTCGACGCTGCTGCTGCAACTATTGCTTTGCGGCAAAATCATTGTCGGCAAGCGAGCACCCAGCGCTGATGGAGGATGTGGCTCACCGGTGCCTGAGCTACAATGCAAGTGCCGTGAGCATCCTCTTGCCTTCATGAAGTACCTGCCGCTCATCTGGGCCGCCCTGTTCCGCAGCCGGCTGCGTACGCTACTCACGTTCCTGTCAATCGTGGTCGCCTTTCTGCTCTTCGGCGTGCTGCACGGAGTGATCGGCGGCTTGGATGTGCTGATCGACTCCATGAGCGATACTCGCCTGCGCACCCTGAACCGCATCGGCTTTACCCACTGGATGCCGATCGCGATGCGGGATCAGATTGCGCGCATTCCGGGTGTGACGGCCGTGGCCGCGAACGGGTATTTCGGCGGTTATTACCAGGACCCGAAGAATCAGCTCGGGGGGAGCGCCATGGACATGGCGGCCTTGTTCAAGATCTATCCGGAACTGGTGCTGCCGGCGGACGAGCGGGCCGCGATGCTGCGCACGCGCACCGGGGCGCTCATCGGTGCGGATCTGGCGACTCGCTACGGCTGGAAAGTCGGCGACCACGTCACCGTCGACACGCCCATCTGGGCACACCCGGACGGCAGTCACAGCTGGGGGTTCGACATCGTCGGCATCTTCCATTACGGCCAAGGAGACCTCCCGACGAACGAACTGTGGATGAACTACGACTACTTCTCCGAGGGCGGAGGCATGAAGGATCAGGCTTCCGTGTTCATTGTCGGCGTGAAAGACGCCGCGAGCGCGACGCGCGTCAGCCGGCAGATCGACGCTTACTTCCGCAGCTCCGCGTCCCCCACGCTGACCCAGACGGAAAAGCAGTGGGCCCAGTCGAACATCCGGCGCACCGGCAACATCCGTTTCATCGTAAACGCGATCATCGGAGCCGTGCTGTTCACCCTGCTCGCGCTCACGGCAAACACGATGATGCAGTCGGTGCGCATGCGCACCGGCGAGTTCGCCGTGTTGCGGACCTTCGGCTACTCGAACCGCATCGTCGCCACACTGGTCGTGCTCGAGGCGCTGCTCCTGTGCGTCGGCGGTGCGCTGTGCGGACTCGCGCTCGCGGCGCTCGCATTCCCGCCGCTCATGCAAGGCATCGGCCTGGCCCCGATACCGATTCCCGTAACCGTGGTCGGGGCCGGGTTCGCGATTGCCGTCGGTCTTGCGCTCGTGAGCGCCGTGCCTCCAGTATGGCGCGCGTCAAGACTCGACGTAGCGGCAGCGCTCGCGGCGCACTGAGGGTTCCGGGACTCCCCCATGTTTAAACAGATCGCTGCCGTCACGGCTATGAACCTGCGAAGCCTGCCCGAGCGGCTCGCGCCCTCGCTCGTCGTCGTCATTGGAATCGCAGGCGTAGTCGGCGTCCTGGTCTCGGTCCTCGGCATGGCGACGGGCCTCAGCCGGGCATTCGCGACCACGGGAGATCCGTCGCGCGCCATTGTTCTGCACAAGGCGGCGACCAACGAGGGCTTCAGCGCTTTCGATATCGGCTGGGTCGGACCCGTTGCGGACGGCCCCGGCGTACTTCGTGGTCCGAAGGGCGAGAGCGCCGCAAGCCCGGAGTACGTCGTTGGCGTGAACCTTCCCAAGCGCTCCGATGCAGTCGCGGCGGGCGTCACGATGCGGGGTATCGGCGCAGCCGCGTTCCTGGTCCACCCGGAATGGCGGATGGTCGCCGGGCGCATGTTCCGACCCGGGCTGCGCGAGGTCGTGGTCGGCTCGGCCGCCGCAGCCGAGTTCTCGGGTCTCGACATCGGTCGTCAGGTCGATCTCGGGGGCAACCTCTGGACCGTGGTCGGCCGGTTCACGAGCGGCGGCGACTCGCATGACTCGGAGATTCTCGCGGATGTGCGCACGTTGATGTCCGCCTTCAACTGGGGCGCATACAGCTCCGTTACGGTCCGGCTCGATTCGCCGGCGTCCTTCGATCGGTTCCGCCGCGCACTGCTCGCGAACTCCTCCCTGGAGGTTGACGTCGATCGCGAGCAGGACTACTACAGCGGCCAGGCGAAACAGATCACGAGCTTGCTGTACCTCCTCAGCACGGTCGTCGGCGCGATCATGGCGATCGGCGCCATATTCACCGCCCTCAATACGCTGTACTCCGCGGTCGCAGCGCGCACGGCCGAGATCGCGACGCTGCGCGCGATCGGCTTCGGGCCCACCGGGGTCGTGGTATCGGTCCTCGTCGAGGCGCTGCTGCTGTCGCTGCTCGGCGCGCTACTCGGCGCAGCCATCGCATGGCTGCTGTTCAATGGCGACACGCTCAGCACCGGCGGCGGCGAGTTCAACAGCGACGTGTCCTTCCGCCTGCTCGTGGGGCCCAGCCTCTTCGCAGTGGGCATCGCATGGGCTTGTACGATCGGGTTCCTCGGTGGACTGCTTCCGGCGATTCGCGCTGCGCGGCTGCCGGTCGCCGTTTCGCTGCGGCCGATGTAGAATGCTGTTGGAGAAGTGGTTCCATGGGGTGCCTATGCGCAGTTTCATTTCTGCATGCGTCGTAGCGAGTGTCATCGCTGTTGCGGCTGCCGCGATTCTCGATAAGGCTGTTCAGGAGTCGGCGGCGAGCGCGTTCTCCACGTCAGCCGTACGACTTGCACATTAAAGGCGGCGTGATCCCGTCAGCGCGGCAGCAGGAAGCACCGCGCTTCGATTTCCACGAACGCTCTGCCGAACGTACCGACACTGGCGTAGAAGTCTGCGGACGTGGCCTTCTCCAGATCCGCAAAAAAGCGCGCGATCCAGGGCGCCAGGTGGTCTTCGAAGATCTCACGGTCCGTCCCCGCCGGCGCCGGAATTGTGCCGCTGGCGAGGCCTGCCATGATCTCCAGAAGAATTGCGGCGTGATCTTCCGGCTCCGACTGTCCGTCGAGCCGTTCGACGCCGATACGCCCGAGCGTCTGGCGAAGAGTGGCGAGCGGGCGCCCATGGAGGAATCCGGTCAGGTAGTAGGACGCATACGGGAGCAGTTCGCCGCGTCCGAGCCCGGTGAACAGTGAGTGGTGTTCCCGTGCGGCGCGGGCCGCATCCGTCCGTGCCGCAGCTTCCCCAAGTGCCGTGTGCGCCCGCCCCAGTTGGCTGGAATCTCCACGCAGGCGGGCCAGACGGGCGAGCATTTGGGCGTCCGGGCCGCGCAAGAGCAGGGTAGAGAGCAGGGAATATTCCTGCGCCCGGGCAAAATCGAACTCATCGACCACTCCGGCCGGTTCCTCTGACCCCTGATCTCGCATCTACGCCGTTTTCCTGATTGGCCGTGAATCTACCGAGGTAACGCGCCGCCGTGGGAGCGCACCGATTGCGTTCCAGGATCGCCTTCTGGGGCGCTGCGCTGAATTAACGGCTCTGCGCTATTGGCGTCTCCTCCACATACGACATCTGCCGGACGGCTGCCGCCGGGATCGGTGCCTGCCGGTACCTGCTGCTCGACTATTTGCGAGCTCTGTGCGGCGAGGCTGCATAGGTAATCCGCCGCTACGTGCACACCGAATCCGGGTATGGCGGTAGGGTTGTTGAAGTCCCACTGGCTCTCGGCGATACCGACGAAATCGCGAATGGCGGGATCGGCGCTCCAGGCGCTGCGCAGCGCCGCGCGCGTCAATTGTTCGGGTACGCAAGCTTCGAGAAACGGTCGAATATCGGTGGTGGCATCGATCGACTCTATTGATGGCAGATTTGCCGGATCAAACGCGGGAGCAGGGGGCGGCGCGAGAACCGGCAGCGCCTGCGCCCGCGCGGGTTCATCGACTCCGCTCATCTCCAAAGCAGCTTCACGCTTCAGCCGTGACCAGCGTGCGAGGAAGTTTTCAGTTTCGCTCATCAGTCGTTACCCGTTGCGCCGACGCTTGAAAAACGCCCGTTCGACATGGTGCTCAGCAATGAAACTCGCCACGATCTCGCTGATCGGAACCGGCATCGGCACGGCCTCGACCAAGTCGTTGCCGGCCCCCGTCAAGGCCTCACCCTCTGCGGGATCGGCCGTTACCATGAGCAAGTCGAACCCCGCCTCGGCACTCGTTGGCCGCAGGATCACCCATAGCAACGGCGTGCCGGAGGCGAGGTTGTCGCGGTAGTTGCCTGTCTCCGTGCGATGAAGCTCGATCATGGCCTGGCCGGCATACAGTGTGGTCGTGTCTCCGTCGGAGCGGATTACCGTCCAAGGTTCCGCCACCGGCACACCTGCGAGCACGGCGACAGGTCGATGCAGGAATTCCAGCCAAGGACTTTCAGCCCTGCGCCGCTCGACGACAACTCCTACCGGAATGCGCGCGAGTGCCAAGTTCAATTTACGGCTCCAGTGGAGTGGATGACAGGCAGGCCGGTGATGAGATTCTGCGGTTTTAGCCGCACGACCAGCTCCTCGGACATGGCCGCAAGCAGGTAGGTGGGTGCACCCCGGGCCCGTTCGAGGATCTCGGCATCGGCGGGAAAGGTCAGGCGATAAAGACCCACCACGCGTTCCCGCGCCGCCTGGTCGACTTCGTCGCCATTCCACAGCGCGTCCCCGATCTGCGTGGCATGAGTGTCCAATCCGACATACCAGCAAAGCGTTACGTCGCGCAGTTCGGCCACAGCGTCGACGGCGACGTCAACTGCGAGTAGATGGCGCACCCAGCGCTCGATGACCTCGCCCAGAGCCGCAAGCCCCCGGCGGCCCGCGGTGAGATCGAGGGCCATGTCAAAGAGATCACTGCGCTCCCAGTAGCTGCAAGCGTTGGCATCGCTCAGCACGTCGACCTCCGCTGCAGGCCGCAGCCCCAGCAGCGAGATCAACGGTGACGGCGCCCCGGTGCTCAGGCGTGAGGCGGTCTCCTGATCGGCGGCCATCAGGTTCCCCTCGTAGGAGGTCAATTGCTGTGAGCGGAAGAACAGCTCCGCGGCGCGCAGCATGAAGACGTCCTCACAGTCATCGAGTACATTGCGCAGGATAACCTGCACGAGCTGATCGAGAAACAGATGCGGGAATCGCAGCTCGTGCCTCACGATCGCAAGGTACGCCGCCTCCAAGGTGGCATGCCGTGCCAGATGGTCCCTCCATGCGACCATCAATTCCCAGTTCTCGCGCGCGTCCGCGTCGGCGATCGCGGCGATCTGCACAGGTCCTACCGGCCGCCGCGGATCGCTGAGCAATTCCTGGTGCAGCGTCCTCTCCGCCAGGCAGGCGTTCGGTGGCGGCGTCAATTCGGGGCGTGCCAGATAGGCCTTCAGGAATTCATCCGAAACGATCAAGCCGCCGTCCGCGCCGCGATCAAGCAGGTGGTGGCCGCAGGACAGCCAGAAGTCACGCTTCGCGCTCAACGTCTTCGTCCGGGGCGTTGATAAAGGTGAACACAGGCGCCTGGTGCCATTGGGCGCTTGATTGCAAGGTGCGAAACGCTTCGTGCGTCGTGCCGCTCTCGCAGCGACGCGACACCGCAATCAGCATTCCGGCGGGGTGTTCGCAAAGCGAAGCGGCGAACGCGACTTCCTCCTGCGCGGCGGCTCGCGCGGTGATGAGATCGGGAGCCCCGAAGCGCCTCATCAGCTGCGCCGCCAGCAGCTCCACTGCCGCGGCCCGATCCGCCTCGGTTGCCTCGACAATACGCGCCAAGGTCGACCAACCGAACGAGTCGATACCCAGGAATCCGCCCCGAAATGCCGCCCGGGCCTTCCCCGTCAGCGAGGCCGGATCCCGAGGCGCGAACGCGAAGGCCCCGGATACAGCCCATTCGCCCGGCGCCGCCGCTTTATCGAAGATAAATGTGTCCGACCGGTCCGCCCGAACGGTCTGCAGCAGTTTCACGCGCTTGGCCTGATTCGCATGGGGATACCGTAAGTAGCATTTCCTCTCAACTATAGTTCCGCATCGGTACCGATAGGAAGTACTCTTTGGGGACAATGGACGTGTCCAATTCGGTGCTATTCTGCTGCATTGCAGGTCATGGATGAAGCAAAGCCTTAGCAGTCACGGATCGCGAGAAAATGCCTGATTCACGGCGCAATATCCTGCTGTGCACGTGCGAAGACACAATGCGGCTCGATTCCGAGGCGGTGCGTCGCGCCTGCCGCGGATCGCTGGTGACGAGTGCGCACCGACTGTGCCGAACGGAGCTGGAACGCTTTCAAACAATCGCAAAGGACCCTTCGTTACTGACGGTCGCTTGCACGCAGGAAGCCGCGGTATTCGCGGCGGCGGCAGGCGAAGTAGGGCGTACGACACCCATCGATTTTGTCAATCTGCGCGAGACTGCAGGCTGGTCCTTCGCGGCGGCCGAGGCGGGGCCGAAGATGGCCGCGCTGCTCGCTGCGGCCGCGGTGCCTTCGCCGGAGGTTTCCCACCTCACTTTGAAGAGTGACGGCGTCGTGCTCATATACGGGCGCGACGAGCAGGCCCTTGAGGCGGGAGACTTGCTCAAGGCGCATCTGGACATTACAGTCCTCATCAAACCTCCGGCGGCCGTCGTGCCGCCGCGCATCCGTGAATTCCCGGTTGCAAAGGGCACGGTCCGATCGGCCAAGGGGCATCTCGGCGCTTTTGAACTCACGGTCGACGATTTTGCGCAGGCAACGCCGTCCTCGCGCAAGGTCCTGTCGTTTGGACCCTCGCGTGATGGCGCGTTGTCGCGCTGCGATTTGGTGCTCGACCTGTCCGGTGGCGCGCCGTTGTTTCCCGCCGCCGATCTGCGCGACGGATATCTGCGCGCCGATCCCGGCAGTCCCGCTGCGGTGATGAGTGCCGTGCTGAAAGCGCGTGATCTCATCGGCACCTTTGACAAGCCGCGTTACATTACCTTCAGCGAATCGCTGTGCACGCATTCGCGTTCGCAGATCATTGGCTGCACGCGCTGCCTTGACCTGTGTCCGGCCGGCGCCATCGCCCCGGCCGGCGACCACGTCGCAGTCGATGCCAATCTGTGCGCGGGCTGCGGCCAGTGCGCTGCGGCCTGTCCCACGGGCGCCGCCGCCTATGCGCTGCCGCCCTGCGATAAGCTACTGCAGAAGTTGCGCGCACTGCTGATGACGTATCGCGAGGCAGGCGGCAAACACGCCGTGGTGTTGCTGCACGATGCTGCGCACGGAGCGGCGCTGATTGACGCACTGGCTCGGTTCGGGGACGGACTGCCCGCGAACGTGCTGCCGGTATGTGTTAACGAGGTCACGCAAATCGGGCTCGAGGCACTCGCGGCGCTGTTCGCCTATGGGGCCTCCGCGGTGCGCCTGGCTGTGCGGGCGCGTCCGCACCACGATATTGTGGGCCTGACCCGGACAATCGCCCTGGCGGAGCCCATCCTGGCCGGGCTTGGTTTTGGCGCAGGCCGGATTGCCACCATCGAGACGGACGACCCGGAGGTCCTGGGTGCACAGCTGGGAAGCATTCCCGGGATGGCGGGCACGCCACGCCCCAGCACCTTCCTGCCGGTGGGAGACAAGCGCAGCGTGCTTCGATTCGCGTTGCAGGAGCTGCACCGCGCCGCGCCTGAGCCCACTGAGGTGATTGCTTTGCCTGCTCACGCGCCATTCGGTGCGGTGGAGTTGGATGCCGGTGGCTGCACGTTGTGCCTGGCATGTGTGTCAGCGTGTCCGACCGGAGCATTGAGCGCGGATCCCGAGCGACCGATGCTGCGCTTCTCCGAACCGGCCTGCGTGCAGTGCGGCCTGTGTCAGGCAACCTGTCCGGAACACGTCATCACTTTGAAACCCCAGCTGGAT